>CBFICN010000247.1:0-5406 GCA_965661045.1 uncultured Myxococcota bacterium
CGACTTGGTAGACCCAGAACGCCCTCGCTGTGCGGTTGTCTCTCAGAACAACTTTCCAACTGCCGCAGGATTGGCATCTTCTGCATCGGCCTTCTCTGCGCTGGCGATGGCTGCCACGACTGCTGCTGGACAAAACAAAAGTATGGCTGAATTGTCTGCACTGGCTAGACAGGGGTCAGGGTCGGCGGCACGTAGTTTTTGGGATGGTTGGGTAGAATGGCATATGGGTACACAACCTGATGGTCGAGACTCTCATGGTAAGCAAATCGCTCCAGCAGACCATTGGGATATCAAAATGGTGATGGCCGTAGTTTCTTCTGACAGAAAGCCCATTTCATCGAGGGCTGGCATGCTTGACACCCAACGTACATCTCCAATGTATACAGCATGGTGCGAGACGGCACAGCAAGATGTTGAGATTGCAAAAACAGCAATTCTCAACAGAGACTTGGAAACGTTGGGTGCTCAAATGGAACATTCCACCCTAAAGATGTTCAGCACGATGTTCACCACACGACCAAGCATTCGATACTGGAAACCTCAAACCCTTGCCGTTGTAGAGGCTGTTGAAACGCTTCGAAACAATGGTGTCCCCTGTTGGTACACCATGGATGCTGGTCCGAACGTCAAAATATTGTGCGCCAGTGAGTTTGCCGACAAAATTGCACAGACCATCACGCCGTTGGTGTCTGCCACCCATATTTTGGAGCCAGGAAATGGAACGCACCTTCTCTGATTCATTTGATGATACATTGTCCGAAGGCGATATCGTTCGCGCACCCGGCAAACTGGTCTTGGCGGGAGAATATGCCGTCTTGGATGGTGCCCCGGCATTGGTACTGGCAATAGATCGGGGTGTTGAATGCCTCATTTCTAAAGGCACGGGCATCGAAACCCCCAATGGTGACCTTCGTTTCGTCGCTCATGCAACCCCATTCGCCAAACACCACAAACTGACTTTTCGAGACTGGAACCCTGTCACAACGCTTCCCAAAAACAACAAACCTGGTTTTGGAGGAAGCGCTGCCGCTTGTGTTGTCGCAACGCGCATTATGGATTGGCCCTTGCAAAAAGCACTCGACATCCATCAGAAGATCCAAGGTGGTGGCTCAGGCATCGATATTCGAGCCAGTATTGATGGTGGACTTCTTCAGTGGAGCACAGATCAACAAGCCACACTTGCCATCCCCCCAGTCAGACCAGTTGTAATTTGGACTGGGCAATCTGCAAAGACCGGTCCAAGAGTGCAAACCTATTTGAACTACAAGAATCGCGGTTGGTTTGTACAAAATAGCATACGCTTTACTGAATTATTTTTACACGATCCAATTCGAGGCACCCAAGCACTCTACAACAACCTGATGATGATGAGCCGAGAAGCCAACTTACCGTATTTGACACCAGGGATCGAAGAGATCGTCGAACTTGCCAAGCGATTTCAAGGGGCAGCCAAACCCAGTGGCGCCGGTGGTGGAGACTGCATGACTGGATTCTTTGAAACTGAAGAAGCAAAGGCCCGATTCATTGAAGCAATCGATCAACATCCAGTGTACCAAATCATCGATTACACGGTCTCTGAAGGTTTGCATGTGGTCAAATCTACGAACTCCGATACAGTTTCGTCATAAGGAGAACAGCATGTCCATTTCGAATCGAAAAGCCGATCACATTCAGCTCTGCATTGATGGAGATGTCGCATTCAAAGGCAAAACCACACTGTTTGAAGAAGTCGACTTCCTACACGACGCCCTACCAGAAATGCATGTAGATGGTGTAGATCTCAGCACCACTTTTGCTGGACAAACCTTGCAGGCTCCACTGTTTATTGCGGCAATGACGGGTGGAGTGGAGAGAGCAGAGTCAATCAACCGAGACTTGGCCAGCGTGGCACAAGAATTGGGTATTGGATTCGCATTTGGGTCTCAACGCCCGTTGCTGACACATGGAATTCAAGATGGATACCTGGTTCGAGATGTGGCACCGGACATTCCACTTCTGGGAAATCTGGGACTTGTACAAGCCGCTTCTGCCAGTACAGCAGACATTCAAAAACTCGTCGACACCAGTCAAGTGTCTGCGCTGTGCATTCACTTAAACCCAGCAATGGAGGTCGTCCAGCCAGAGGGAGATGAAGACTTTCGAGGTGGGTTGCAATGCATCAAACGCCTGGTGGAAGAACTGTCGGTTCCAATCATTGTGAAAGAGACCGGTTGTGGCATTTCATCCAAAGTTGCACAAGAAATCAAAAGCCTTGGTGTTGAATCCGTGGATGTCAGCGGTGCAGGTGGCACATCATGGGTCGCTGTGGAAACCCACAGAGCCATCGACCACAAGCGGTCACTCGGTGAACAGTTTTGGGACTGGGGTATCCCAACGGCGGCAAGTGTGGTTCAAACAGCCCATCATGATTTAGAGGTCTGTGCGACCGGTGGAATGAAGAATGGATTGATGGTCGCCAAAGCGCTTGCCTTGGGGGCACACTGTGGTGGTTTAGCGCGGGTGGTCCTCCAAGCATACGCTGACGGTGGGCGAGACGGAGCCAAAAAATTCTTGGAACGCACGATTCAAGAGATTCGCATTGCCCTGCTGTTAACAGGTTCTCGAAACATTGTAGAGTTGCAGCAGAAGCCACTGATACTGGGTGCCCCCCTTCTGAAGTGGCTTCCGTCAACTGCAGATGTTCGTTCAAGACAATTTTCACATCGGTAGTACTATGGCTGGAATACTCATCGTCAATCTTGGAACACCAGACAACCCACAACCTCCTGCAGTACGAAAATATCTTCGTGAGTTTTTATTCGACCCCGAAGTCATCGACATCCCCACCATTCCCCGCTGGATTTTGGTCAACCTCATCATCGCACCTTTCAGAGCTTTTAAATCAGCCAAGGCCTATCAAAAGATTTGGTATCCAGAAGGCTCCCCGTTGCTCATTCACACCCAAGAACTGGTCGACAACATCCAAACTGCCCTATCCGAGCACAAAATCGTCATGGCCATGCGATACGGCGAACCGAGTATCGAACAAGGACTGCGAGCGTTGAGTCAAGAGCAAGATGTCATCGTGTTGCCACTTTATCCACAATATGCAGGAGCCACCACGCGCACCGTGCTCAACAAAGTCCATGAGGTGCAACAAGCGATTGCACCCTCCATGCGACTACACAGCATTGAATCTTTCTATGATGATGCAGACTACATTCGCTCCCTCGCCAAGACCGTCATCGAATCTCAAGCCAACAGTCCATTTGATCATTTACTGATGAGCTATCACGGCCTTCCCATTCGACAACTCCCCTGTGTCGAGAAGAATGAATATGTCTGCAAAGGTGGTGCATCTAACTGTCCAGCCGTCGATCCGGAACATCCGAATTGTTACCGAGCACACTGCTACGCGACATCTCGAGCTCTTGCCAAAGAATTGAATTTGTCAGAAGAACAGTACAGCGTGTCTTTTCAGTCTCGGTTGGGCAACATTCCATGGATTCAACCCTACACATCCGATCACATCCACAAATTGGTTGAGCAAGGCGTCAAACGACTCGCTGTCACCTGCCCTGCTTTTATCAGTGACTGCTTAGAAACCCTCGAAGAAATCAACATGGAAATTCGTGAAGAGTTTCTTGAAGCTGGGGGTGAGCATTTTGAGTACATTCCATGCATCAACGGTGAAGCTTCTTGGGCCCTCACATTGTTGAACAATCAATTACAGTCCCTCACATAAATCGACGTTGCAACCACAACAGCAAGCGGGGAAAGTGTCGTGCACAGAACTCCCCAATCTTTCCGTGTCCTGTGATGGTGATGTGACTTTTGCGGTTGTCTATTTGTCGTTTCATGACGCGCGCCGCCTTGGGCGTATCCCACATTAATTGACTTGGACGTTTGTCCTTTAGGCTGGGGTCAAATTGCCCCTCTTCATTGACTTGACCGATTTCGGACTCCACAAAGCCCGGATGAATGATGCTACAAGAAACCCCCGCAGAATCAAGTTCAAGTTGCAAGGTTTCACCCAAAGCAGTCACGGCAGCTTTGGAGGCACAGTAGGCTGAGGATTTTGGAAAGCGAACATAGGCCATCACAGAAGACATCAAGACAATTTGTCCTTTCGAGCGTTCCAACAGTGGTACACTCGCTTGAACTGTGGACACGAGACCAAAGAAATTCACACCAAACTGTCGATGCCAATCTTCAAGACTCAATGCAGTAAACCAGCCACTTTGTGCATACCCTGCGTTGGCGATGACCAAGTCCAAGCGTCCAAACTCAGCCTCAATCCACGCTACCGTTTTGTATACCTCTGACTCTACCGTTACATCGCACCGACAAACCTTTATGTGATCTGTTGTTCCAATACTTTGGGTCTCTTTTAAGGCAGCTTCTCGACGACCTGAAATCACCACGATCCATCCACTTTCGGCGTACTCAAGCGCAAGTGAACGGCCAATACCCGAGCCTCCACCAGTAATCCAAGCAACTTTCTGAACACCAGTATTCTGTGCTGTCATAATATCTCCTCAACGACCATCAAGGAATAACACAGAACAAAGATGTATTCTCTAGAAGCAAAGTACGATTTACAAGTTCGACTGGAAAAATTCTTTGAGTTGAGCGACCGATTCCGAGATCTTATTGGTGTCCGTATCAACCGTCATGTCTGCCTGTGCGTACAGTTTCTCACGCTCTTGAAGAATAGAGTTCACTTCATCGAGAGCATCCGAGTACCCTTGCATCGGTCTCCAATCACCCTGGTCACGTACACGCTGCAGATAGACTTCTGGTGCGCATCTCAGCCATACGGTTCTGGCATATCCTCTAAGTCTGGACCAATTTTGAACATCCAGTACCAAGGACCCACCGGTAGCCAAAACAATTGGCTTACCAGTCTCAAAAAGTTTTTGTAAAGTGGTGGACTCATATTCTCTGTAGAGAGCCATGCCACCCATTGAAAAAATCTCTGACAGAGGCATCTGCGCCTGCTCAACGATGAGTTGATCAAGTTCAAGGAAGGTCACCTGCATATCCGCCGCCAGTGCTCGACCAATGGTTGACTTCCCTGCTCCCCGCATACCGACCAGTGCCAACATTTGGGCACCGTTTGACCCCAAACCTCTCAGAAGTTCTGCAAGCGGCATTTGAAGCGCTGCACAGATTTCTGCCAACCTTAAGATAGAAATATTAGAACGCCCCATCTCAACGTCTGCCAAAAAGCGAAGAGACACACCGGAGCGTTTGGCAACTTTGGCTTGTGAATATTGAAGTTCTTTGCGACGACTGCGCAAACGTTGACCAAGTGTGGTTAATAGCATGAAATGTCCTAGGTTGTTTAATTTCATGTAGCCCTACCATCTTTCAAGTCAATGATATTGAGGCTTCTACGTGAAGAAAAGAACTCAAAGGAAAAAC
>CBFICN010000248.1:0-5399 GCA_965661045.1 uncultured Myxococcota bacterium
GGACCTCTGTTGTTTATCTATGCGCCCGTTTGGTTGTGTGATCGTCGAAACGTCGACTCTTACGCCTATCGTTTGTTCGTTCCAGCATTTTCTGACTGGCGCAGTTGGCTCTCTGCATTCAAACTGTCCGTGTGGTTAAATCTCGGTACGTGGAGTTGGTTTGTACCTGTGTACTATTGGTATTACACAACAGGCCTCGAAGTGGTTTGGGGAATAGCCAATCGAAATTATGTTGGAACTTTACCCAATGAATTGCTGTTGACTGTTCTGTACCAGATATTTTACGTTGCATTGCCTGAAGAATTCTTCTATCGAGGGTACTTTCAAACTCGACTGAACGAACTGTATGAGCGCAAATGGAAGATTTGGGGTGCAAATATAGGCATGGGTGCAGTATACGCCAATTTGTTTTTTGCCTTTGGCCATTCCATTGTTGATTTTCAATGGTGGCACTTTGCGACGTTCTTTCCAGGAATGCTTTTTGCGTGGGCTAGGGAACGGAGCAATGGCGTCCTAGCCGGTGCTTTGTTTCATGCTGCCTGCAATGTCGGGATCGTGTTGTTGGACACTGCCTTTGGACTGCGCAGTCCACTCTAAACTGGCAACATAGAGTATAGGTAGTAGAACGACTATTTTCACTAGGTCATCGCACAGACTAGATGTCGATTTTCTTGCCATCGACAAGAAGCGTGTCGTTTTCTACGCTGTAGGGAAGTCCTTTGAAACTTTTGTCCACCGAAACAGTCTTGTCATCAATCGTTACGGTGCCTTCATAAGAGACAAACCCATCCAATGGTCCACGACGCCATTTGTTGTAATGTCGAGAGCAAAATCCGCCAGCGCGCACTTTAGTGGTGCAGTTTGACACTTTGCAAACAGTGGCTGTTTTGGCAGCGGGACTGCTTGAGGGTGACTGTGGGATGGCTTCGAGTGCATCTAGCCGAGCGAGAATTGCTGCCAAGGTATCACTGTGTCCTGGACTGCTGTCGGTAGATTGAGAGGCTGTTGTCATCTGTGATTTCAGCGCAGCGTTGTCGGCTTCCAACTGTTGTACGAGAGATTGTAAATCTACAACTTGTGTATTCAAGTCATGAATCGCCTCTTCGACGTCATCCAAACCCGCTTTTAACTTTTCGATGCCCTTTTGTGCACCCGTCGATTGAGATCTCAATGAGTTCAGGGTGTTTCGAAGTTCCGTGAAGTCTGTTCGTGTCGGAATCTGTTTTCGATCGATGGTCTCATAAATGATGTCTTCAACGGGACGTCTGAAGCGGGGACTGAGAGCGTCGGCGATGGTAGCGCCTAGGAAATCCATAGTAGAGCCCATTGTATACCTCGTTAATTTGGTCAGTAGAATGGTGTCAGTTCACTATTAAACTAATGGTATCAGATCGGTGATGCAATATCCTATCAGAATTGTTTGCAATTTTGAGTGGGTGAAGACCATTTTGGATTCATACTGAATGTCGTTCAACATGTCGAATCTATGTTAATTCCAACTACCATACATTGCATTTACTTGGGATGTTGTTTACGTTGTTGACATGGTTGTAAAAATCACATTTGACTGTCAGTAGGAATTAATTATGTCACGTTGCCCTGAATGCAATGTTCAGATTTCAGACGAAATCGAGCAGTATGGTGGAAATTGCCCCAATTGCTTTACTTTTTTGGATGGAAGTCTGGGAGAGAATGATGAGTTTGAGCCCACAGGCATGTTTACCAGAGAGCAGTTGGCTGCTTTTATGGAGAAAGAACAATCGCAAGTAGGTGCGGATTTGGTTGAAGATTTGTTGACGGATGAAGTTGACTTGGACGACGTGTTGGCCTTTGACGATGACGTAACAGAAATCATCGAAGCAACTGAACCCATTGTGTCAGGGATTTCGAAATCTGTTGAGGCGGCTGTCACAATGGGCGATGAGGAACAAGAAGATGATGGTTTTGATTTTGATGATGAGCCAACTGTTGCGCTACATCCTGAACCAGCCTTATTTTCGGAGCCAAGCAGTGAAACCTTGGGAGACAGCAGTGTGGATGTGGATGCTGGTCACAAACAACCCCTCTTAGAGGTTGCCAAGACAGCAGTTGAATCGAATGTGGGCGTAGAGCCACAAGTAGAGCCACAAGTAGAGCCACGATCTGTATCAAAGGATTTGATGTTGTCTGAAGAAGATTCGGAAGATGAGTCTTTTGGAGAAGACGCTCCAGAAGATTTTGGACTTGGCGGAGAGTCGATATCACTCGAACAACATGCGAACCCTTTGGAGATATCTCCAAAGACAGAAGGTGTTGGACATAGACGAGAGCGTACACCGATCGCTGAGAAACAGCAGAAATCGTTTAACTGGAAGCCTCTTGCTGCAACGTTGTTGCTCGTAGGAATTGCAGCTGCAGTACTTCTACCAAAAGAAGATTCAGTCCAAACAGTCAATAATGCCGCTGATCATGAGATTAGCGTTGCCAAAGTTGAAGCAGGTGCGTTGAAGCCAGATGAAACTCAAGAGAAAAAAGTAGTACGAAAACAACAACGGACTCAGAAATCCAAAAAAGTTTCCACTCCAAAACCAGTAGAAAAAAGTGGCGTTCGAACCTTCCAAACGGCTGCACCCACCACATTTGGAACAACTGCACCTTCTCAGAACATTGCAACTGGAAAGTCAGCCAAACTGGAGCGAGATGTTGGGAAACTCAAAAAGTCTCTGCAGTACTGTCATACCAAAGCCCTCAAAACAGACCCTACAGTTTCAGGAAAGTGGGAAGTCCAGTTTAAAGTGTCTTCTGGTAAAGCCAGTGGTGTTCGCATCAAAGCGATGCGCAGTGCGAATACGGGTATTGAGTCCTGTATGAAGACCAAGATACAGCGCTTTTCTTTTTCTGATAGCGACACCGTTCAGAACTTTAAGTTTAGGGTGTTGTTTGAACGCTGAACACTTGGAGTCATTGAACTTCAATGGTTATGATTCCATCAGTAAGAAACGTATCGAATTGCATACGACTCTTTATTTTGCATAATCCAGTCTCGATAAATTTGTTCTGAACTGACTGAATTAGCCTTCCGCTCTATGCCGATGTTTCGGACGACATATTCTTCAGCAATGATGTGCTTCTCAATAATCGTTCGAATGATGGCATCTGTCAATCCATTGGCTTCTGAAAATTGCCTGTACTCTGTAAGGGACCATTGTTGTACAAAATTGGTATAGCGTTCCTCAACGGTCGTTTGACTGGGTTGATAGAGTGTTGTTTCATTGGTCAAATGATATATGAGTTCCAGTTGTACCAACCATTCCAATGTGTTTTCTCGTCTGATTTGTTGCAACAATGCAGATTGTAAGGGCAATTTGTCGATCAGTGCTTTGTCCCTCATCAGATCACTTTTGGTAATGATACGCTCTTCAAAAACAACGATAATTTCGTCAAAGCCCATTACAGAATCAGGTTGTGCTGAAGCAGTCCAAATGGGGCTTGTCAAAAGTAGGAAGTACAGTGTCAAGGGTTGCATCTTTCGTCCGTTGTCAATACAGTATCTACGTCTTCATAAGACGTGTTGTTGGGATAAATCAAGACTCTGTCGTTTGAGAGGCGCCGTGATCAGTATACAAAATCTCACAAAGGCATTTGGGAACGTGCCCGTATTACAAGGTGTAACTTGTGAGATACCAAGCAATCAAGTGGTTGGGTTTCTTGGGGTGAATGGAGCTGGTAAGACAACCACCATGCGGATCTTAACCACCGCACTTCGTCCAGATGCAGGATGGGTAGAAGTGAACGGGTTCAATGTTGTTGAAGAACCGGAATCTGTCCGTGCAACGATTGGATATTTGCCAGAAAAGCCACCCTTGTATCCAGGAATCACAATTGGACAGTATTTGGAATATCTTGGTTCGCTACGGGGAGTAAATGACCTGCGTCAAGCAATTGGCAGATCGCTTGAACAGACTGGACTGGTGGGCAAAGAACAACAGCAAATTCGCAGTTTGTCCAAAGGATACAGACAGCGCCTCGGGTTGGCACAGGCGTTGTTGCACAACCCCAAGGTCTTGATTTTGGACGAACCGGGATCGGGGTTGGACCCATCACAAATGGTAGAGGTACGTTCTGTGTTGCGCCAGTTGGCCGAAGAGCGAACGGTATTGCTCTCAACGCATTTGTTGTCCGAGGCGGAGAAACTGTGTGATCACAATGTAATTTTGCACAACGGAACGGTGGCTGCGAGTGGTTCAACTCAAGAATTGGGTATTCCATTGGGTGGAGGGTATTTGTTACTTGAGAGTGCACACGCCCTCAGTGCCGAAACCATCAAATCGATTGCCGACTTGGATTATGTGACACAGGTATCTTCTGTGGGGCAGTTTTTGAGGGTGTACATGGCTCAATCGACTGTGGAAAAATTTCAACAGTGGGTTCGGACAGCAGAAATCTCTTGGATGGGTATGCATTGGAACGAGCCAACGTTGGAAGACATATTTCTGAACATTGTGGGGGTGGAGCAGTGAGTGGGGTGAAGGCTGTTTTGCACAAAGAACTTCATGTTGCTTTGAACTCTCCGTTGCTGTACGTATTTTGGATGGCTTCAGCACTGTTTGTGGGCATGTTCTTTTATTTGGGTTTATCTGTCTCGGCAGAACCAAACTTACGGGTGTTGACCATAAATCTAGCAACGGCCAATATTCTTTTGATTCCTTTGATTGCAATGGGGATGCTGGCTGAAGAAGAAAAGCAAGGAACCTTAGAGATGTTGCTTACGCTGCCCGGTGGGTTGTGGCGAATTGTACTGGGAAAGTTTATTGCCGGGATGATCTTGAGTGCCGGCATGTGGGTATGCTCCTTACTGTGCATTGGGGTATTGTCCCATCTTGGTACTCCAGATTGGGGGGCGATTGCAACGGCTTTCGTGGGACAGGTGCTGTGTACTGCCTTTTGTTTGTCGGTTTCAATGTTTGCCTCTGGGTTGACCAAAGAGCCAATTGCATCAGGTCTGTTGGCCATTCTTTGTTTGTTGCCCTTTTGGATGGGCAGTGGACTGATTCAGTCAGTGGACGCCGGTTGGATTCGAGAGTTGATGTCCGATCTGTCTTTGCTGAATCACCTTACACCACTCAGTAAAGGGGTGCTAGACCTTACAGATGTGGTGTGGTTTATCGGTGGAACAGGATATTTCTTGTGGTTGACGGTTAGACTTTTGGAGTGGAAGCGATGTCGATGATCAACGACGTTCAACGCAGGTGGCTGTTTGGCACGACCAGTACGTCCCTCTTGATTTTGGGTAGCCTGTGGTTTGGGGTACAACTGTCCAAAGATGCTGGTGTTTTTGCTGATTTGTCTACCCACGCAGAATACAGTCTTGCCAGTTCCACTCAGCAGTTGTTGGCTGAGTTGGAGCAGCGGGAACAAGA
>CBFICN010000249.1:0-5381 GCA_965661045.1 uncultured Myxococcota bacterium
ATCCTACACAATCGACTCTACCGACACCCCACCATTGGCACGATCTTTGCTCACACAGGCTCACACTACAAAACGGAGCACCTATGAACACTGATGACAAAATCGAATCAGACAAAGAAAAGAGACTGCAAGAACAGAAACGAACTTTTGAGCGACTACACCAAATGTTCATCGACGAAATGTCCAACGGCAAAAGTTCTCACGACGTCATCTTCAAGTACATCATGGAGAAACCAAAGGTCATCACGGCCTATTTACAAGCCGAACTGCCCACCACACTGGTCGAACAAATCAATTGGAACACCCTAACCTACGAACCAACAAACTTAGGCTCTCCGATGGTCAACGAAAAACGAGCAGACATTCTCCTATCGTTAAAGTTGAAATCCAGTGAGAACATGTATGTCTACTTCATGTTCGAACACCAATCCACCGATGTTCACTCGATGGCATGGAGATTTTACGAATATTTGTACCTGTGGTATTCGAACTACATCAAAACCGTTCACAACGGCAAGTTTCCAAACAAACTCCCGTTCGTCTTTCCACTCGTACTCTACAACGGCCTAAAAGCGTGGGAATCCTCAACACGTCTGCAAGACCTCATTGACGTACCCATTGGTTGTGACGAATACGCACCCCAACTGTCCTTTCACTTGCGAGACCTCTCCCAAACCGATGATGCCGAGATTCAACGACAATACCAACAGTCTTTCCTACTGGCCAAGTTTACCGAGTACTTCAAGTATTCCAGACACCCATCTTTCTATGACCGATTGCTCCTAGATGAACAGTTCGTACTGTTGAGACAAGAATCTGGAGACACTTTACTCTCCATTTATCTCTACATCATCCAAACCTACAAAGGACCCCAACCCATTTCAAAAATGCTAGACAGTAAATTAACAACGGAGAACAACATGATCGATCTCATCAAACAATGGAAAGACGAAGGACTCGAAAAAGGCATCAAAAAAGGAGAGCGCCAAAAAGCCATTGAAACCGCCCAAAACCTCATCAAAATGGAACTCACAGACGAACAAACCTCTCAAGCAACCGGTCTGAGCATCGAGGACGTACAGAAACTACGACAAAGCACGAAGCAACACCCCATCGATACAGAAACAAACGACTAAATCCACTCAAACACCAATATATTAGCAAGCACCCAAGTCAACAAAAAAACTGCCACCCCCCGCCCAAATACCGACATACCAGCAAACACCCAAGTCATGGAATCAAACCACTAAATCCATCCAGTCACAGACATACTACCCAACCCCAAGTCACCAAAAACTGCCATCCCCACCCAACTCCCAACACACAAACCCGCCCATTTTCAAAGTTGAGAGTGGATCTTGAATTTCAAGAATCTCCGAAGGATATAAAAGTGAGGTATACTTCCGTATCCGAACTTTTATAAACAAGGAAAGTCTTGAAATCCAAGACCGCAAATCAACTTTTAGTCTTTTAGTCAGAGCACAACTTTTCCTGTACCACCAAATCGCGAATCAGATGTCGGTTGGTAAAGTCTCCGGTACCGGCTGTGAAACCAATGTAGGCATCAAAGTCGTAGTGCCCCACAATCTCTTGGTCGATGTAGGTGACCCCATCGATATCGACTTGGACATGGGGTTGCTGGATCCGAACCGCCATGGTGTGCCAGCCAGTGCCTTCCATTTTTGGTAGAGGCATCCAGATTTCAGGATCGTCGACATCCCCATCAAATGTGAGCATCAAGTGGTCTTCGGAGGTGGGATCGTGCCCCTCGTTGTAATACGTGTCGACCTCTATCGACCAACCGGGAAGGGCTGGGCCGTCCGTACAAAAGGCATCCCCACCGTAGCCAATGCCACAACCATCACCACCGAGAAAAGTCTGTTGACGATCGACATCCAGCGCCGTCAAAGAGATGCCGTCGGCGCCTGTGCCCTCACCAATGTAAAAGGAGAAGGCTATGTCAATCCAACCCGCCGGTACTTCTTGACCGGTGGAGAACGCCGTGCCCACTTGCCATCGACTTGCAGGGGTCAGTTCTACCCAACTGTTCAACACATCCCAACGCGCGCTGCCTTCAAAGTTCCAGGTGTTCACATCGAGCGCGTTGACATTGTAGGTCAGTTGCTGACAAATGCTGGCGGTGTCTCGCGTCACATTGCTGCAAGAATCCACCACGCTCACTTCGATGGTGTGGTAGCCCGATGACTGATAGGCATTCCAAAGTGTTTCGACCGAACCATCCGGAAAAGCCTCTCCTGTGGAAAAGAGACCGTCTTGATTGGATTGCCACTGCACCATCAAAGACTCAGAAGGATCCAACTCGTCCCCAACCATCGCTTGAAATCGAGTTTCACCCTCGAGTACGTCCCCACTCACGGGAGAGATCAATTCCAATGTCGGTGCCTCATCCACTGCCGCCAACAAAGGAATTTGAACGATGTCTTGCGCTGGGTCATTGCTGTACACGGTGAGAACCCCTGACTCTGTTTCTTCGTTGAGGGGTCGAACCGAAAGCACCAAGGTATCGTTGGGATCCAAGTCCAGTGGCGTTGGGTTGTTGAGCAGTACCCACCCTTCGATGTCTAAGGATTGTATGGAAAGCACCCCCAATCCCACATTGCTCAGTTCGATCGATCCACGACTGTCCTCCAGACCCGAAGCACAGACCACCCCCATATCCAACGAACTTGGGTTGGTCTCCAGTATCGGAGTCTGTTCAACGTCTTCATTCGAGTTTTTCTCAAACAGGTTGTAATCTGAGCACGCACCCATCCACAGTACTGTTCCAAACCACAATGACTTCATTCTTTCACACCTCGTTACGTGTCAGTGTACCACATCCAAGTTACAATACTGTCTATTGAATTCACAATTGCACGCGCAATTGACATTCCAATTTCACCTTGTTGTTTTTGACTTACGGAGAGAATCCGCATGACCACCATTGCCATCACCAATGTACACCTTGACCTCGGTGCCGGTAGACGAGGGACGGACATGGGCCCTTCTGCAATTCACGTCGCCCAACTGATCCCCAGACTGACCAAGATTGGACACAGCGTAGCCACAATCACCTCAATCGGCTCAAAATCCTATGAAGCCCTCGAAATTGAAGATCCCAACGCGCGGTTTCTACCAGACATTTTGCAGATTTGCACCACCCTCAAAGAAACCGTCATCGACAACTTAGAACAAGAGCGGTTTCCACTGGTACTCGGCGGAGATCACTCACAGGCTGTTGGAACGATCAGCGGTATCGCCTCACACTTCAAAAAACAAGGCAAAGAATTGGGGGTGATTTGGGTGGATGCACACACAGATATGAACACACCGGACACCTCCCCGTCAGGCAACGTCCACGGCATGCCGTTGTCGGCGCTGCTGGGACATGGACACCCTGAGTTAACGGCCTTAAACGGTGAGACCCCCTCTCTCAAACCAGAGAATGTGGCGATCATTGGAGCGCGCGACATTGACCTGAGCGAGCGAGAAATTGTACAACGCACCGGTGTTCGAGTCTATACGATGAGCGAAATTGATCGACGGGGTGCAGCCACTTGCTTTGCGGAAGCCATTGAGCACGTCTCCAAAAACACTGACGGCATCCACCTCTCCTTTGATTTGGATGGAGTCGACCCACGAGAGGCGCCAGGCGTTGGAACCCCTGTTCCTGGAGGCCTATCCTTAAGAGAGTCTCATCTAATTTGCGAAATGCTCTCCGAAACCAATCGGCTGGTTGGAATGGAACTGGTCGAACTCAACCCCATTTTGGACGTCGCCAATCAAACTGGCAAACTGGCAGTGTGGTTGATTCAATCCGCATTGGGCAAGAGCATTTTGTAATCGCCACCTCAGGTACACATGCACCATTCCCCACTGACATTACCAGAACCTACTCCGGATGTATACGCATCTGCACGAACAGTCTTAAGAAACAACGAGCACCCAGTCAAAATTGCCGTACTCGAAATCAGCAGCCGTGCCTGCAAACTGCTCATCGCCGACATTCGAGAATTGCAACAGGGATTCACTTGGGATGCTTTTCAAAACGCTGGTCGATTGACAAACTTGGGAATGTTGCTGACCAAGGACAAACGCATTCCTCTGGATAAATTTGAAGAATCGGTCCTCCCACACATCGAACACAACCTCAAACGCCTTAAAGCCCAACACGTTGATCACGTGTACCTCATTGCCACCGCGGCTCTTCGACAAGCACAAAACCATACAGATATTGTACGTCTGCTTCAAACAAACCTTGGGATGAATTTACAGATTCTCACCCAGCAACAAGAAGGACATGCCGCTGCTCTCGGCTATCACTGGAACCCTGTTGGTACCG
Source organism: uncultured Myxococcota bacterium (assembly GCA_965661045.1). Lineage (GTDB taxonomy): Bacteria > Myxococcota_A > UBA796 > UBA796 > UBA796 > CAJWHX01. Next base: position 4,343 of record CBFICN010000249.1, read on the forward strand.
TCCAAGGGAATCATATTCTGATTGATCAAGGTGGGGGTTCTACAGAGATACTCGGATACAACGAGCAGCAACCGATGACCTTTGCACAGCCTCCCAGTTTACCGATGGGAACCAGCACCGCAGTACAATGGATTCAAAATCTGGGTTCTAGTTCGATTTCCACTGCTGTCGATGCTTTTAGGGATCACTTCCGCAAGACCTGTACCCAATTAACAGGGTTGCAAGAATACAAATTTGTCCAAGCCGTAGGTATGGGCAGTGCCCTGACCCAAAGCACCAAAAAGAATGGCAATCGAAACCAACATGGCGCCTTTCTAACACGCGCACACTTAAACAAAGACTGTCGTTCAATCACGCACAAACTGGAAGCACAATTTGCATCCATAGACAAACTCTCACAACGGCTCACTCAGCAGGATGACAATGCTGACACCTCCAAATTGTCCGATCAACTTGCTCATTTAATGGGGGCAACCATGATGGACTGTCTGCTAGAAGAATTGCGTCTAGACAACATTGTCGTCAATGGACTGGGCTTACGCTACGGCATCTGTAAACAGATACTGATGCACCTATACCCAAACCTGCAAAGTGGTCAATACAACCCATCTCTCCTAAAGCACAGTATTCAAGTCGACAGCATTCAAGAAGGCTCCTATACACTGGGCAAGGTCACCGGCATCGCAGAGTTTGGAGCATTTGTACAGTTGCCAGACAACCACGTCGGTCTACTACACAAGCGCTCGGTTCCCAACATTCGCTTGCGGGCGTTGCGTGGTCGCCCCATTCGCGTGAAGATTCGCAGCATTTTTCAAGACAACGAAGGCGTTTGGCGATTTGATTTAACACTGTAATGCGACTTCAGGAAACACTCAACAAAACGACTGGAGTTACCTACTTGGCTGTACAACGACTTTGGGCGGACGCAACTGCAACGCAACAACACTGGCAATCAACAACAATCCAGCGGCACTGAAAAAGGGTGCTCCCACAAACCACTCGAAGAGCATGCCCGAGAAAATCGGTCCCAGCATTCGAC
>CBFICN010000250.1:0-5363 GCA_965661045.1 uncultured Myxococcota bacterium
TGACCCCCACGACCATAAATTTTCCCGTTTCAGACAACCGGTCACCGAGTTTGTCAACCCAAGTTTGACGCTCCTCTGGTGGTGGCAAGATTTTAAATTTCGCACCCATAACCATTCTCCTTGTGATGCTTACAACACGAAAACCCTTGGTTTCAATCCCCCATTCAAACCAAGGTCTATACGTATCAGTGTAATCAACGTTCAAAGAGTTCACCGAAATCCAAACTGCACTCTGTCACCACTTTTTCCAAAGACAGTATTGAACTATGCTGCCACAATTTCAGAATCTATATTTCCAATTTCCGCCAAAGAATGGATGGCATCGGTGGTCTACCATATACAATGCGGTACAGTGCTCTATGCCCACACAACTTTTACCCAGACTGCAACTCTTCGAATGGGAAGATCAAGAGTTCTTTCCACATCAAATCAGAGATGCGCTCACCAATTACCTCTACTTGGTTTGGACGGTCGGTCGGTTTTACCGAACAACGCTACCTGTCCTAGAACAAACGATGCACCAATGCAATCGACACCACATCTATGATTTGTGCTCCGGTGGTGGGGGTGCTTGGTCACACATTGTGCAAGCATTGAACGCCAGACAATTGGACATTTCAGTTCGACTGAGTGACTATTATCCAAATCTCAAGGCCTTTGAAGCATTGCATGACCAAAGCGGTGGTACAATTCAATTTGATGCTCAATCGGTGGATGCTTGCAAGGCAACTCTGCCCTCCAATTCCATTGTGACGTTGTTACTCGCGCTACACCACTTTGCCCCACCCGACGTAGAGCGCATTCTCAGCAATGCGGTTGCTCAGGATGCCCCCATCGTCATCTTCGAAATTCAACAGCGCACGATACTCGATGTATTGATCATGCTGGTTCACTTTCCCATTTGCTGGGTGGTGACGCCCTTTATGAAACCAACTTGGGTGCAACTGTTGTTCACCTATATTGTGCCCATTATCCCCTTTTGCATCGTTTGGGATGGAATGGTTTCAGCCATGCGAACCTATACCTCTGACGAATTAGGCACGATGGCTCGAACAGTCGATCCCACTGGACGCTTCAATTGGCAGAGTGGGCTGAGCAAGCATCCTCTACACAGCGTCAGCTACTTTGTGGGGTGTCCGGTTGATTCCTGAGAATGCAGGCGTTTAAATGCGACCTTCCAACCAATAATACAACACTGCCGCAACTTCTCTCAGAGATCCTTTTAAACGCTCCGATAAAATAGGAACTCGACCTGCCCCATCGACTTCTTCAAAGTATCGTTCAAACACCCGCTCGGAACGAAACACGTGATAGGCATCCGAAACAATCAACACCGACTTGTCTTTCCCGAAGGCACTCGCTGCATAATACGCATTCTCTTGAGTGGACGTCGAACTTTTCTCCAACACAAATACATCCTCTGGAACACCCAGTTCAGTTGTGGCATATTCAAATGCAGCAACCGATTCGGCTGGTTTGTGTAAGCCAACTCCACCTGTCAAAATAATCTTGGGTGCATAGCCTTGATTGTACAGTTCGACCGCTTTTCGTGTTCGAGCCGCCAACGCCAATGACGGTGTCCCATCAGCCTGTACTCGACAGCCCAATACGACGATGGCATCATAGTTTGGTTGATTGGGTGCTTGCTGACCGTATTGATCCAACGCCAAAGCACTCCCCACATACAATCCAATCATCCCAACCATCAGTTGCAAATCTTTTTTCATACTGTTCTCCACATTGAGGGTGCAATCGATCAACGAAGACTCTGTGTCAATCATACAAAATGGTGAATAGACTGTCCAAAATGCGTTACAAATCTGCTGATGATTTTAGAAACCAACACATTCAACATCCACGCACTTGAAGGATACATCGAAACCTTATACCTCGTAGAATACCCCAACAAATTGCTGTTGTTGGATGGAGGATGCAGGTGTGACGCCTCAACGGTGGTTCAGTTCATTGAATCAATTGGCCGAACGATGGACGACCTGAAACTGATCGTGGTCACACACCCCCATCCCGATCATTCTGGGGCAGCACCGGTCTTACAACGACAATACAAAATACCCATCGCCGCCAGTCCCATGTTGAATGACTGGTACCGTGGTATATCCGGCTGGATAACACAACAAGTTGATATTGTACTGACCTATTATGTGGCGCGTAAAAAGAAGAAACCCTTTAAGCGGTTGGCTTTTCCGCGTTTTATACAGATCGACCATCCACTGTCATCCGAAGATCCGTTGCCATTTTTCGAAGATTGGACTCTGCTGTTCACCCCGGGGCACACAACCGTGGACCACAGTGTTTTCCACGAAGAGAGTTCCACTGCCTACTTGGCAGACCTCTTGATTGGACTGGGCACACGATATCATTCGCCCTATCCAATTGCCTCTCCCAATCAGTATCGTGATTCGCTGGCGACGATGCGGGATAGGCAAATCGAACATGTTCTCTTGGCACACCACGGACTCCACACCGTGCCTTCAGCAACATACAATACCCTGCTCAACGCCGTATCAGATCGACCGAAAAATCACCGGAACAGCCTTGCAAAAATATTCGGACGTTGAATTCGAATGATTATTCTGGCTCAGTGTCAGAACTGTCGGCTTCCATGGCCTCGATGAGCTTTTCTGCCGTCTCTGGGTCGGTGAGAATAACTTGCAGACACTCTTGTATCTTGGGACTGTCGTCGGGCAGGGCTTGAATTTGCTCCAGCGCACGCTGCCTCATATCCGTTTGAAACGCAATCAAACGCTCACACAATCGCTCACGGCGCTTCTTCTTTCCTTTCAATTCGACGTTCACCGATGTTGCAAGCTGTTGTAAAGCCTTGAGGTCAGCACCTTCAAGCACATCGGCGACGAAAAAGTCTTGGAGGCGTTCCAACAGGGACTCTTTGGAATCACTGCGCTGAAAGTCTCTTTCTCCCAAAGTTTCCAGGATAGAGATGATGGTGCTCTTGGTCCACACCCCGTAATTGTCTGCCAGGTTCACAATGTTCATATGGTCCTCACGGTCACTGTTGATGAAAGTGGATAACACAGAATCTGTGAACGCACTGCGAATTTGACACACTAGATTGTCTGGATATACAACATCAAAGACTGGAGTCCACAATGATTACTTTGATTTGTACCAAAACCTGTACCACCTGTCGCAAAGGCGTCGCGTTATTGGATGAACACAACGTCACCTATGAATATCGCGAGTACAAAAAGAATCCGTTGTCACTCGACGAGCTTCAGACCTTGATGACCAAACTTGACGTGCCAGCCAACACCCTGTTGCGCAAACGCGACAAAGCCTACAAGGCAAACAACCTCACGGGTTCTGAGGACAACGCCACATTGCTGCCATTGTTTGCCGCCAATCCCGGTTTGATGCAACGTCCCATTTTGGTCAATGGAGACAAAGCGGTTGTCGGCCGACCCATTGAAAACATGCTAGACATTGTCTAATTTTTGCGCCTTGGCTTATTTGCAGTGGACATTGAATTAGACGAAGTGCTTAATAGGCATTCGCGTAGGCTTCCACAGACATAAGCTCAGCGCGACCACGTGAAAACTGCCCCCTGCCCGTGGCAAGAAGTTTGCCATTTTCATCATAAAGTTTGGACTCTGCCAAAATATCTGTCCGTCCTGCTCGAATTATCGACCCTTTCGCAACAATTCGACCGCCCAAACAGGGACGCAATAAGTCAATGCGAAAATTGGCAGTGAGCACAAAAGAAGTGAGTTCAACTGAATTCGCCGAAAAGAATGCCGAATCGTCCAACAGTTTGAAGTAAACGGAGCCATGCATTGCACCACCAGAATGGAAAAACTTCGGCTCTACTTGAATCGATATCTCAGAACCTTCCTCCCAGACCTTGATGGTTGGTCGATAATATTCATTGGTTGGGGCTGACAAATACATCGCTTCCAATGCTCTGTAATGCCTTTCTGGAGTATGTTCTGTGCTCATCCGACTTTCCTCCACACCATGGCAAGCCAAGGTTGTTCGTGTCTGGGTAGTCCAGGGGGTCTAAAATAGTGTTCTTCTTCTTTGAAACCAGCCAATGTAAAAAACTGAGACCATCCGGACACATCCATGTAATTTCCATATCGAAGTCCGTTGACCTGCTCAACATCGGGTCCCCGTGGGTTGGAACAAAAGACAATGCCGTCCGTTTTGAGTGCGGTGTGAAACGTTTTAAGGACCTCCAACAGTTTGGACTTGTGGATGTGAAAGAGGCTGGCGTTGGCGAAGATGCCGTGAAAGGACTCTGATGGCAAATCCAATTCAATGAAATTCTGATGCAGGACTTCACAGCCACTGTACGTTCTTGCCATTGCACAAAATTCAGGACAGCCGTCTAGTCCAACAGTCACATGTCCCAAGTCGGTCAGTTGCTTCAAGTCTCGTCCTGGTCCACACCCAAAGTCTAAGACTCGACGCTTATCGGCGGAGTGTGGAAGGTGCCTACACAGTGCATCCAAGTTTTGCGAGACGTCATGATCCCTCGTACCTTCCCAGAATTCTTTAGGTCTCGAAGAATAGTGGGCAATGGTGTTTTGCATGTCACGTTCAATTGGTGTTTTCATGAAAGATCCCCTTTGTAAAGTGCATTGTTATTACTAACAACTTGTGTATAATTGGTCAGAAAATGGAGGATGGATGTCAACTGAAACAGAATGGATCAAAGCAATAAAAGACACCCTCGACAAATCAACAACTCCCGTCGACTTATTTGGTACAGATCCTACAGAAGAAACACTTCACGATAGCGTAATCTCGACCCTCATGAACGGTTTTGCGCCTGGGCAACCCGTTGTTCCTGCTGATATTGATGCAGACCAAGACACAAAAGTAGAAATACTGTCGGAAACGGGAACAAAGATCCATGGACTCCTTGTCAGCGACAACATTGCGGATGTCAATCAAGGATTATTACTCTTGGAAACCCCCAATATTCTACGAGATCTCTTTATCGACACCACCAAAACACGTTCCTTCTTTGACTTCTTTGACGTCACCGTCGATAAATATTGTCTCTTTAAAGAGTTATACGATGGAATCTTTGGACAAGAATCCAAGTACACCCATCCATTACCCATCTTGGAGTTCCTTGTTCAACATGCGCCATCGACGCTCACTTGGGCACAAGACTTGGATGACTATTTACGCATCCCTTGGAAGAAGCAGGATACTTGGCCTGAACGCAAAGCACTTGCCAAAACCAGACTGCACACCTTGAATGGGGACATCGATGCATCTTTTATGAATGACGTGGTGCGCATCACGGTCAATACAGACGGTACCTTCGTGCTGATCACCAATGACTTCCAACAAACTGTATGCTCAGCAAGGGT
>CBFICN010000251.1:0-5348 GCA_965661045.1 uncultured Myxococcota bacterium
CCGACGTTGGTTGTTTTGATTGGTCCAGGTTAGAATGGTGATTGTGGGATACACTCAGGTATAATCCATTTATGACTCGTTGAAGTTTGCTTTTATTCTCCAACGTTGATTGGGGTGTAGTAGTGCAGTTTACAACGTTGATTTAGGAGGTCCTGAAGCATCATCAACTATCATTCTTCACAGTGGTCACAAGGCGCAGTATCCCTTCGCGGATGATTGAGTTATTGCCTTCGAACTTGATGATGGATGCAAACCGAAGAAACGTGATTACTTTTTGAGTGCGAGCAGCAGGATTTCAGCAATGAGACTGTGTCTTGCTGTTTGAGAGCGTGGCATTGCTGGCATGGCTTGTAAACAATGGTTGTAGATAATGGTGACCAGCAGCTGGGCTCCGGCATAGGCTCCAGATTGGGTGCCTTTTGGGACATGTACTTTTTGGACGGCGACCATCATTGACACACAGTGCTGAAAAATGGATTTTGTGAGCGGGTGGACTTCTAGATTGGTTTGAAAGTGTTCTTGCATGGCTCGATTGCTGGAGAAGTGTTTGAGAACCAGTTGTTCATAAGACTCTACAATCTGAAGCAACAAAGGCAATGGAGTATCGTAGTCAGTGATGGAGCGAATCATGCTGTCCATGGTCCCATCGGCTTCTTTGCAATACCGCTCGTACAATTTGAGCAACGCGGTCTCTTTGTGTCCAAATCGCTTTAGAAAGGCTGCTTTTGTCAATCCTGCTTCTTTGGCAATGTCTAGCGTGGTTGTTTGGGCAAAGCCGTGTTTGTGCAGAAGTTTGTTCAACGCAACTAGAAACTTTTCCTCAGTAATCTTGGCACGTTCTTGTTTGGGAGGAGAGTAGGTCATTGTGGTTCCTGAACCAGAAAAGTGACTTGTGGTTACTTATTAATCTGTTATAAATGCTTCAATCTTTAATACGTGCTCTATAAACACGTCAAGTTGCAATTTTCGAACCCTCAAACAACGGTGATTGTATGAATCAAAAAACATCGGCTCTGTGGACCTTACTTGGGTCCAGCATTCTTTTCTCTGTGCCCAGTGTTACTTCGGCTGAGGGAACAGCCCAAACCAATTCAACCCAAACGCTTGTTTCAGGGTCGACCATTTATGTAGATATTCTGTCTGTGGGTGAGGTGATCACTTTCACAGGGGCTGGAACACTGGAGTTGTACGACCCCAATGGCAATTACGCTACGACATTGAACAGTGGTGGATCCTACACCTCAACAGTGACCGGAAGTTATTCAGGTACCTTTTCCAACTCTCAGAACAACTGGGATGTGAATGTCGGTGGAACCGGTGCGGGCTATGGTCGTGTGTGGGCTTATACATGGACATTCAATGCAGGAAGTTTTGCACAATCTGCGGCAACCAACGCCAGTTTTTACGCAAGAATCCCAACCGGTCCCAACGGTGAAGATGCGGTTGTGGAATTGAAACCCGAAGGACTTGCTGGCTATGCATACACCATCGTTGGGAACAGTTACGGTGTTGATGGAATGAACGGTCGGTCATCATTTCGCTCTGGCAACTCGTTCAGTGCTGAGTACCCGATTTATCTTCTACCTCCTGAAGTTGCGCAGTATACAGTCATTGCACCTCAGATCACCGGCTTGGAGTTTGTAAACTCAAATGCGGCCAATTCTGGTACCAACAGTGCAGCCTACTGTGACTCGGTGATGATTCCTGGTGAAATGTCCTTGAACGTAAACTTCAGTTCCAATGTGGAAGGGCGCTATCAGTTCATTTGTGACTTGAGTGAAGATGGTGTGTTGGACCGTACCAGTCCGGATGACTTGTTGCTGACGGGGGATGCCATGGTCGGCTCGAATACCATCGTGTGGGACGGTCGTGATGCCGATGGGGCTTATGTTGGTGCAGGGACTTATGATTGTCAGTTGGAAGTAACCATTGGGGATTTCCACTACGTTGCTGAAGATGTAGAGACATCCTATGGTGGCTTCCGTTTGTTTCAGGTCAACGCAGACTTGTCTAGAACTGGCCTCGATATGTTCTGGAACGACTCAGAAGTACAAGATTGCGATGTTCCAATGCCCAATGGTCAGTTGGGATTGGAAACTGCAGGTGTGAACGGTATCAATTCTGGCGCTTATGGTGATGCAGTTGTGCCCAATGGCAATGCTCGTTCTTGGGGTGACTTTGGGGCGACTCGTGGAACGTGCAGTAGTTTGAGTAAAGGCGACATTACATTCTTGGACACGTATACTTGGTTGGATGCAGATCAAACTGCGCTTGTGGAATTGACTGTTGCCACCAACACGGACAATTCTGATGGTGATGGGCTGACCGATTTGGAAGAGTGTTCTGTTTATTTCACCGATCCATTGGACATGGACAGTGACGATGACGGTCTCAGTGATTCGGATGAGGTGACAATCGGAACCGATCCATTGGCTGTGGACTCAGATGGCGACGGTTTGACCGATGGTGTTGAATCTGGTGTAACCACTCCAACAGCCGATACAGACAACAGCGTCTTTGAAGCGGATTTGGATCCTGCCTCTACAACGGACCCAATTTCGGAAGACTCGGATGGTGATGGTGTCTTTGATGGGGACGAAGATAGCAACTTTGATGGCTTTGTCGACGCGACAGAGACTGATCCAAACAATGTTGATACCGATGGCGATGGCTTGGCCGATGGGGATGAACTCAGCGTACACTCTACCGACCCGTTGGACTCTGACAGTGATGACGACGGCTTAAGTGATGGTGCTGAAGTCGGAACCCACTTTACCGATCCAAACAACATGGACAGTGATGGTGACGGTTGTAGTGACGGTGACGAAGTCAATGTTTATGGATCCAATCCAAACAATGTTGATACTGATGGTGACGGCATTGAAGATTGTGAAGAGGTCAATACTTACGGTACAGATCCAATCGATTCCGACAGTGACGGTGACGGTCTTTCCGATGGTGAGGAGGTTCAAGATGGAACGGACCCATCTGATGCCGACAGTGATGACGATGGGTTGAACGACTCTACAGAAGGTACTCTGGGAACCGATCCCAATGTTGCCGACAGTGATGGGGATGGTTGTGATGATGGTTCAGAAGTCAATACACATTTGACCGATCCATTGGACACCGACAGTGACGATGATGCATTGGAAGATTGTGCTGAAATCAATACGCATTTGACCGATCCCAACAATGCTGACACCGATGCCGACGGTCTCAATGATGGAGATGAAGTCAATACCCATGGTACAAACCCTCTCGATGCGGACAGTGACGACGATGGGTTGTCGGATGAAGCCGAGGTCAATACGCATTTGACCGATCCAATGGATTTAGACAGTGATGATGATGGTTTGTCCGATGGTGCCGAGGTCAGTGCTCACTTGACCGATCCGTTGAATGCCGATTCTGATGGCGATGGTTGCAACGATGGTGTGGAAGTGACCACCTACAATACCGATGCCAATGATTCCGACAGTGATGATGATGGTCTTGGTGATTGTGATGAGGTGAATACGCACTTGACCGATCCAAACAATCCCGACACTGATGCCGATGGTCTTAGTGATGGAGATGAAGTGAACACCCACGGAACGTTGCCAACTGATTCGGATACCGATGAAGACGGCTTGAACGATGGGTATGAGGTCGACACACACATGACTGATCCATTGGACATGGACAGTGATGACGACGGTTTGTCTGACGCCATGGAAGGACAGGGCGAAGAGTTTGATTATCCAACCGATCCAAACAATCCGGATTCAGATGGTGATGGTCTCACCGATGGCAATGAAGTCAACGTTCGGGGTACCGATCCAGTAGACATGGACAGTGATGACGATGGTTTGTCGGATGGTGAAGAAGCCAGCAATGGAACAGACCCATTGAACATCGACTCAGATGGCGACGGTCTCACCGATGGTGTTGAGTCTGGTGTAACTGTTGGTCTTGCGGATACTGATGCAACGGTCTTTGTAGCCGATGCCGATGCCAGTTCCACAACCAACCCATTGTCCTCTGACAGTGACGGTGATGGTTTGGGTGACGGCGTGGAAGATGCCAATTTTGACGGTTTGGTCGACGCAACCGAGACCGATCCCAACAATCCAGATACAGATGGGGATGCTTGTACGGATGGCTTGGAAGTCAACACCTACAACACTGACGCGTTGGATTCCGACAGTGACGACGATGGATTGGGTGATTGTGATGAGGTGACAACCCACACCACAAATCCAAACAATGCCGATACCGATGGTGACGGTTGCTTGGATGGAGAAGAGGTCAATACCCACATGACCAGTCCACTTGACGTCGATAGTGACAGTGATGGCTTGGGCGACTGTGATGAAGTCGCAGCTGGTACAGACCCAGCCGATGGCGACTCAGATGATGATGGTCTCACCGATGGTCAAGAAGCCAATCTGGGAACGGACCCCAATGTTGCTGACAGTGATGGCGACGGTCTAAGTGATGGGGAAGAAGTTTCCACACACGCAACGGACCCACTGAATTCTGACAGTGATGGCGATGGCTTAACCGATGGCGATGAAGTCAATACCCACCTGACCGATGCCAACGACGCTGACAGCGATCGAGATGGTTTGACCGATGGTGATGAAGTTTCAACCCACCTGACCGATCCATTGAATCCAGACTCTGACGGTGACAGTTGCGTGGATGGTGATGAAGTCAATATTCACCTGACCGATGCCTTGGTTGTGGATACCGATGAAGATGGTTTGGGCGATTGTGCTGAAATCAATACACACTTGACCGATCCATTGTCCAGTGACAGTGATGAAGATGGTCTCACAGATGGTCAAGAGGTAAACGATACTCTTACGGAACCAACAGTAGCCGACTCAGATGGCGACGGTTGCCTAGATGGAGAGGAAGTTTCAACCCACATGACCGATCCGAACAACGACGATAGCGACGCTGACGGTGTGGGTGACTGTGATGAAGTGGCTGAAGGTTCTGATCCAAATGATGCCGATACCGATGGTGACGGTCTGAAAGATGGTTACGAGAAGGAAATCGGTACCGATCCAACCAATCCGGATAGTGATGGTGACGGCGCCAGCGATGGTGTTGAGGTCAACGAACAAGACACCGATCCCAACACTGAAGATTCAGATGGCGACGGTTTGACCGATGGTCAAGAGATCAACGATTACAACACTGATCCAAACGATGCCGATACTGACAACGATGGTTGTGATGACGGTGGAGAGGTTCTCGAGTCTCAAACAGATCCAAACTTGGTAGACAGCGATGGTGACAGCGTGGGAGACTGCGTTGAGATCAACGATGCACAAACCGATCCAAACAATGCAGAC
>CBFICN010000252.1:0-3388 GCA_965661045.1 uncultured Myxococcota bacterium
CTGTTCGGCAATCTCAAAGAAACATTCTTCTTGGGCTTGTCGATCGGATAAGGTCTTACAGATTTCTTCTGCCAGAGGGTACTCTTGGTGTTTGATGGCGTTGACGGCTTGTTGAGTTCTACACCACGCATCGGTTGTGGAACAGACTTCTAGGGTTGGTGGCGTAGAGTCGTTTTCTACTGTTTCGTGTAAGGGTATGGGCACGTCCCACAAGTGAGAGCGGTTGAGCATGTGGATACAGTAGTCATATTGCGCTGCATCCAGTATCTGACAGAGACGAGGGCTGTGTTGTGCAGTGGGGTCGGTCAAAATAGAGCGAACGATGTAGAGGCGTTCCTCAGTAGAGAGAGAGCGACTGCGTTGTGCAAATGACTGTGGGTCGACTTTCCACAGTGCAACAACGTCAGCCAGTTTGGTGTCAACGGGCTTTGTTTTGGTCGACGTCTCAGCAGTGCAACCGACCAAACTGACGAATAGAATTGTGACCGTATTACAAGTCAACCCCCAAGGCCCCGATTTAAACCGTACATTGAAGTATAAATGATGGATAAGGTGACGCAAAGGCATTTCGGTGTTGTTTACTCTGAGAGGACACCCACTTCGCGCATGCAATTTGTCATCATTTCAAATGTGCGTTCGATATCGTGATCCAATCCAATCGAGAAACGAATCAAGCCCGGAGACAGACCCATTTGCTCTTGTTCATCTTCAGGAATTTCAGAGGATGTGCTCGCTCCAGAAACGCTGAATAAGGTTCTGTAGTAGCCCAAACTGACGGCTAAGTATCCAATTCCAGCATTTTGCATGCTCTCGAGCAGTTTGTAGGCGGTTTCCATGTCTCCCACGTCCAAGGTCATCATGCCACCAAAGCCAAAGTCAGGGTGTGCCATCTCGGCAAACAGTTGGTGCTGTGGGTGACTTTCCAGTCCAGGGTAGAGCACGCGCAGACCCAACTCTTCAAATTTGTGTGCCAAAAACTTGGCGTTGTGAGAGTGCTGTTGCATTCGAATGTGTAGGGTGTGGGTATTTTTCAAAATCCCAGCTGCCCGCAAAGAGTCCATCGTGGGGCCCAGTAGCATGGCCGCACCGTGGTTGACGTCGATGAGGCTGTGGACAAACTCTTTGGTGCCACACACTGCCCCCCCCACGGTATCCGATGCTCCATTGATGAACTTGGTCAAAGAGTGGATGACCACATCCGCCCCCATTTCCTTTGGCGAGAAAATCATTGGGGTGAAGGTGTTGTCCACGACGAATGTTAGGTTGTGTTCTTTGGCAATGGCGGTCAATGCGGGAATGTCGGCGACTTCCAAGAGCGGGTTGCTCAAAACCTCACAATACAGCACCTTGGTGTTTGGCTTGATGGCTGCGCGGATGGCGTCCAAGTTGTTGACGTCCACAAAGTCGGTTGTAATGTTGAAGCGGGGTAGAAAATGCTTCATGAAGGCATAGGTTCCACCATAGATTGTCCGAGAAGTCACGATGTGATCGCCAGCACCACACAATTGCATCAACACTGCCGACACGGCACCCATTCCAGAAGCCGTTACCTGTGCCGCTTCCGTATTTTCAAGTTGGGCCAGCGACTGTCCCAAGTAAGAAGCAGAAGGGTTCAAGTGTCGAGAATAGAGGTAGCAGCCTTCGCGTTCTCCACCAAAGACCTCTTCCATGGTGCGTCCAGCAAGGTAAGTATAGGTCGAAGAATCGGTGATCGAAGGGTTGACCCCACCAAACTCTCCAAACACTTGTACGTCTTGAACGGCATTGGCAGGGTTAAACTTTGATTGTGACATGTGGACTCCTTATTTCCTGTGGTCATGTTAACCAGTCAGTTTACATACCTCAAAAGTGTAGCATCTCAGAGTGGTTTGAATGTACAATAATAATAGGTTTAACCTATATTAATTTTAATTCAGCGTTTTGGTTCAGTCTGTAAAATTGGCGCCAATGTAGTCTTGTTTGTTCACTGTGCACAGGTCTTTTTTCTATCAAATCGAATGGTGTGTTCATTGAATGGATCAAATGATAACAAGTGCCGAAAATGTACGAATCAGATAAACAACTCATATGTTTTCAATCGATTGGATCATTGCAGGCATACTGTGTGGCGTTGCAGGACTGTTCTCTTGGGTGGTTTGGTCCGAAGATTTGTGGACTTTTTGGCAGGGGACTTTGGCACTTTGGTTTGTATGGTACAGCATTCAGACGCTGCTTCGACCGATTGGGATACAAAAACTACAGTGGTTTCTGCGCTTTGGTAGCACGGTTGCTTTTCTAGCGGGGCTGCTGTGGCAGGGTGGGTATTGGACGGTCGAGTTGTCCGATCCACTTCGTGAGTCGGTAGTACAGGATGACCCTCTTGGATGGATCTGGACTTTGTCAATATTCAGCGTCTTGCTGGGGTTGTGGCTTCGGTACGCAGACAATAGGCAGGCAGGTGAAAAAGGCTTGTCTTGGGTGCGTCACAGCATCGTTTTGGTGTCGGTGTCTGTGATGGTTGAAGCGCTGATGTATAAAGAAATTGATGTTTCGCAGTACTGGTCAAGCACTTTGTTGGGGTGGCTGTTGATTGTTGGGTCCGTAGATTTGTTTTGGACATTGTGGGCTGTCCGTGGTTGGAAATCGACCCGACAGTTTTATTCACCCATATTGGAGATTGTCTCAAGTCGGCTCAATCCTATGCAGTCTATCTTTGACGCCTTGGAACGCTTGTTTGGTATTGACATCCAAGGGACTTGGATCATTCGATTTGTTCGACAGATGCTTGAACCGTTGGTGGTGGTGTTGGTGTTGTTTGGTTGGTTGTCAACAACGATGGTGCAGGTGCATTCCAATGAACAGGGGGTTCGCAGCAGTTTTGGTCAACCTGAAGAAACGGTTTTAGAAGGTGGGTTGCATTGGAAACTTCCCTACCCGTTTGGACGGGTTGATCGAGTGCAGAGCCGGCGCATTCATCAACTGTCCATTGGACATGAAGAGATTGAAGAGTTGGATACGGAACAGGAAGGTCCTGAATCTATTTTGTGGGCCAATCAGCATGGTGACGAGGAGTTTTTGCTTTTGTTGGGTGATGGACACGATGTGATTTCAGCCGATGGTGTGTTGGAGTATCGAATATCCGACGTCCATCAATATCTGTTTGCCAGTCAAAACCCGACGGAAGTACTGGAGTCTGTCGTGTACCAAGTCTTGATGGAGCAAACTTCTTCTCGCACTTTGGAAGCTGCGCTGAGTGAAAATCTTTTGGGCTTGGCTCAGTTGGTTACTCGCGAGATTCAAAGTCGAATCGGTCAATATCAAATCGGTATTGAACCACTGCTGTTTACGTTTACCGCGTTACATCCCCCAGTGTTGGTGGCCAAAAATTATCAAGATGTTGTGTCGGCAC
>CBFICN010000252.1:3398-5322 GCA_965661045.1 uncultured Myxococcota bacterium
GAACAGGGGGTTCGCAGCAGTTTTGGTCAACCTGAAGAAATGGTTTTAGAAGGTGGGTTGCATTGGAAACTTCCCTATCCGTTTGGACGGGTTGATCGAGTGGAAAGTCGACGCATTCATCAACTGTCCATTGGACACGAAGAGATTGAAGAGTTGGATACTGAACAGGAAGGTCCTGAATCTATTTTGTGGGCCAATCAGCATGGTGACGAGGAGTTTTTGCTTTTGCTGGGTGATGGGCACGATGTGATTTCAGCCGATGGGGTATTGGAGTATCGAATCTCCAATGTTCATCAATATTTGTTTGCCAGTCAAAATCCAACGGAAGTATTGGAATCTGTCGTGTACCAAGTCTTGATGGAGCAAACGTCCTCTCGCACTTTGGAAGCTGCGCTGAGTGAAAACCTTTTGGGCTTGGCTCAGCTGGTGACTCGTGAGATTCAAAATCGAATCGGTCAATATCAAATCGGTATTGAACCACTGCTGTTTACTTTCACTGCGTTACATCCCCCAGTGTTGGTGGCCAAAAATTATCAAGATGTTGTGTCGGCACAAATTGACCAGCAGACCACAGTGTTGCGTGCTGAGCAGTACCAGTTGTCCAGTCTGCCTAAGGTACGTTCAAAAGCCTTTCGAGAGGTGGAACAAGCCAAGCAAAACCGAGCGTTGTCACTGGCAACGGCATACGGAGAAGCATTGTCTTTTGAAGCCCTGCGTCAGACGGTACGCACCCAAGAGTCGCTCTATCGTTTTCGAAAACGACAAGAGAATTTACAACGCAGCATCACCGGGCGACCACTGGTGATTTTGGACCACCGATTGGAAAGTCAAGGAGCCACGTTATGGATCAACCCCTGATGGATACCCCGATTTCAACAGGACAGTTGAAGCGACTGCGCCTCTTGGTGTTGATGGTTGCCTTTGTTGCGATTGCATACCGTGCCAGTTCCACAATTGTGTCAGAGGGAGAGGCTGCAATTGTTGTTCGACTGGGGAACCCAACTCGAGTGTTGGAAGAACCGGGTTTGTACTTCACGTTGCCGTGGCCAGTGGAATCTGTAGAAACAGTGGACATGCGTCGACGGACTTTTCAAACCCAGCACACAGAGATGCTCACCAAAGACAAGAAAAATGTGGTGTTGGTTTCCTTTGTCATTTGGTCAGTTTCCGATCCACTAAAATTCTTTCAGTCGATTGGAGACGTAGAGACGGCGGACGAAAAACTGAACGGTTTGGTCACAAACGCCAAGATAGGGGTGTTGGGGAAGTATGATTTGAGTGCTCTGGCCAGCACAGACACCACGTTGCTGAAAACCAAAGAGATTGAGGTCGAGTTGCTCGAGCAAACAAAAGGCCTTGCCCAAGACCAGTACGGTATTGCGTTGCAGCACATCGGCTTTAGTCGGTTGTCACTTCCCAAAGAAAATATTCGAGCGGTGTTTCAGCAAATGCGTGCTGAGCGCAAGAAGTTTGCCGTAGAATTTAGAGCCAAAGGGGATGAACAAGCGAGCCGTATCCGTGCGACAACGGATACAGAGGTGGCTGAGATTGAAGCCAAAATGACCCAAGAAGTGGCTGAAATTACCGGTCAAGCAGAGGCTCAAGCCGCCAAGATTTATGCCGATGCCCACAGTAAAGACCCAGACTTGTATCGTTTTATTCGGTCTCTAGAAACGCTTGAAGAAGTGATCGGTCCAAAATCAACTTTGATCTTGCGCACGGATGCGGCTCCGTTTGATGTGTTGGTGGAAGAGTGAATTTGGATCATTTGCCAGTGGTGCCACGGACCCAACGGCGTTCAGATTGGTACGAGTTTTTCTCACCCGTTAGAGGCTTACTTCAGTGGTTGTTGCAACGGTTATCTTGGTGGTTGCTGGCGTTGAGTATTGGATATTTGTGCTCTGGCATTAGCATCATAGAACCC
>CBFICN010000253.1:0-5305 GCA_965661045.1 uncultured Myxococcota bacterium
GTTGAGGGTTGATTGTTCTGATCTTGTTGAGTTTCGCCAAATGGCGTGGGTGACGCAGTTTTGTGCGAATCGACCAGCCAAAGCACAGTGTTGTAGACCTGTGGGCACGTCTCCAAACAGCGCCAATTCTTCTCCGAGTCGAAAGGCGCATTCCCACTCCCAAACCTGTTGTGTTTCAGGGTTGCTTTGAGATAATGGCATCTTTGCAATTTCTGCGCATGCCTGAATCCCACCAAGTTCATTGCCCAGTTCTCCTTGCAATGCCGCCAATTGTACCCAGCAGGTAGTTTGTAATTCTTGTGACGTTTCAGATGTACATTGTCCACGCAACACTTCTGGGTCTCGGCTCCACTCTGTGAGTTCTGGAACACTGGGGTGGCATCCCACGAGTCCAAAGACAATATACAGCAACGGTGTCCAGAGGGTATTCATCGTTCTTTGTTGCTTTTGACGGAGTGGGTGTCCAAACTTTGGGCATCCACGTCGTTGATTTGCGGTTCAGAGAGTTGCAAGTGTGGGCGACCAATGACTTGTTTACATTTCTCCACTGCGGCTTGGGCTTTTACTTTTTTACACAAATGGGGCGCTTGGTAGGGACTGCGGACCGCCAGTGAAAGCAGCAGCAGGTCTTGTTCAGTCGGCGACATGGTTTGGAGCGTGCGTTCCAATTGTTCGGGACTGTTCAGTAAGTCGGCAAACTCACCTTCCGTCCAGCGCTCAGAACTACACCCTAGTTGGAGAATAGTGCCCATGTAGCTTGCAAACAGCAATAGACCAGTGTGACACCATGTCAATCGCTTGAATCTGAATGATTTTTTCGGATAGATTATTTGTGTGCAGGAAGGTGTACGGCTGCGCATGAGATTCTCGGGGGTATCTTTTCATTGCCTACTTTGGCAGTGAAAAATCTTTGAATGCTGACCATGGTGGCGTTTGTCCACCAATAATTTCTTTGAAGTGTGCCCGCCCCACAGCAGCGTCTCCCGAATCTACACAGTGTTCATAAGCACTGGCTTCGATGTCTTGGCGCGTTGCGGCATCGTGGCCTCTAGCTGCCAACAGTCCTTTTTTGAACGCAGAGAGCGCCGAAGGAGAACGGCGATTGGCCAGTTTGCACAGGGTCATCAGTCGCTCCATGCCACCGTCATAAGTATCGGCGACTTCTTGGACGAGGCCAATGCGTGCAGCTTCGGTGCTGCCGATTTGTTCACCGGTCATGCCCAAGCGCATTGCGTGTGCCACACCGACTTCCATCCACAACTCAGAAGTGCCTCCTGCCCCGGGTAAAATCCCCAAACTAGTTTCAGGGAGACCAAATCGAGCGGTTGGGGTAGCCACGCGATAGTCACAGCACAACAAAAATTCAGTGCCCCAGCCCAACGCAACTCCGTGTACCAAAGTGCAGTGGAAGACGGGTGCATGACGCAAGGCGATGAGCGTTTGACGTTGCCATCGAACGTGGGTTTTGACTTGATCGTTGTTCCATCCTGTGCGTTCAGTGACATCTGCTCCTGCTATGAAAATGGGTTTGCCAGATCTAGAAGTACGCTCACTGGTTGTGATCACAGAACGAATTGTTCCTTGATGCAGGGCAGTCGTCACGGCCTCCCATGCCTTCAATGTGTTGGATCCCATTTCATTTGCCTTGCCATGTGAAAGATTCAGCAACAAGGTTTTGCCGTCGTTTATCATAGAGGGGTTCAGAATCGCAAAGTTCTCTGTAATTGGGGACATGTCACACTCCGTTTGATGGGTTGTTGAAATCTACATATCTCATCTATTCGACCTTGCCATGTTCATGGCGATTCATCTTTGTTGGTCATTGCATCCGTGCAATCTTTTGTCGGCAATGTATTGGTCTAAGGCACTTGTTCGTACTTTTCACAATCTCAAATCGGCACAATATTGGGAATTTGGTTAGAGGATTGTAATGGACTGGCTTTTTAACTCAAAAAGTCTATGTAAAAGCCAACCCTGTGTCATTTTAAGAAAGATGAAGGAAGTAGCAGTTATGATGAATCGAGCAACCGTCTTAGAGTCCTTGCAATCTGAATTTGATGTTCTCGTCATCGGTGGTGGCATCACTGGTGTTGGAGCGGCTCGAGATGCTGCCTATCGAGGGCTTAAAGTCGCGTTGATCGAAATGCATGATCTGGCGTATGGGACTTCTTCGCGTTCGTCAAAATTGGTACATGGGGGGTTGCGGTACCTCGAAAACTTTGAGTTTGGGCTGGTCTTTGAAGCTGTCTCTGAGCGTCAGACATTGATGGATATAGCCCCTCATTTGGTCCATCCACTTGGATTTATTTTTCCGATTCGCAAAAAGTCGAGGCGCTCTGCATTCACCATCAACGTGGGAATGTGGGTCTATGACGCACTTGCACTGTTTCGCTCCCCCAAAATCCATAAGAACCTGAGCCCCAAGCAGGTAGAAACGGAAGAGCCGGCTTTGGATGCCAAGAGTCTGAAGGGAGCGCCTCTATATTATGACTGTTCAACCGACGATGCGCGCTTGACGATCGAAACGGCTCTCGACGCTGTGCACCACGGTGCAACCATTGCAACCTACATGAAGGCGATCAATTTCTTGAAGAACGAATCCGGAAAACTCACTGGTGTTGTGGCAGAAGATCGGGTCAGTGGTGAGACAATTGAGATTCGTGCCAAGTCCATTCTCAATTGCACGGGGCCTTGGTCCGATGACACAAGTTCGCTGGGCGCTGAGAAAAAGCCCCAGAGACTCCGTCCCACCAAAGGTGTACACATTGTGGTGGACACCGATAAGCTTCAAATCAACAACGCTGTGGTCTGTTTTCACCCAGAAGATGGCCGCGTTCTTTTTGCCATTCCTTGGGGTGACCGAACCTATATTGGGACTACAGATACCGACTACACGGAGGATCTTGAGGATTTGGCTGCGACAAAGGAAGATGTGGTCTATTTGCTCAAGGCTGCAAACGCTTATTTCCCCAAGAATCCTTTGACAGAAGACGATGTAATCTCTACGTGGGCTGGTGTGCGTCCACTGGTGTCTGAAGATGCGGGGGATGAGCAGTCCGAATCCTCAGTGTCGCGTGAACACTCGATTCGAGTAGATGGAAATGGATTGATCACCATCGCAGGGGGCAAACTTACAACCTATCGTCGCATGGCAAAGGAAGTGGTTGAGCACGCGGTGAAACAAATGGAAAAGAACGGTTTGGCTGTGGCATCTACAAACGATAGAGACACTGGGCTGGAACCATTGATTGGTGCAGTCGGTTGGCCAGATGGAGAGCAAGCCTCAGAGGATATGGTCCACAAACTGATGGTGGATGCTCAACAGCGACTTCAAATGCCAACGGCGAAATTGCTTCTAAAAACCTATGGGATGCGTGCCTTTGACATTGCCAAGATGTGTGCGGGGAACTCAGATTTGGCACGACCGTTGTTGCCCGATACCGACAGAGCTGAGATCGTCGCTCAAGTGCATTTCTCGGTCAAAGAAGAATTGGCGATGGCTTTAGAAGACGTCATGATTCGACGAACCCAACTCTTTTTCAAGGATCGGAATCAAGGATTGGACTGTCTGGAGACCGTGGCAGACGAAATGGGTCAGTTGTTGGGTTGGGACGATGCGGAAAAGTCCAAGCAAATTGAGCGGTATACAGTGGAAGTGCAAAGGAGTCGTCGATGGCGAGACGGCTAAACAGACTGCGCAAACTGTTGCGTAGAAGTGCCGATGTTCAAGAAGGGGCTGCTTGCACACGTGCGTTGGTTGGTCTGATGGGAGGCAACAGTCTCGAAAACTGGATGCAGACGGTACAGCTGAGTCAGGGAATGTTGACTGCGCGGTTGTGGCAATCACAAATCAACGTACCCATGCCTCGTTCCTTGTCCAAACAGTTGGACCCGAATGATGCTGCTTTTTGGCCCCCATCTTCGGTGTTGTTGTCGTTGTTTGCCCGTGAAAGTACGGTATTGAGCGACTGTGGACATGGATACAGCAAAGAGTCGTCGACTGCCTATGTGGATCCGTGGGGGTGGTTTTCACCACTTCAAGGTCCCTCACTCACAGTGTGGTTCTCCGACGGAGCAGGATGGCACTGTGCTGGGAAATTGCCGCTTGCGTCCGAAGAATCAACCATAGAGCAACGGTTGACCGAGGATGGGCACGGTGTAGAAACCATCATGAAAGCAGGAAAATTACAATTGGAACTTCTGCACTTTCCATCAACCTTGAGCCGTGATGTTAAAGGGCGCTTGCCCTGGACGATGGTGTATCGCGTCCGAGCACTGGAAGACTGTGAAGCGCAGATGGCACTGGCGATTCGGCCGATGGAATTGGATGGTGCCTACCCCATCTTTGGGTTGGAACGACGCACAGATGGATTGTGGATGGTGGATGGCGATCCGTTCGTTGTGAGTCAGCCACCGGGCAGACGGTTCTTTTCTTCACGGTATGGCACAGCGGACGTTTGGAAACAGTGGCAAAGTGACACTGCTTCACAGCAGGCTTCTTCTGCGCACGTTGACACCTCTTGTTCTGTTGGACAGTGTTCTGGTCTTGAGGTGCATCAGCGATACCTTAAAAAAGGAGAGGTGCTCTCGGCGATGGCTGTCGTGCATCCCTCGCAAACCGTGTCGTCATTGCGTCGCAGTAGCCCACAGAGTTTGTGGAGGGGGGCGGTAGAAGAACGGCGAACCCTTTTGTCAATGGGGGCACAAATTGCGCTCGAACACCATCAGACACTGTTTGAGCGTGTACAGTATCGATTGCTTAGCCAAGCTGGCGAAATGGATTATGAGGGGTGCTTGGCGGCACTGGCACTCGCGCGACTCGGCTTTGTACAGGAAGCCGGTCGGCGATTGGGCTACTGGATAGAATCTGCGTCCGTGGACAGTGTTCTTGAGTCGGAATCGGCTGCGGTGCTGGTGTGGGCTGCCTGTGAATACGGTATGTGGACACGAGAACGTGCGTGGTTGGTGGAACACGTTGCCAAACTGTCCCAGATTCTAGAAGTGTTATCGAGTAGACCGTGTGCCCCAGGTGGCGTGAACTTATTTGGCGAAGGTGGTTCAGGACGCTGGAGTGAGATTTGGCGGGTTGCTGCTTTGCTCAATGCCGCACGGGCCCTTCGCGGAATGGACACGGCACATCAACGGTGGGCGTTGGTGGGTGCGACAACCCAAGAACGCTTGTTGGATGTGCTGGGTCCTGCACCGTGGTCGGCCACCCCGGATCGCTCAGCAGATGGTTCGTCGGCGGCGCTGTTGGCAGCCGGTTGGTTGAGGGTGGTTCCCTTGGATACACCAGCGTTGCAAG
>CBFICN010000254.1:0-5303 GCA_965661045.1 uncultured Myxococcota bacterium
AGGTATACGAGGAGTTATTCTCGACGGTGAAGCCGGCACGTGCATGTGTGGCGGTGGCTGGTCTGCCCAAAGGGGCATTGATTGAGATTGAATGCATTGCCGGTATCTAAATCCAACAATCTATATTTCTGGGATAAACAATCTCTTATTCTATTGTGTAACATACTATGAAGGACCAATGGACAGGTTATCCCGTCGGTCCTTATTGGTTTGTTTTGGCAAAAGCCGTCAATGGTACTGTACCTACTTTTACCGACCCAATTTTGTTGAAGGCAACTTAGTCAAATAGGTAGCGAACGCCAACGTAACTGTTCGCTCCCAAATACACTTGCTTTCTGTAGCGAGGTGCGGCCGTCACGGTACCGTGAAATTGAATTTGATCTGCGATGGTATAGGTGACTCCAGCACCAACTTCTGGGCTGAAATACTCAAGGTTGTCTATCGTCCAGAAACCAGATGTCAAAGCTGTCAACGCAGTGACTTGGAATCCTGTGGGTTCTCCCCATACTCCCCATTGCAAACCAACAGTGAGCAAACCATCATCGCGCGCATCAACACTTTCATAATCCGGATGTGTATAGCTATACGGATTTCCATCTTCATCATTGGTGACGGTGTAGGTTGGATTGTTCAACGGCCAGTCGTGACGCCACCCAATGCGCAACAACCCAATCAGTCGATCATCTTTGTCTCCCAACATCATTTCAAAACCGGTACCGGCGTTTGGACGATATTGTGAATCGACGCCTTGTTTTCCATCAGAACGGTAATAATAGGCTTTTCCTTCGTGTAAACCCGCTTGACCGTAGAGCCCAAAAGAACCCGCTTCCGATGTTGATGGGGTACTGATAACAGCAAGTGTACCCACAGCGAGGAGGGCTTTAAAAGAATATTGGAAAGCGCTAGATGTATTCATTATTGTGCTCCACACAATTGGGTCTTGCACCAAGTTGATGCTTCATCTTATTTCTTATCAAAGTTTGGGAAAGGGTTCAACCATTCATTTTTTGCTGTCACGGGTTCAATCTATTAGTCCATCGAGGCGCTGTCTTCAGTGTTTGCACCATCTGTTTCTATTGAGTCTTCTATCGATACAAGGACTGGTCCACTGCTTCCCAAGCCATTGTAGAGTGTGAGCCAGTATTCTTCTGACGTTGTGAGGGTACTTGGAATCTCGATTGTGAGGGTGTGTTTACAGTCACTGCACTCATCGACACAGGTGTCACAAAAGTCGCAAGTTGTGCACATAGCCTCTTCTTTGCAGGCGTCACACTCGGTGCAGCTTAATGTATCAACGTTGAGTACATCCAAAGCGGTCTCATTGATAGAAGCGTGTGTATCCACAACGGATGTTAAGGGGGTTGCACTAACTGTTACGACACTCCCACGCTCCCAAACTTCTGTGGGGTCGTCAATGGAAATTTCACACCGAGCGGTCACAGAGGTTGTGCTTTCTGTACATCCAAGTGTCAAGCATCCAACGAGGGCAATGACAAAGTGGGGTATGTAATTGTTGCGCATTAGAAGTCTCCCAACAGCAAATCTTCAATGGTGGCTTGGGTGGAGGACCCCATAATGTTTGTAGGCTCTGTTCCAGGAATAAAAGGCATTCGTCTTCCATCTGAGGCCAGTTGGCCATTGCTTTCATTGATGGTCGCCCAAGTCACATCTGGGATAGGGGGGAAGAGGGTGTCTCTTTCTTCTGGAACGGCTGCGCGCATGAAATTCATCCACATTGGAAGGGCAATGTCTCCCCCTGTAAATGTTTGGCCCATGCTTTTGGGGGTGTCGTATCCAACCCACGAGGCGGTCAAGATATCTGGGTTGTATCCGACGAACCAAGCGTCAAAGAAATCGTTCGTGGTACCTGTTTTACCCGCCAAGTGTAGTTTCAATGCATTTGTTTTGGCCCCAGTCCCACCAGTTGCAACTTGTACCAGCAACCAGTTTGTAATTCCAGCAACCGTTGGGTCCATGACCTGCTTGGGTTCAGACGGAGTGTGTTCTTCAATCACTGTTCCATCGCGATCTTTGACGGATTCGATAAAGTAGGGTTCAATCAAGTTTCCATAGGTCGCAAAAGCAGAGTAGGCTCTGACCAGTTCTACCATGGTCAGCGAGGAGGAACCCAACCCCATGGAAAGGTCGCAGGTCCGACAGAGAATGCCATTTTTACCCATTCTGGCATCGACACAGGGATCGGTCTCAGGTATTTGTTCAATGGGAAGCCAGTCGCACACTCGCAGATTGACATCGCAGGAGTGGCACCATTCTTCTCCATCTTTACTGAATGGCGCATCCAAACAGACTTTTGGTGTATCCACAGCGACTGTTTGTCCATTCTTTTGGATTGTCTTCTGATTGGCCCTCACCAAAGGACAGGAAGTTGGATCGATGGTTTCACACCACTGCATCCCTTCGAGGGGTGAAGGGGTCGTCGTACCTGCACAAGTGTCCGTCTTTGAAATGTGGGTGCGCGTCTGAACTGGCGTGTCGTACCCAATGCGCAATCTGGGACCTGCTATATCAAAGATGCTTTCTAGATTTACTTCATCGAGCACTCGAATCGTACAAACATTTTTGGACTTTTGCAAAGCTTGACGCAGACTGAGGTAGCCAGTTTCACTGTATGAGTTTCCATAGTTTCCCGGTTTCCACAGTTTGTCGCCAAATGTTTGATAGGTCAATGGTGCGTCTGGTATTTGAGAAGCCACGGTGAATTTCTTAGATTCAATGCCGGCAGAATACACGATTGGCTTAAAGGTTGAACCGACTTGACGCCTGGCCTGGGTTGCACGATTGAACTGTGATTTTGCAAAATCATATCCACCCACCATGCTGATGACGGCACCACGGTCTTGGCTGTTCTCATCGGAGTTTGTCACGCGATAGGAAAACAGGGCGCCTTCCAATTCAGGCTCTTTCCACACCTGTGCAGCCGGAATGGTTCGATCTTTGATGGGTTTGTACCCTTTAAGATTCTTTTCTGTTTGTGCATCCAGTGTTTCCACACGCACTTGAATGACATCGCCCTTTTTAAGCATGTCTCTTAAATCTCGAAGTATTCGACGTTTAAAGGAGCGACTGAAATCAGGTTTGTATCCCCATTTGCTCCAAGACAGTGGGACAATGGCTTCATGAGATCCAATTCCCACAAAGGCATGTTTGCGCGTTACTTCAAGTACGACGGCATCATAAATGGTACCTTCTTCGAGGGTGCTCTTTTCGGGAAGTGGAAATGGACCTGAGCCTTCGGCTTCTTGTTCTGCGACGATGAGCCCCGTTTCTCGACTGGCTTCGAGTAATTTGGCTTCTTCTTTTTGACGAAACGCGTCAAACTCGGATTCCTTTAAGGTTTTGGTGGCCCCTTCCCATCCTTGAGAACGACCTGCTTTGGCCACCTGTTCGTAGACAGCTTTTTGGGCTACTTGTTGCAGTTCCAAATCACAGGCGGTGACCACTTCCAACCCGTCGTTGTAGATTTTGTCTTCACCATAGGTTTCCAACAGGTATCGACGCACGTACTCAGTGTAGTGGGGTGCTTGAGCCAAAAATTTGTTTTCCTCTTTGTACACCCGAACTTTTTGATTGATGGCTTCATCATAGGTCGCTTGATCGATGAACTTCTTTTCTAGGAGTTGTCGAAGGACGTACTCTTGTCGAGCGCGGGCTTTCTTCCAGTGTCTATGAGGAGAGTAATCTGCAGGTCTTTGAGGCAGTCCAGCAATGATGGCAGATTCAGCCAGCGTTAAATCTTCGACGTGTTTGTTGAAGTATGCCCTCGAGGCGGCTTCCACACCATATGCACCAGAACCCAAATAAATCTGGTTGAGGTAGAGATAAAGGATGTGTTCCTTGTCGAAGGTTTCTTCGATTCGTTGTGCCAAGATGACTTCTTTAATCTTGCGCGTGTAGGTTTTTTCTGATGTGAGCAAAAAATTTCGTGCGACCTGTTGGGTAATGGTACTGGCTCCCTGTGCCTTTTTCCCTTTGAGAGCATTGCGTAGTACTGCACGAACAATTCCCATATAGTCGATACCACTGTGCTTTAAAAAGTTTGCATCTTCTGCGGCCATAAAAGCATGGATGAGGTGTTCCGGAAAAGCTTCGTATTGGCGAACATAGCGTCGTTTCTTGTAGAGTTCAGCGAGGACGGCGCCATTGCGATCGTAGAGGGTGGTCACTGTTGGGGGTTCATAGTCGCGGAGTTCCTCAACGCTTGGAACTTCTTTGGAAAAGTGATTGACCGTTCCGACCACGGCCCCAACCCCGATGGCTCCACTGAGAACAATGCTGCCAAGTATCCATTTTAGCCAACGGAATCGTTTTGGCTTTGTGGCCGTTGAAACGTCTGTGTCGGGTGGATTGGTTGATTTTTTGGTCTTTGTTGCCTTCCCTTTTGTTGATGAACGCGCTTGTTTTTTGCGTGCGGATTTCGTCAACGGACGCTCTTCTTCTAAAGGTTTGGGTGCAGGTTTCTCAGAAGGTCGAAACGCAGGCTCGGAAACTTCATTGGATTCATTGATTGGAGATGTTGGGGGGTCACCGACAAATCGACTTCCACGACTGCGAAGGGTATCGATGGCTCCTTCAGGATAGGTCATGGAAATTTTTGCACCACACTCCACACATTGAATGGTTGAGCCTGGTAGTGGATACGGTTCGGGAATTCTCTGTTTACTCGTGCATTTTGGGCACGTAATATTTAGCGACATAGCGATAAAGGGGAAGGATGTTGGGAAATGTGGATGGGAATGGCAATATTATATCATATATTCTAAATCTGTGCATGCATCCCACTAAAGGTAGGTGCTCCACTGAGGTGAAGCGATGGTGTCCGAATTTTCAAGGCCAACACTGTCCTTGGTTCGTGAAGGTATTCTGGTTATAATATCATTGATTCGGTTTTAAAACAGGGATTTGTCTACAGGACAAATCTTCGAAATGGTACACAAGCCTCGAAGTCAAACTGGCAAGTCATCACAAATAAGGAATGGAATGAAACTTTATAAAGGTATTCGAAGGGTGTTGCCCATGGGTGTGGTTGGATCCACTGTGTTGCTTGCGTCGTGTTTTTCAGGTAGTGATGGCAAGCCAACAGAAAAAGAAGCACTGGCTCTTTTTTCAGGAACAGACGAGTGGTCAATTTTTGAAGGAGAAGCCCATAGTCAAGTGGGGTCCCTCGCTGCCTTGTCAACTTTGGAAAGAGATTTTGCTTTCATTCATCACTATTACGTGGACAGCGACCAAATCAAAGGGGAGCGTTTGCATGAAATGTTGGACGCTGCTCTGCAAAATGTTGA
>CBFICN010000255.1:0-5289 GCA_965661045.1 uncultured Myxococcota bacterium
TTTCGCTTTCTCGCGGGCTTCTCGTTCTTTGCGTTCCTGCTCTTCTCGCTTGCGACGTTTTTCTGCCTCAATATGCTCTCGTTCCTTACGTTTCCGTTCAGCCTCGGCACGCTCTTTGCGCTCTTTCTCCAACCGTATTGCTTCCAATCTGGCATGCTCTGTCTTTTTACGATCAGCGTCCAACTGACACTGCTTCATCCACTCTCGTGTAGACCAATCATCAATGCCTTGTAGAAACTCAATCGCATCATCCAACTCTTTCTTCTCTGCAAGGTCGAGTTTTGCCCGCAATGACAACTTAAACTGCGTTAATCCAACGGGGTCAAACGCCTCCTCAATCGCCTTATCAGCTTGCTCCAACAATCGAACATACCGAAGTTTCAAGATGGTCAGTTCATCTTCTTTTTTTTGCTGGGCTTTGCGTGCAGCCTCTTTCCGCTTTTCTTCTTCAAGCTTCAGTTTCGCTTGACGCTCTCGCTCTTTGTAGGCTTTTTCTTCTCTTTTGCGTTTTTCCTCAGCCTCTTTCGCTTTCCGTTCAGCCTCCAAACGCTTCTTTCTGGCTTCCACGATGTCGGCAAGTTGCTTTGGTAGGTCAGCTTTGGTTTGCGTGAGTTTCTTCACCCATGTCTGAAGGGTTTGCCTATTCATTGGTTGACGAAGCCTTTTACAGGTTGTGGAAAGTTTTTTATAGTCCGACTCTTGTTTGACCTCATAGGTGACCTTCTCCAGCAGCTTCTCGATGTCTCGATACAACGCATCACCCTCTTTGGTCAAGCGGCGTTGTTCCTCCTCTTCTTTTCGCTTCCGTTCAGCTTCTTCACGGGCTTTGCGTTCTTGTTTGGCTTTGAGTTCCCGCTGTCTTTTCTCCTCAGCCTCTCTTTGTCGTTTCTCCTCTGCCTCTTTGCGTTTGCGTTCAGTTTCCAGTCGAGCGCTGACTTTCGAAGCGACCTCATTCAACCCGCGCTGAACCACTTTGAGTCGCTCTTCCCATGTGATAAAATCCTCGTTCTGCTTGCGCTCTAAGGACAGCCCTTTCACAAACCTTTCAAACTCTGGGGTCACGCCATACTGCTGTGAAGCGGACTGTATCGACTGACTCAGGCTGGCAAACAAACGCTGAGAGGTCCACTCACCCCATTCTACTGCTCGTTGTTTGGGCGACAGTGTCAGTTCATCCCACTGCCCATCCCCCAGAAGCATCGCTTTGGGCATATCGGTGCCGTGTACCTTGTGGTTTCCAACAATATTGTCGGCACTTTGATGGATGTGAACCGATTGCAGCTGCGATTGAGAGTACACTTGAAATGATGTGGATTCTACGACATATTCTGTCTGGTCACCCACAAAGGGATCGACCGTCAATTCCATCTTCAATGCGTATTGACCCGATTTTTGTGGAATGAAATCCAAATCAACATCGTACACCTTATTGGGCATCAGCTGGCGCACCAAAGTCGTATGAACGTCTTCACTGTTCAGCCAATACCGTATCTCTACCCGTTGGAGAGGCATCCGTTCCACATTGACAAGTCTCACCTTTGCCAAACAGGGCTGACCCGCACCGTATCCTTGGATGGTCTTTCGGTTGAGCACCATACGAACGGGCATTGTTTCACGATACTTGTACCCGTTCTCTTTCAAGATGGACTGATGGACTGCGTCTGAAATCCCGTACTGCTGACGAAGTCCGCGCAAGGTTTCTTTTTCATCCGCACCAAGAAACCCATCACTCAAAAACACGTCAAGCATTTTGATGTACTGATCCAAATCGGTTGGATCAACTTTTTGTTCACTCGCCACCAACCGAACCGCTCCACCATCCGGACCTTCACATGAGGTACAGAATTTTCCGCTATTGTAGGTTCGATTGCACAATGGACACCGCATATATTCTCCAGGTTCATGACAACAAACTCTATCTGATTTACTGAACGCATTCAATATAGGCAACCCACCAAAAAAATAACGAAAGAGCCTCGAAGTCATTCAAAAGCAATCCAAGTTCACCATCACACTCCAACAATCAAAAACAAATGATGTGAACAAAGGTCAGTTCTACGAGCAAAACAAAAGCACCCCAATTGGAGTGCTTTCACGACATCAAGTGCTCTAACAGAACATCCACTTTTATGGCAAAAGCGTTCCACTCTCCACTGAATCCTTGATTCGATCTTTCAGGCTGTTCGCAGTATCAGCATACAGTTGGTAATTGCCAACATTTCCACACACATTGTTGACTGAAGTCCACGCGGTACCGTCTGGAACACTCGCCAGCATGTTCCCAGCAGCCCAGCCACCCACACTGCCAGCACCGTACTCAACAGCGATCTTCCAAAGTTTGACAAAACCGTTTTCTTTGGCCTGAAACGCTTCGATCGCGGCTTTGTAACGAGAAATTGTTCCTCGATAACCCAACACTTCTTTGTTGATCTCCGCCATGCTGTTGAACATAGATTCAAATGTGCTTTTCAAGGTGTCGAGGTTCGAAATCAAACCGGCCAAATCTGACTTTATCGCAGAGTCAGGAGAAGCCGCGATCAATTCACGAAGTTTGTCGGCTTCATAGTTGGCACTGCCCAACTGATCCAATGCCTCAGTCAATTTTGGCGACATTTCTCTGGCTTTCAATTCCATGCGATCACAAGCATTGACTGCGCCATCTAGTTTATTGATCGTATTGCCACATGTCTTCACCAAACCAGCCGGAAAGAACTGTTCCACCACCGCTTTTCCAACTTCCTTTGTATTGCCCCATGACGCCCACTGCGCCTGTAGAGCACCCATGTCTTTTTGGCAGCTATTGAGATTCTTTGCGATGTCACCAAAAGAATTTTTCAATTCACCGTAGGCATCCACGAAGCCTTTTACAGCCCCCAAACCGTTGACGGTGTAGAAAGCGATGGCCGCGGCAATTCCCATCGGTCCCCCAGCAACAGCAGTCGCTGCTATAGCCCCGGCTGTTACAGCGGCATTTGTAGCCGTCCAAACCGCACTGACAATGGTCTTGGTGTCTTGCCAAACGACTTGTTTCTTGGTCACTCCCAAAACACGATTAAACTCAGCCTGGGCAGCGGCAATGGACTCGTCCACCTTCTTGTTCAATGCCTTTTCAACAACTTTTTGAAGACCTGCAGCACCTTTCTCGTCGTAAGCGCTGGCAACCTCATCAGCCACTGCATCAATGATCCCATGGAAATCGGCTGCGTCCACAACTTTCTGGGTTAAATCAGCGTCCGAAACGACGTTGCCAACCTTCTCATCCGGCTTTTTACTTCGAAATTCCCAAGAAATTGCAACATCCAGTGTAATTGGTCCCTCTGGTCTGCACAACGGTATAATGTCTTTTACCTTGTCATGGGTCGCAAGTACACGTCCGATATCTGGATGGCTCAAAATGGTGAACTTGCGAGAAAATTTCGCACCACTGAATGTGGATTTTACTTTCTCCACCATAGACGCAAAATATCCATCGTCGTCCAACCCATCTTCGCTCATGGTGACCGCAAGTATAATTTGTTCTGCGTTCCACTTTCCATTGACACAGAGATCCACAAAATCCGGAATATCGTTGTTCACATATGGCGTATTCAACAGTTTTTTGATGAGTGCTGGATTTTTTCCGAATGCCTCATATGTTTTCAATAGATTGCCCATTGTTCCCTCCTATTTTCCTTCAAATTGTTTTGCGATTTCGAAAAAGTTTGCCCATGTACCATCGGACAGACCATTTTTGAGTTTGATAAGGGCAGTTGGATTGGTTGCAAAGTCTTTCCAAAGTACCTTCCAGACTGCCTGCTCCGCGGTTGCACACGCTTCAAGGCTTTTTAGATCTTTGCTTTTGAGACCGAGAATCTCACCGACGACTTCCCAATCATTTGCAACGGCTTCCAACTCGGCTGCCACTTCGGCCGATGCTTCTTCGTCCAAAGCATCTTGATCTTCCATTCCCTCAATTGCTTTCAATGCGGCTTTGATGTTGGCAAGATACTGTTTGAGGTTGTCCTTTGTTAAATCAAAATCAGCCTCTTTGAACTTGGCTAAGGGACCTTCTTTGGAAAACAAACCTTTGTCTTTAAAAATCTTGTACATACTGTTTTTCGCAAACTTCTTTAGACGACCATTGATCTTTTGCAGGTCATCTTCATTGCTCAAACTTGGATTGGCAATTGCCTTCAGATATTTGTCTTTGGCACCTTGCTTCCACCACATGAAATATTTGATGGCAGATTTCACCTCTTTGCTGACGGCAACCCCACTTTCTTGAAGTTCTTTGGTTGCGGCTTCGTCAAGTGCATCTTCCTGAGCATCCTCATCTGTTTTCGGTCCAATGCGTTTGACAATCTCAGCATTTGGAAGCAACTTTTTGAAGGTACTGTCTTTTTTGAGCGCCTTCAGCGTCGATTTCCCACCACCGTTTGCCTTGCAAACAACAGCAATCTGAATGGCATCCCCGCGTTTTACAACCAACCCTGCAACACTGGCACCTTTTTCATCAACTTTTTTGGTATCGACCTTGAGTTTGTCGAGGTACTTTTTAATCAAACTACCTTTTTTAAACTTGTTGGGATCTTTAACCTTCTTGTCAATACCGAAGAGGTAATCAGAGCCAGACTGTAATGCAAACCAAACCATG
The DNA here is from genome assembly GCA_965661045.1 of uncultured Myxococcota bacterium. GTDB lineage: Bacteria > Myxococcota_A > UBA796 > UBA796 > UBA796 > CAJWHX01. The sequence continues at coordinate 4,634 of CBFICN010000255.1, forward strand.
GGTTTGTCGCCTAAGACTTTCGCCGCAGATTTACTGAGCGAAGTCAATGTTTTCGCATTTGAATTTATTGCCATTTGATCTCCTTTACATCGTGAGCTCACATTTGAATTTATCACTGTACAAGTATCATACTTTCACTCCACGTCATACTTTTATTTTCAGTATCCGAACCAACAATAAAAGATACAAAGTGCAATATCGAATCAACAGCATTTCACGAAATACATTCACTAAAGTGAGTAAAAACACTTCAATTTACACCCAGTAATAACAGAATACATGACGAGTTCAACGATCAAAAATCAGCCTAATATAGCCAATGTGCAAGCAACACTTCCCCTACAGACAAACCCATCCACTTTCAAAGTTGAGAGCAGATCTTGAATTTCAAGAATCTCCGAAGAAAAAAGTTCGATATAAAGCAAAACTGCTACATCCACCCAACTGACGATATACTAGAAAGCACCCAAGTTACAGAAACAAACTGCCACCCGCACCCAATTACCAACATACTATCCAACACCCAAGTCAACAAACAATACTAAAAAACTCAAGACCGCACATCAACGTTCCAGCCCAGTTTCAAAGTTGAGAGTGGATCTTGAATTTCAAGAATCTCCGAAGGATATAAAAGTGAGGTATACTTCTGTATACGA
>CBFICN010000256.1:0-5240 GCA_965661045.1 uncultured Myxococcota bacterium
AATGGGACAGTTGGTGATTGCACTTTTATTGATGGGGAAGGCTGATGCAGGTCGAAAATCTGACACCATTCGTTTGTTGAATTTAGAGAACCGCTATGAAGAGGCACAAGCCAAGTGTTCGAAGTGGGGAGGGGGAGAACCCGATGCAGATCCCGAGTTGCGAGGCTTTTGCGCCCAAGCCCATTGGATCAATGCGGAGTCGGTCAACACAGTTGAGGCTTGGCAAACCTTTCAAACGCAGTGGGCAGGGACTGACTGGGCGGAACAAGCTTTTAAGAGGGAAGGCAAAGTTACGTTGGAGAATCTAGGAAACGAGGCGACAGAATTAGAGTACCTCGCAGTTTCAGATAAATTTTATGGTCATCCGGTCGCCGAAGATGCCAAGCAACAGGCCGGTACTGCTGCGATTCGGGATGCGACATCCCAAGAAGACGCAGAACGGATACGTGCAGACTATCCTGAACACAACGGATTGGGAGAATTGATCGAGCGTTATCCAGGTGCCTTTTACAATTTGTCTTTGGATGAGTCGGGCAAGATTGTTGTGGATGGGAGTTACAACACCAATGTAAAAATTAGTCAACCATTTTGGGGATACCGAACTGGTCAAGGAGAGGTCGTCCCGTGGACAGAGGCTGTACGCAAGCATCTCATTGAAAGTGGTGTTCCCATGGTACACATCATGAAAGCCATTCAAGAGGTTCAGCAGAATGATCAAACTCTACCTCTGTGCCCATTTGATCATGCCGATACAGAAGCCACAGTTGGCTTGGCGATGACCGTAGGGTTGACGGCCGTCTTTGAGCCTCAAGAGTGGAGTACAGAGTGCGATATCTCCAATACCGGAATTATGGTTTATTCAAACCGGTCCTTGTTGCACGTCTCGATGAAACCTGGGCAGGATATCTCTTTGGGACTGAAAAGGGGGCGTCGAAACTTTACTTCATTTGTGCGAAAATCTGGAGAACCCATTTTGTATGAAGGGCACATATATGTTCCGGTCAACAAGTCTTTTGCAATATACCCAATTTCAGGTTCGACACCGTGGTTGACCGATAAACCACCGGGAGCCATGCGAACACAGATGGACAACACATTGCGTGGATCCACTGTTCCGCCAACTTGGAAACTTCAAGGTGCCGGCAACGGAATTCAAGTGATCACCGGTTCAGCGGATGAATGGGTGCTGCCCAGAGGAGAACTTCGGTTTCTCTCTCCGTTGATGCAGGACTTGCTCGCTATCGGGAATGTAGATTATGATGAAAGTACAGTGCCGGACGTTGATTGGATGGTGAATGACAAAGGCGTTTCTGAGGTTCCGGAAAATCTATTGCCAGTGGACTTTCGAAAACTCACCGAAGCGCAAATCAAAGCTCTGCGCTACCACATTGGTGGTTCTGGTTTGGATCCCTACAATCTAAAAGTTGTCGATGGGTATTCGTTGGATCTTGATGGTGACAACAAAGATGAGAAAGTGCTTCGTGCTCAATATAAAGAGTATGAAGTGGCAGTCGTGTTGGATGTGGATGACACCCATGGCAATCGAACGTGGATCTTTGGTACGCAACATGCCATTCACGGAAAGATGGCACCACCATCACCGATGTCTTTTGTGGTCGGACAACAAAGAGTGTTCGCTTGGTCAGGGATTGAAGATGGCACACCCTATGTCGAGGTGATTTATTCCGAGCAAGATTCTTTCAACATGCCAGAAAGCGATTGAGCGACCATCCCACATCGACAGTTGCCTAAATGCTACAGAGTCATGACCATAGTTCAAATGATTCGGTATAGTTGTTGACTGTATCAAATGTTTGGTTTGTCAGAAACCTTTTACTTAAACTGTTCTTTGTTTGGATCAACGGGTGGTTGAACGTCAACGTACATACTGCTGTACTCTGTGACATAAAATAGGTCCGTTGTTGTACTTTGCTTTAAGTAGATGGGTCTAGGCATACTCGACCCACTAGACACCAGCATGAACTTGCGACCACGAATGTCTTTGGCATTTTCATACGCCACTTTAATTTGAATGTTGTTCATGTCCACGGTGTAATTGTTCTCCGGTGTGGCACCGACGAGGAATGAACGAAATGCTGGACTGTTTTCTTGAATCGCCTTCACAAAGTAGGTATTTCGACCGTGAGAACGCCACCCGTCGTCTTCTCGCAAAGGAAGAGTAAGTTCTTGGAGGGCATTCCAGCCGGCTTCGTCGTTTGCTTGTGCAGTGATGGCTGCCTCTAGCCACAGGGCGATGGCATTTTGTGGAACTTTGCCCAGTTTTTTATGGCGTTCTAGAATAGACCCTTCTTCTGACGCGACATTTTCAGTGGTGCCTCGTCCATCTGAAGCAAACTGGTCCTGCGCCGCCTGTTCTGCCACAGGGTAAGAGGGCGTTGTTGTAGTGGGTGAGGTGGATTCTGAAGAATTGCTACATCCAAGCCACAGAATCATTGAGAATAGAGCGTTCATAACGGGGTTCCTTTGGAATAAGGGAGGTCTGATGATAGTATATGTCGTAAGTATAGTTGGATTCAACCATTTTTCTTGTGGTTGTGGAGGAAAAAACTATGTGGGTTGTATTGTGTTGGACATTGGCGGCGTTGGCGGCTTGGCCCGATTCGTTCGAACATAGAATCGCGGCGATGGAAGCCTTGCGTTACGACTTTGCCATGCCTGGGATACCCCACAATGAGAGCGTGGTGTTGTCAAAATATAAAGTTGCTTGTGACAAAGGGTATTTTGATGTCTGCCACCCAGAAGAGTGGGTTGGCGCCAAGCGGTCGGACCCTCTCATTGCCGCCGCGTTCATGGAAAAGAAATGTACAAAATCCAGCAGTCCCTTGCCTTGTGTTGTCGTCGGTATGGCAAATGGTATGAAGGATGGACAGGTGTCATCGGACGCTGCAAACCCTCAAAAAGCATTTGGGGCTTTTAAAACTGCTTGCGAGAAAAAGGCCTATGCACCTGGGTGTACTTATTTGGGTGACATGTACCGTTACGGAGTGGCTGTTGGACAGGAACGTGGCAAAGCCAAAGCCTATTATGAGGAAGCGTGCAAAGCCAAAGATGTTTGGGGATGTCATCGCTTGGCGGACATTTTGGAAGATTTTGGGGTGGAAACAGACGAGCGTCTTGGACTGTACAAACGCTCCTGTCAATCTGGGTACGAACTTGGGTGTATGGCTCAAGCGACGCTGATGATGAATACAGCAAAGTCGGACTCAGAGTGGTCTTTTGTTGCCCAGCAATTGGATCGGGGTTGTGGGTATGGACAACTTGATAAGTGTGCAACGTTGGCGACGTTGTACCATCAAGGAAAAGGAGGGAAGCGTTCTTTGGCGTTGGCCCAAGCTTTGTATCAAAGCACTTGCGCCGGTGGGATCGCGGCATCCTGTCATGCGATGGGGATTCTCTATTTGGATATGCGCCCACCAAACTTTGTACAGGCAGCCAAGACATTTTTTGACGCCTGTGAAGGTGGATATTCTCCAAGTTGTACACGGTACGGAGCGTTGGCTCTCAAGGGAGAAGGGGTGGCCCAAAACACCGAATTTGCATTGCGGTACATGAACAAAGGGTGCAATGCAGGGGATTTAGAGGGATGTTTGGTGATGGCAGATGCCTATGCCAACGGCACAGGGATTGAGAGAGACCCTCAACAGGCAAAAGATTTGGCTGGCCAGACCTGTGATGCGGGTTTTGGACAGGGGTGCTATGTGTTGGCTCAAATCGCAGAAGGGGAATCCACCTGGGGACAGGAATCTTCTTTGGACTCCGAGTCCCTCTACGCTCAATCCTGCGAATTGGGCTATGGGATTGGCTGTGCAGAGATTGCATTGAGGGCATTTTCGAATGGCAATGCCGATGAAACTGTTCGTCGAAAGTTGGACTTGGGGTGCACTGGAGGAGACACACGCGCCTGTTTGGCTTTGGGGAAAATATTTGCTGGTGATTCTTCCAAGGCGGTTGTGTACATGGAGGCTGCCTGTGAGGCACAGTCGATGGAGGGGTGTATGAATGTGGGGAACCATTGGCAACAGCAGCAAGAATTGAGCAAGGCGGCCAATTACTATGATAAAGTGTGTTCATTTGGAGATGAGCGGGGCTGTAGAGCCCTAGAGCCAATCGCTTTCCAAGGTCGGTTTGATGGACTGGTGCAACAGGCTTGGCTGAGCAATCTGTGTCAAGTTTGGGGGGATGGAAGTGAAGGGCTTCGTCTTTTGGCAGAAGCAACCGGTGCGACCATGCAGTTGCATACAGGGCAATATGTTGGTTCTTCAGTCACAGTTTGGCACTTGGGCAACAAAACGTCGTTGGACGGAGTGCAACGTGGGGAAAGTCGCTGGAACATGGGTGGAAAGTTGCCCAGTCAAGAAACTGTCTGGGAGACAGGGGACGAATTGGATCACACTCAGACTGAGGCAACTCAAGACGACCCATGGGGCGCTGAGCAATCTATGGACTGGGATTTGAGTGTGACCCACGTTGAAGAGTGGGATCCTTCCAAGGGAGAGATTACCAGAGATTTTCCTGGAGACAAAACGGTTGCCTTTGGAGACAAAGGCGTGATTCAGTATTCCAGAAACACAGAAGTGTTGTACGGTCAATGTGGATACACGGGTGGGTATACTACGATCAAGACCGAGCACTGTTCCGATATACAATCGCTTCTTTTGGGGTATGCCCTAATGGACTGTTCTGTGGAAGGGCAGCCAATTTTGGTACTGCCATAATCCATAAACCAATTTCGTTTGAGAGTACGCTTATCATGATTGTTCACTCCCCAGTTCGCATTGTAATGGCTTCTGTACTTCGAGCACTGTCGGCACCCATGTGGTGGACGGCTGAGCGACTTCATCAGCGTCGGCTAAAGAAGAGCAGGGTTTTGAAAACGGTGCTGTCCCCCAAAAATATTCAACAGTGGACACAGAGTTCCGACCGTTGGATGGTTTTAGAGCAGGTCAGTAGAGAACCACACATTTCTACAGTGTGGCTGATTATTCAAGCGGTTCCAACGGGTTGGGCCAGGATTTGGGCTTTTCGAAAATTACTTCGAGGACTCAAGCGTGCTGGAAAGACGGTGATGGTGTTGATCGAGACCAATGATGCCCGTGCCCTGTGGATGGTAGCCTGTGCAGACAAGATTTGGATTCAGCATGGAGTGGAACTTTTTTGGCCTGGGATTGGTGGGCGACATACTTTTTACGGTGCTTTCTTGGAACGGTACGGTGTACAAG
>CBFICN010000257.1:0-1013 GCA_965661045.1 uncultured Myxococcota bacterium
ATGGGCAAAGCGTTCAATCCAAGTGCTGTAATCTTGACGCATGACGATGTGGGTAATGCCGCCTTTGGCTGCCAAAGCACCGACATACTGTAACTCTTCTTCATCCATCAGGTGGTGAAAGTACAGTAGGAAATACATGACGTTGATGTCATTGCCTTCAAATGGAAAGATGGTGTCTTGGCGGGTGTCAAAGGCAACGTGGTCCCCAGTGGCTTTGTGGTGGGTTTTATCGTGTAATTGGATGTTGTTGAAGTCAGGAGACGTATACCCAAGACGCCGATCAATGGCGAAGTCAGCAACCGGCAAGTAGAGAACTTTGATGTTTCCATCGTGCTCATTGGCAACCTTGTCCACCACCTCAAACATTTCTTCATATTCTTGAGGCCATTCAACGGGGGCATAAAAGCCCAACATAAAGACTTCATAGATGGGGTAGAGCCACAAGGATACAAAGAGCAACGCTTCCCATTGTAAGATTGGGATGCCTTTCCAACTGTAGCGTCTCAACCACTCTGTTCCCCATCCCACCAATAAAGAGACGGGTAAGGCAGCCACGCCATAGAGTTTGTTGGGGTCTCGTATCATGTCGCCAAACGGATAGGGAGAATCAAAAACCATGGAAATGTAGGTCGCAGCGAGTGGGTGAAAGAACGTTCCAGACGCGATCAGAAACAACCCCATGGTTCCCAACCCAACAATCCACCGTTTTGAATGTAGAATACCGAGGGCGCCAATGAATATCACAACCCATCCGGCATACCAAAATAGACCCGACAAATCTTTGTGTTGAAACATTGGCCACCAATAACTGACACCCAACATGATGTTTTCCAACGCCGATGCTCGAGAAAAAGTTGCCACAGTTTCGATGGCGTTGACGTTGTTTTGACTGGGACGAATGCCACCAACGATGCTCATGACAAACGGCATGATCCAATAAGCGGCAAACAGGATGAAGGTACCACCGGTCAACGCCCCCCTCAACGCGTACCAGACAAACCATGGAAATAGAC
>CBFICN010000257.1:1023-5225 GCA_965661045.1 uncultured Myxococcota bacterium
CGAACCCCCTTGACGATACTCAATACGAAAGGCATGACCCAATAGGCCGCGAAGATTATGAACGTTGTGCCCGCCAGAATCGCGCGGGTGAAAAACCAGCCAAACCAACGAAGTTTGAGTTTGAGTTGAATGGCTTTGGGCAATGCCAAGGCCGCAAACAGTCCGCCCAAAACACCCATACACAAAATGATGAAGATGCCAAAGTGAATCCCAGCAAAACTTGCCGATACGATTAAGCCCAAGGTCAAATGGTACCGGAGTTCCGACAGGGTAGGGCGAATTGTGAAGGGGCGTTCTCCATCCCAAGATTCTCTTCCCAAAACACGCCAAGTCCACGACAGCGCCAGCGGTACCAGTGCATACCCACACAGCAAGAATATGTGTTGTACACGGATGATGGCCCAAGGGTTGATTGCATAGACGATGGCGCCAACGCAGATGCCAAAATTGCCAATGGGAATGTCTCGATGTTCGGACAAACGACGGATCAATGATCCAAATGCGAAAGCAGAAACAAAGAAGATTCCGTAGATGAGCGACACCAAAAATAGGTGACCGTCTGAGCCAAAGGCATAGGACAGAACATAAAATGGGGTTATCCACAGCAGGCGAGGCAAATTGAACCAGTTTGGTGTGCCAAGTTGTTCATTGAAAACACCAATGACATAATTGAGGTAATTGTCTGATACTTTCCCAAATGCCAAGTCACTAAAAGTAATGTTTCCCTCGTTCAGCAGGGGGATGCAGACCACAAAGAGAAAAGTAGCGGCATACCATTCTCCAAGGCGCTGAAGAATGAAGCGTTCCCAAAGGCGTTGTCGAAGTGAGCGTATTGTCATAATTGAGGGGAGAGGGTGACTTTTCTTAACCCATATCGTATCAGTGTGAAATGATATTTCTACCAGTCCGGGCGATGCAATGGCAACTTCTACAAACTCAAGATTCAAAACTGTGATGGGCTCTGTGTTGTTGGCTCCTGTGATGGGGCTGTTGGTGGGTGTGCTGAGTACTCAAATCCTCACGGGTGAAATGGCTTGGACACTGGGGGTGACCGTCTGGGTTGGGTTGTGGTGGGTCACAGAGGTCGTACCCATTCCTGTTGCCAGTGTGGTGCCCTTTGTTCTCTTTCCAGCGGGTGGGGTCTTGAGCAACAAAGAAGTCGCAGGTGCATATGGGCATTGGCTGATTTTGTTGTTGATGGGGGGCTTTATGTTGTCCAAAATGGTGGAAGGTTCAGGGTTGCACCGTAGAATCGCCATCCGAATCTTGTCCAGTGTTGGTACAAACTCTCCAGAAAAGGTGCTGCTGGGCATCATGGTGTCTACGGCATTTTTGTCTGCTTGGATTTCAAATACCGCAACCACACTCATTATGTTGCCGATTGTGATTGCGTTGACAGGGATGATGGCCTCCACACGTTCGATGGAGGTTCCGATGTTGCTTGGACTCGCTTATGGTGCCAGTATTGGTGGGATGGCAACCCCGATTGGTACCCCACCAAATCTCGTATTGCTGGGTGTGTTGGAAGAAAACACAGGGGAAAGCATTCCGTTTCTGTCTTGGATGTTGCTGGCAGGACCGATAGCCTGTGTACTATTGTTGGCGACGTGGTGGGTTTTGAAACGCCGACTGTCCAGCGTTGTATCTACCATCGAATTGCCAACACCATCACCAATGACGTCATACGAACGACGTGTATTGATGGTCTTTGGCATCGTTGTATTGCTGTGGGTGACTCGACAGCAACCTGTGGGGGGATGGTCTGGTCAACTGTCAGGCATTGCAGTCGGGGACGACACCATCGCATTGCTTGGCGTTGTTCTTGCTTTTGTTGTCCCCAGCGGTGTGCAAGATAAACGGTTGCTGACTTGGGACCAAGCAGTCAAAATTCCATGGGGATTGTTGCTGTTGTTTGGTGGAGGGATTGCCATCGCCAAGGCCTTTATGGCTTCCGGGTTGTCCGACTTTCTCGGTTCACAATTGTTGGCGCTGAATCAGATTCCACTGCCTCTCATGATTGGTGGCATTTGTTTGGGGGTGACTTTCTTGACTGAGGTCACCAGCAATACCGCTACTACAACGTTGCTGATGCCCATTTTGGTCAGTGCTGGAATCGCTTCTGGTATGGACCCAAAACTGTGGATGGTTCCCGCTGCCCTGTCTGCCAGTTGTGCATTCATGTTGCCAGTCGCAACTGCGCCCAATGCCATTGTCTTTGGTTCTGAAAAGGTGCCGGCTCAAGAGATGATGCGCACGGGATTTGTAATCAACCTGTTGGGAGTGGCGGTCATCAGTCTTGGTGCGTTGCTGTTGCTGTAGAGCTTGTTTTACGGTGTGTTCAACTGATTGTAAGAGTCGTCACCCCAACATTGAACCGCATCGTCCTCGTTGATTCCACATGAGAAGTTCTCCCCAACGGAAATGTTGCTGAAGTAATTGGTCGGTGGGGTACTTTGTCCAAAGGTGTTGTCACCCCAGCATTGTACTGAACCGTTTGTTCGGACACCACAGGTGTGGTTGTATCCAGCGTCTACTTCCAAATAGGTTTGAGGTTGATCTACCGCACGTCCCTGCCCATTCGTTCCCCAGCAATCGACTTGGTAGTCGTCCTGTACTGCGCAATTGTGATACTCACCGGAAGAAATAGCAATGTGGCTTCCATTGGGTTCAGAACTTTGTGCGTAGGTGTTGTCGCCCCAACAAGACAGTTCACCACTGAAACTGAGTGCACACGTGTGAGAGTGTCCAGCGCTGACCTCAGCCCATGTATTTCCAGTCGCAGGAAACGGTGTGGCTGTAGAAGGAGATGCCTGTCCATCGGTGTTGAATCCCCAACAGTTGATTGTACCCGACGTTGTTACCCCACAAGTGTGGTAATAGCCCGTCGCCAAAGAAATGAAGGTGATTCCAACCGGGGCGTCACCTTGGTATACGTCATTGGAGCCCCAGCATTCAATGGTTTGATCGCTTTTAATGCCACAGGTGTGTTCGTATCCAGCTTCCACTCGAATGTAATCACCATTGCGGATGACGGGTGCTTGAGAGCGTGAATTCAAGCCCCAGCAATAAATGTCACCGGTCACGTTGAGTGCACAGGCATGGTTCCAACCTGCGCTGACTTGAGTGAACTGCAAGGTTGGCGCTGCTGCTTGCCCATTGCCGTTGTCGCCCCAACACTCAATCTCGCCAACGGATGTGACGGCGCATCCAGTGTTTTCACTCAAATCAAAATGGGTGAATGCCGCATTGGGTGCATTGTAGGTGGAGTGTACACCACGTCCCCAACATTGGACGTTGTTGTTGCTATCCAATCCGCATCCGACACTGTCACCCAAGGACATGCGCGTAAAGGTGGTGCTCGGAACGTTGCTGCTTTGTTGGAATAAGTTGGCTCCCCAACAGTGATTTCCACCGGAGGTGTCAATTCCACAGGTGAAGTTGTCTCCTGCGTAAATCGAGGCGAACTGAACAGCAGAGACGGCATTGATGTTGGTCTGGTTGAAGTTTCCAGCACCCCAGCAATAGACCGCACCTGCGGAAGTGAGTGCACAAGCGTGTTGGTCGCCCACGGCCAAATCAATGTGTCCATTGCCTTGAGGTGCAGAGGTGATTTGGTTGTACGTGTCGTTCCCCCAACATTCAATGTAGCCATTCGCATCCAATCCACAGTTGAAATTTTGACCGGTTTCAACCTTGCTGAAGATTCCAGATGGGGCACTGGTTTCCCCATTTTGGTTGTAGCCCCAGCAGTGAAGTAGACCTGCGTCCTGGATTGCGCAGGTGTGGTTTTCTTCGACGTCTAGGTCAACATAGACTGCATCGTCCCATCCAGCAGACTGTCCATATTGATTGGCGCCCCAACACTCAATGGAACCGTCGATTAAGATTCCACAACTGTGGTTTGCCCCGACTTTGACAAGATCAAAGGCCAAATAGTCATAATCATCGCAGTTTTGATCCACACCGTCATAGCGAATCTCTTCGATTGCGGGATGGATTGTGGGATCCAAGTCTTCACAATCCCCATCACAGGCGGAAAAGCCATCCCCATCCAGGTCTGCACCCGTTAACAGTGCGTCGGTGTCGTCACAATCTCCCGTACAGGATGAGAAGCCATCGCCATCGTTGTCCGAAGAATTAAGACTGGCATCATCGTCATCACAGTCGGTTCCAGCAACTACTGCTCCAGAGACCGTTGTCGA
>CBFICN010000258.1:0-5187 GCA_965661045.1 uncultured Myxococcota bacterium
TCGTCTTCGTTGGTGGTGGTACTGGTCTCTTTGTCGCCAGCAGCGCTATCTTTTTTGGCAGAGCGCTTTTTTGTTGAAGTCTTTTTTGTCGCAGGTTTCTGAGCGGTATCTTCAGAGTCTGTACTTTGAGTTTTTGCTTTTTTTTCTGCCGCTGTTGTTTTCTTGGCGGTTGACTTTTTGGCAACGGACTTTTTGGCGGAAGATTTCTTTGTGGCAGTTTTTTTGGTTGTCTTTTTTGTGTCTGCGGAATCTTCCGGTTTTTCCTTTGGCTTGGCCTTTGTCGACGATTTTTTTGCAGTGGTTTTCTTCGCAGTGGCTTTCTTTGTGGCTTTTTTTGCAGGAGACTTTTTTGTTGTCGTTTTCGCCTTGGGAGCGGCTGAGTCTGAGTTGGAATCCTCTGTTTCCGTCTCTTTTGCGTCAATTGGCGTCTTTGTTGATGCTGTTTCGGCAACGCTTTCCTTTGATGAACTCGAGGTACTTGAACTTTTTTTCTTTGTGTCAGTCTTTTTGGTGGTACGTTTGGAGGCTGCAGTCTTTTTGGTCACCTTTTTCTTGGGAGGCGAAACGGATTGTTTGGGTTCGCTTTCTTTGCTAGAGGTTTCATCGGTATCTCCAACAGTTGTTTCTTTTGTTTCTTTCTGGGCACTGTCTTCTGTGGTGGAGTCAGTTGCTTCATCACTGGGTGCATCCGATGGCAACTGTGCCAAGATTTGCTTTGTCTCTTCGATGTGTTCGAGATCATTCCAGAGTAATTCACAAGCAGCGCCAAGATTCGCTTCCAATAGCGATTTGGGATGCTTTTGTAGGAGCAGTTCTATATAGAAGAGGCGCAGTCTGTTGAGCAACTCTTCTGCATCCTTCTTAATTGTGAAGTTGATCTTTTTGCTTCGAATGGGCTTTTGGTCATGACCATAGAGTTCACCGGCTTTGTAGAGCGCATTGAGAATGCTGTCTACCTCTGAGGTACTGGCGGTCGGATCTGTTTTTCGACAGCGACGGGCAATGTCCCCATAGGTAAACACCAATGTGGAGCGTTTCTTTCGAGATCTGCGTTCAAGAATGTGGTCCACAAACTCATGAACCACCGTATGACGAATAAAGTGTGTTGTGGGGTGATAGCCATATTCGAGGAGATCTTCGCTCCACGTTTGAGCGAGGGAACTCGTGTATTTGGGAGCTTCAATCTTCTTGACAACAGGGGTCGTACCTTTGATGGAGACAAGGTACCCACCACCTTTGTCATTGTTGACCAACTGGACAAGTTCCGCTTTGGCTGCCGACTCTAAAAAGTCTGTAAAACCACTGTATCCACAATCGGTTTCATCAAACGTTGAATTTTTACGCAGAATGAACTGCTTAACTCGACCGGCTGAAACGGGTCTCGGCTCATCTCGTTGAATGACTTTGATCGTTTCGACCAAAAGAGCAAAAGCCTCTTTGGATGTCATCGCCTTGGGGGTAGGGCTGTCGTCGGTCGAGTCTTCGTCTCTTTGTGAACGCTTGAGCAGGTTGTCGTAAAATATGAACTCATCACAGGCATTGGCCAACAATCTAGAGGTGGCTTTACGGGTGCCGAGCCCAATGATTCGCTTGTTTAACTCTCGAAGTTTCATGACCAAGGGGGTAAAGTCACTGTCTCCACTCAGCAAGACAAATGTGTTGATGTGTGGGCGAGAGTATATCAATTCCATTGCATCAACCACCAGTGCGATGTCCGCTCTGTTCTTGTCTCCACCTCGATAGGCAGTCAATTCTACCATTGAGACCCCTTCAGCGAGCAGAGACTGCTTGAACTTGGCAAATCGTCCCCAGTCGCCGTAGGCTCTTGAAATGAGAACCCGTCCTTTTTCTTTGAGATGGTTCATCACCAGCTTCGTGTTAAATTTACCAAGGTTTTCACGCTCGGTTCCGGCGGCGATGTTTTCAAAGTCCATTAGGATACAGAGGTTTTCTTCATTCATATATATTTTGCTGGATGGAAGGTGGGAGTTGCTTTGTCTGGGACAAATAGAGTTGAGTGAAATGGTATAACGGTTTATGAGAGATAACTCAATGAACTGCTTGGAGGTCACATGACAAGTTTTACCGGAACCAATGAGTACATTGCTGACGATGGGTTGTTGGCAGATGTCAACGCTGCGATTGTACTTCAAAAACCATTGCTGGTTCGTGGAGAGCCCGGGACGGGTAAAACCATGCTTGCTGAAGCGATTTCGAAGTCATTGGGGAAGCGTTTGATACGATGGCATGTAAAGTCTACAACCAAAGCACAAGAAGGACTGTACACCTATGATGTTGTTCAACGGTTGAATGACTCTCGATTTGGGGGTGGTGATGTTGGAAACATTGCTCATTACATAAAGATGGGACCTTTGGGCGAGGCGTTCAGCAGTGAAGAGCAAGTGATCGTATTGATTGATGAAATTGACAAGGCAGACATTGAGTTTCCCAATGACTTGTTGCGTGAACTCGATGAGATGGCTTTTTTCATTCCGGAAACCAACCAAACCATCGCAGCCAAGCATCGACCCATCGTGCTCATAACATCGAATGCTGAAAAGGAACTGCCAGACGCCTTTCTCAGACGATGCCTGTTTCATTACATTGAATTTCCTTCTCCAGAGCGAATGCGTCAAATCGTTCATGCCCATTATCCAAATATGGACTCGGAATTGGTGCAAGCCGCCTTGGAGCGCTTTTACAAGGTTCGCAAGATAGACGGATTGAGAAAGAAACCATCTTCTTCAGAATTGATTGATTGGCTGGCGGTCTTGACCCGAATGGGAGCCACTTTGGAAACTGTGAGAGAAGAAATGCCGGCGTTTAGCGCACTCATCAAACGAGAGCAGGACGTTGCGTTGTTGAATCAACTCCGTGCTCGACGTCGATTCTAATGTTTACATTGCTTTTGTACCATTTGAGATATCAGGGTATTTTGGTTGGCACGCATGAATGGTTGACCTTTTTAAAAGGGGTTCAAGTGGGACTGGCGACGGATCTGCAGAGTTTGTACCAATTGGGTCGGACAACCTTGTGCAAAACCGAAGCAGAGTTCGATGGTTACGACCAAGGCTTCGTCAGTGCCTTCGATGGTGTAGAGATTGCAGACACGTTGTTTCAGCAAATGTTGCATCAGCAGGTGCAAGAATGGTTGGAAAATCCCAAATTGTCAGAAGGTGATTTGGTCGAACCCGATATTCCCATTGATCGTCTGATGGAAGAGTTGGAGAAACGATTGGCAGAACAAAAGGAACGGCATGATGGGGGAAGCCACTGGGTTGGCACCGGTGGACGGTCTCCATTTGGACATTCTGGTCGTGCATCTCATGGCGTTCGAGTGGGAGGGGCTTCAAAAAATCGCTCAGCCATTTCTGTCGCATCAGAAAGAAAGTGGCAGTCCTATCGAAAGGACACGACCCTGGATATACGAGATTTACAGTTGGTGTTGAAGCAGCTGCGACAATTGACCCCAACTGGAGAGTGGCAATTGAATGTCGATTCGACTATTCGTCGGACCGTGGACAATGGTGGAGAAATAGAACTCGACTTTCAAAGAGAGAAAAAGAACCGACTGCATTTGGTGTTGTTGCTCGACTCTGGTGGCTCAATGGAAGCCCATGCAACAATGGTGGAGCAATTTTTCACGGCATTCTCAGAGAGCAAAGGCTTTAAGTCTTTTCAATCTTGGCATTTTCACAATGTTCCGTATGGTCGATTTTTCTCCCAAGAACGAACGGAGAGTATTCTGACCTTGCTTGAGCAGTGGACCCCTCACCATAGAATTGTTTGGGTCGGAGATGCTTGTATGGCCCCCTATGAACTCTTTTCACCGACCTATCATTCTAATATGCGTGGTATTGATTGGATTCAGCGAATTGTGCAACATTGTCCCAAGTCTATTTGGTTGAACCCGGAAACACCTCGGTTTTGGAATCATCCGACGATTGAAGGGATCGGTCGCGTTGTGGAGATGTTTCCACTTACCCTAGAGGGGCTCTCGAAGGGGGTCCAACAATTGAGATGAAACCAATCGGTGTATATGCTGTCTTCTTTTTAGCCTTGTTTTCTGTGGGGGCAGCGGCACCCTTGGCTCGATTGACCGATGGGGCGCACCCATTATCGATTGGGTTTTGGCGGGTGTTCTTGATAGGTCTTCCAATGCTTGGGTTGGTTGGACTTCCCAAATTGAGTCGAAGAGACTGGGCCTTCACAGTGTTGGCGACACTGTGTTTGGTGTTTCACTTTTGGGCATGGTTTGCCTCCATTGAACAAACAACCATTTTGCGCTCAACGGTGTTGGTGTGTCTGAACCCCTTGTGGGTTGGGTTGTGGGAGTGGATGCAAACTCGTGCGTTTAACAAGCAGTTTTGGTTGGGGACGCTCCTTGCGTTGATTGGTGCCGTTGTCATGTCTACTGTTGGGGATGTCAGTGCCTTGAGCAAAGGTAGTCTACAAGGTGATTTGTTGGCTGTATTGGCTGGACTATTGGGATCTGTGTACCTAATTTGCAGTTCAGATTTGCGCAATCGGGTGTCAACAACCAGTTACACTGCTGTATTGAGTGTGCTATCGGCGTTGTTATTCATTGCATTGACTTCGATGTTGAACCTTGAGGCTGTCGGTGAGAGTGTCGAGCAAATTGATTTGTTGGCAGATTTTCAAGAGCATTACTGGATCTTTATTGTCATGGCGGTGGGACCTCAACTCATGGGGCATGTGGGACTGACTTGGTGTCTGAAATGGTTGAGTGCCAGCATCGTCGCTTTGGGATTGTTGTTTGAACCAGTGGGTGCGGCACTGTTGGCGTGGTTGTGGTTTGGAGAGGTTCCAACTGTCTTTGAATTGTTGGGCGCACTGTTGATTGTTATGGGCGTTGGCATCGGAACGCAAGACCCTGAACTCAAAGACGTCTAGGACAGGATAATCTGTTCTTTGGAGAAGCCTGCAAAACTCATACTCAATTCACTGGGTCGATGGTACGACCATCCCAAAAATGCCATGCATTCTTTACAGATCAAATACCGCCAACAAAATCCTGGGAACCAAGAGTCTGCCGGGACAGGTGGACCGTCGCGTAGAATGTTTTGAACATACCGAATGGTTAAGACTTCGTGGATGAATCCATGGGGGTTGACCTGAGCCGTGTCGGAGGGGATATCACCGACTTGAATGATATCCACTTCGAAT
>CBFICN010000259.1:0-5119 GCA_965661045.1 uncultured Myxococcota bacterium
GAACCCTCACAGCCTAAGCCACAAGATCCTTAGTCTTGCGCGTCTACCAATTCCGCCACTCTCGCAGAACTATTACCCAACTAACACACTCCGAAACGAATGTCAAGACAATCCAATACTTCTTTATCGTTCCTGTTCACTGGGTATAGGAGTGTTGGAGTCGGTTGGATTCTCTGCAGGTTCTTCCATCGCAGGCGGAGCCACAACCGGTTTCATGAGTTTTGCGGGTTGGAGATTTGGCAATTTGGGAACCGTGAACTCCAAATCATCCTTGGCAATTTTCTTTGCCAGCTCTTGGGTTCTATCGGTCACGTTGGATCCATCTTTTGCATCTGGCGTCGAGTAAAAAGCCAATGTGATACTGGTCATCATAAAGACAACGGCAACGATTGTTGTTGCTCGACCTAAAGGGTTTGCGTTGCTTCTGGCAGTGTAGGTTGAGTTGCCAGATTGCCCCCCAAATACTGCTCCCGAATCTTTTCCAGGTTGCAACAGAATGATGAGTATGAGAAAGAAGCACAGAAAGACGTGCAAGAGCTGAATAAATTCCAACATAATATTTCCTTATTGAACTGCGGTGAGTATTCCAAGAAAGGCTTCTGCCGTTAAACTGGCGCCCCCGACTAGAGCCCCATCGATGTCAGGTTGAGACAGCAACGCTTGAGCATTGTGGGGCTTGACGGAACCACCGTATTGAATCCGTACGGAGTCTGCCACGAACGCAGGGTAATTTTCACGAAGCACTGTTCGAATGAACGCATGCATTGCTTGTGCCTGTTCAGGGCTGGCCGTTTTGCCTGTACCGATTGCCCAAACAGGTTCATAGGCAAGTGTAATACTGGCCACCTGATCGGCACTCAAACGGGCAATGGCACTGGTAAGCTGCTCTTTGACAATCGCCTCAGCATTTCCAGATTCTCGTTCCTCCAATGTTTCCCCAATGCACAATATCGGCAGTAGACCAGCGTCGAATGCAGCCTCAACTTTGTCTGCGACAAAAGACAAGGTGTCTCCAAAGTAGGAGCGTCGTTCAGAATGACCAACCAGAGCATAAGCACAGCCCACGTTTTTTAGCATGGAGGGAGATACTTCTCCTGTATAGGCACCTGATGTCTTTGGATGATGGTTTTGGGAGGCGACATGAATCCCGGAGTCCTTTAATGTTGTAACAACAGAATCTAGACACAGCATATTGGGAGCCAGCGCAATATCGACGTGGCGAATATCTGCTGTCACTTTGGCAATGGACGTTGCCAATGCCACGGCTTCTGTGACTGTGAGATTCATTTTCCAGTTTCCTGCGATAAACAGTCTTCTTGATGAGCTCATAGATGTCCTCAAACTTTAGTCGTGTCTTGTAGAAACTGTAGTCCTGGCAAGGGTCTCTCTTCAAGGTAGGCAAGAGATGCTCCGCCTCCGGTAGAAATATGTGAGATGCCCGAACCCAGTTCCATTTGCTGTACTGCGGCTGCCGAATCGCCACCACCAACAATTGTGTACCCGTCATTTTCAGTACAGGCATTCAATGATTTGCCAACGCTGAATGTTCCTTGAGCGGTATCTTTCCACTCGAACACACCCATGGGGCCATTCCAAAAGACTGCCGTTGCATTGGTGATGATCTTCTCAAAGTGAGCTTGTGTCTTGGGACCGATATCAAGACCCATCAATCCATCTGGTATATCAGGTGAATCTACCAAGGTAAATTCCGCATCTTCTGAGAAGGTCTCTGCACAAATGTGGTCTTGTGGCAAGTGCACCTTGACTCGGTTCTTTTCACACAACTCAAGCAACTCTCTGGCAACGGAAAGTTTATCGGTTTCGACTTTTGAGTCTCCAACCTTTGTGTTTTGTGCTTTCATAAAGGTGTACCCCATGGCGCCACCGATCAAGATGTTCCTTGTTCTGCGAGCCAAATTCTCAATGAGTACAATCTTGTCAGATACTTTCGAACCTCCCAATACGGCCACCGTTGTATTCCGACTTTTCATCTGTAGCAGCTTGTCCAAGGCACGACATTCCTTTTCAACCAACAGACCGGCAAAGGCTTTGTTTTGTTCCGCAAAGATTTTGGCAAGCGCATGGACCGAGGCATGCTCTCGGTGTACCAATCCAAACGCGTCATTGACATAGAAGTCTCCAGCCATCGCGATCTTTTTGGCAAAGTTGCTATCGTTGTTCTTTTCACTTGGGTTGAAGCGAAGGTTCTCGAGTAGAACGATGTCACCTGCATTGAGACTTCGAGTCAGCGTTTCTGGCTCATCCATCACGTCGCACAGATAAACGGTTTGATCTAAGAGTTTGGTTAAAGACTCTGCCACAGGCATCAACGACATTTTGGGATTCTTTGTACCTTTTGGACGACCCAAGTGGGCCATCAGGACAATGATCGCCCCACGTTCTTTCAGCCATTGAATTGTCGGCAGTGCTCCCAAAATACGTGTGTCATCAGTAACTTCAAGACCTTTGTTGAGTGGAACGTTGAAGTCTACACGAAGAAGCACAGTTTTGTTTCGAAGCCACTGGTTCCCCAACGAACTGTCTTCATCTTGTTCAGTATCCTCAACTGCGGTGTCATATTCTGCAGGTCGATACTGTTGCTCGAATTGTTGAAGTGTTTTGAGATTCATAAAATCATTCCGTGGTGATGAGGTGTTGAGCCGTCAGTACAGTGACTTATTGCTTGGACAACATTTTGGTGAGGGTCAACATTCGATTGGAGAAGCCCCATTCGTTGTCGTACCAACTCAAAATCTTTCCAAACCGTTCTCCTTGGACCTCTGTTAAAGCAACGTCCACAATCGAAGAGTGTGGATTTCCACACAAATCAACGCTGACCAAAGGCTCGTTAGAGATACCCAAGATTCCTTTGAGAGGGCCATTGGCCGCTTCAATCAATGCATTGTTGATGGCTTCTTTTGTGATCGGTTCACGGGTATTGAAAGCCAAGTCAATTAAGGAAACATTGGGTGTGGGAACGCGAATTGCCATACCGTTCAATTTGCCTTTTAGTTGTGGAAGTACCAGTGCAACGGCTTTGGCGGCACCTGTGGATGTGGGAACCATGCTCACTGCTGCAGCACGACCACGTCGAAGGTCTGAGTGAGGTGCGTCAACAAGTTTTTGGTCGCCCGTATAGGCATGAACAGTTGTCATCAAACCGTTTTCAATCCCAAAGGCCTCATCCAATACTTTGGCTACGGGTGCCAAGCAGTTGGTTGTGCAAGAAGCATTGGAGACGATGACGTCTGTGTGTTCAAGTTCGGCGTCGTTTACCCCAACAACGATTGTTCGTACATCATGGGATTTTGCGGGCGCAGAGATGATGACCTTTTTGGCACCTGCGTCAATGTGCTTTTGAGCCCCTTCTCGGGTCCGGAAAAAACCAGTGCACTCTAGGACAACGTCAATGTTCTGAGTAGCCCAAGGCAAGGCTGCTGGGTCACGAGTCTTTGACGTCGCAATAAAGGTTTCCCCAACTTGCAGTCCACCGTCTACCGCTTGTACATCTTCAAACTTTCCGTGCACGGAATCATATTTCAGTAGGTGTGCCAAAGTTTTGTCGTCTGTTAGGTCGTTGATGTGTACAAACTCGATCTCTGGATCATTGAAACCTGCACGAAATACACATCGACCAATTCGTCCAAATCCATTAATTGCTACACGTATGGGCATCTTTAACTCCTCGTTGCTGTTTTCAAGGCAGCTGATTTAAGTACTTTCGATAACAAACACAAAGTTCGTGCCCGTATATAACCCATTTTGAGGAAAAAAGAAAGATGGCACTGTTGGTTAGTAATGTTCCTTGGGTCAAAGATGGAGATTCTGTTCAAACCCTTTGTAAACACCTAAAGATCAAGCCTTCTGAGTTGATAGAATACGAACTCCTAAAGCGCAGTGTAGATGCCCGCCGTCGTCCACCCGTATGGCAGGCAAATTACCGGATTGTCTTGACCGATGAAGCCAAAGTCCTGAAGCGCAACCAGCATGGAGTCCGTGCATATACGACGCGAGATGCCAAACGCTATCAACAGATTCAACTTGATCTCAATCAAGATATCTTCCCCAAAGGGCATAAGACCATCGTAATCGGTGCAGGACCTGCGGGTATGTTTGGTGCACTTAGGTTTGCAGAAGGTGGCTCACAAGTGTTGCTTTTGGAACGTGGCGGTGCGGTGGAGGACCGTCATTATCATGTAAGAGATTTTTGGCGTCACCGTAAACTCAATCCAGAGAGCAACGTTGTCTACGGAGAGGGGGGCGCAGGAGCATTTTCGGATGGCAAGATTTATACTCGAAAGCGAGATGGAGAGCTCGGTTGGGTGTTTCGACGCCTTGTTGATTTTGGTGCCGACCCTGAAATACTTGAAGAGGGTTGGGCGCACTTGGGGACCGACAAAATCCGAGAAATTTTGCCCAAGTTGAGACAGCGGGTCATTGAATTGGGGGGTGAAGTTCGTTTTGGCGCAACAGTAGTAGGGTTGGTCGTTGAACATGGGCGCTGCGTTGGTGTCCGTACGACTCAAGGACATGTTCATAGAGCGGATGTGGTTGTGATGGCGACTGGACACTCTGCTCGAGACTCATGGAAGATGATGTTGGATGCTGGGGCCAAAGCGGAGCAGCGATCTATTCGCATTGGTGCGCGGATCGAGCACCCTCAAAAAATGATTGATCGAGCGCGATACGGTAGTGTACGTGGTGAACTGCCAGCCGCCTCCTATCGTCTTGTGTCACGACCACCGAAGAAGACTGAAAAGCGGGGAGCGCACACCTTTTGCATGTGTCCAGGTGGAACTGTGGTTGGTGCGACCAGTCAAGAAGGTCGAGTTGTGGTCAACGGGATGAGTTACTCGGGACGGAAAGCGTATTGGGCAAATTCTGCGATCATTGTTGAGGTGACTAAAGAAGACTTTGGCTCTGCGGATCCGTTGGCGGGCGTTGAGTTTCAAGACAAGATTGAACAGAAGGCTTTTGAGTTGGGTGGGGGTGAGTTTAATGCACCTGCGCAACGAGTCACCGATTTTTTACTAGAGCAACCCTCGACAGATTTACCCCGAACCTCTTTTACACAAGGGGTCACCCCCAGCAACCTTTGGGAACTTTTTCCCAGACCCAT
>CBFICN010000260.1:0-5007 GCA_965661045.1 uncultured Myxococcota bacterium
CCAATGTCTGCCCTTCTATACACCAAGCTTTCACTGATTTCTCCAATCCCACGTGAAAAAACGAAAAATCCGATTCAAGCAAAAGTGGAGATGAGGGGATTCGAACCCCTGACCCCTTGCGTGCAAAGCAAGTGCTCTCCCAACTGAGCTACACCCCCGCAAGTGCTTGAATCGGCTTTCACCAATTCGAAAGTAGAAACTTTCAGTATATCGATTTCAAAGAGTGGACCGAGCTGGACTTGAACCAGCGACCTCACGCTTATCAGGCGTGCGCTCTAACCAGCTGAGCTACCGGTCCGTTTCAGACACATGAAATGTAATCTGATTTGAGTACTCTGTCAACCTGAAAAGACAACTTTTCTGCTGACAGAGTCAATCGGATCATTGTTCGTCATCAAACCAGTTTGCGCACCCTGCATCTTCTGAATCTACAAGACCATCAAGGTTGTCATCAACGCCGTTAAAGCAAGTCGGTTCTTCCCAGTGAACCAAGTCGATGTCACCGTTCTCGCTTCCACCGTTGGTTTTGTCACAACTTGGATCAGCCATGTCAATCCAACCATCACCATCGTCATCGGTTCCATTCGAACAGGCCAAAGCAGGATTGGACGGTGTTTCTGAAGTTCCTTCAGCTCCAGCTGTACGCTCCCAACAGAACACATCGAATGCATCCGTTAAGCCGTCGGCATCATTGTCAATCCCGTCGTTGCACTCAAAGTCCGGAGTACCATCATCATCCAAATCGGCAAAACCAGTCTCCGAACCGAATTCAGAGCCGTTGCAGTCAATGTCATCAATGTCCATCCAACCGTCACCGTCGTTGTCAATACCGTCGCCACAGTTGCATGAATCTTCACCGCCGTCATCTTGCTCGAAACTTGAGTAGGCGCTGGTACATCCAGCATCTTCTGAATCTACGAGGCCATCACAGTCATTGTCAATGCCATCGTTGCAATCTCCCAGAACGGCAAACTCAGGATCTGTATTGTCGTATGAACCTGGGTTTTCCGAGTTTCCGTTGGTCAGTTCACAAGCGGGATCGGCTTCGTCAATCCAACCATCTTCGTCGTTGTCAATGCCATCGGCACACAAACTTCGGAATTCTGCAGGTGCCTCATCGTTGTCTGGACCTCGACGGAAACAGTAGATGTCTTCACTGTCTACATCGCCATTGCCATCGTTGTCAATACCGTCGTTGCAAGTGAAGTCCGGAATACCATCTTCATCAGCGTCAGCATAGGCTGTTTCTTCCGTACCTTCATCATCGGTGGCGACACTACATGCAAGGTCATCACGGTCAACCCAACCGTCTCCATCGTTGTCAATGCCATCGTTACAGGTAAAGGCACCCACTGGATTGTCTTCAAACACCCCACCATCTTGACAGTCTGGGTCTTCTTGATCGGTCCAACCATCTTCATCGTTGTCGATGCCATCTGAACAGTCTTCAGACTCCCCTGCAGATCCGTCAACACAATTGTCGTCTTCCGCATCAATCAAACCATCGTCGTCGTTGTCCAAACCGTCATTGCACGTTGAATCAGTCGTTGTATTGACTTCACCCTCTTCACCTGCGCAATCTGGATCAGAAACATCCACCCAACCGTCTCCATCGTTGTCAATACAGTCTGAACAGTTGTCGACTGCATCCAATGGATTGTCGAATGAGAAGTATCCCATATCCCCAGTAGAATATGCGAAGACGAGGTCTCCATCCACCTGCTCAAGCTGACCACCCACATAGGTTTCAATCGATGCTGCAAGAGTGTATTCAACCTTGCGGTCAATGGTAATGACAACAAGACCATTGGTGGGATCAGATTGGTCACCATATCCAGCCCATGTGGTTTGACCAGTCCCAGTCCCTTGTTGCTCACCATAATTGTTCTGTGCACTTGGAAATGAGTACATAACCCAAGTTGGCAAAGACAAAGAGGATAGACCTGTTTCAGCATCAAAATTGTTGTTGTCAGGTACAGTAATGGTGGCTTGTTGGGTCACACCTTCACCACCCATCCAAGAAAAGGCAAGGTAATTCACGGTTACTGTTACGTAAGAGTTTACACCTTTGATTCCGTCAGGCACTGACACACAAACACCATTCTCGGTGACTTCACCGTCACAGTCACTTTGCCAATCAATCGGTTCCCAAGTCCAGTTGAATACACCATCGTTGCTGGTGGTTAACCGGTCGTCATCCGTATCGGGGCACTCTTCATTGAACCCAAACAACGCCCAAAACTCCGCATTCTCACCAACGTTGTCAGAAAATTTGGCAACGGGCGGCAAAATGATTTCTTGGCTGATGTTGGCGGCTTCAATGTCCAGTTGAACTGGAACACTGGTTTCGGCACTCATTTGGCCCTGTTCATTTGGCGCCATAAAGAAATTCTGTGCAACCGGCCATTCGGATGCGTAGGTTCTTGTCAACCCTTCTTGGTATTCATCCACCATACAGAAACGAAGTTCATCGAGGTTGTACTCTTTACCACCCTCGTAGCACCCTTCAGAATTGCCATAATTGACCGACAAGTCACCATTTGCTGAAACAGACGTACTCTCAAACAAGTACCCCGCCCCCTCGAGTTCTGGATTGACCAGATCTCCTGTGATTGGATTGACCTCAGTTGGAACAAACTCGTCTTGCCCATTGTAGGTAAAGGTTGCCAGCGAAGGTAAGTTTGCACACCAAGAACCACTGTTTGCTTCATTTTTCAATGAAAACTCACCAATATCCAGTCGAAAATCTTGAACTGCGTTCTCATCGTCAAAACCGACCACTTCATGAGGTGAGGTCGTGATGGTCCATTGATTCCAAGAGATGCTGGTATCATTGGAGAATCCACTCTTACCCAATCCATAGGGAGCTTCTGCGCCCGGATACACAATTTCAAGCCCTTCTGCACGCCCTTCGATACCCGCATTTCCAGTCAGCGCGAAGGTTTCACAACCGTATTGACTTCCGGTTGCCGTTCCACCGTAGCAACTCATCATATCGTTGGCAACTGCCACGTAGGCAATCTGACCTTCTGAGGCCACCTCACCATACACAGGCTCAATTCCATTTCCGGGAGTTTGATAGGTATACCCACCAACCAACGCATCTTGACCCTCAGAGTTTCCAACTCGAACATCCACTGCACCACCACCCACAGGTCCATGTGGTACTTTGACTGTGATTGTCGAATCGGTCACGTTGAGTACTTCAGCGTTTTGATTTCCGAACATTACAGTCACACCGTTGACATCAGAACCAAACCCAGTTCCTGTCACCTCAATTTCTGCACCACCAATGTTTCCTGCTTCTGACTCAACAGAGAGCCCATAAACAGACACAGCGCCTTCAGAATCATAATATGGTTGACGGTTGTCACACGCTGCAAGCAACAGCATTGATGGGACCCACAAACTAAGCATTTTTTTCATTGTCTTTTCCTTACCAATCTTTCGTATCGTTTTGCAAAACATGTTGCGCGGATGGCTGTTTATTCAAATGTTCCGTCTTGGACCCAGAAGCGACCAAGTTGTACAGAGTTGCTGACCACCAAGAACTCTCCAGGCTCTTTCAGAGTTCCGAAAGCGTCTCGTACTGGTGGGGTGTCAAATGCGGTTTTGGTTGTTCTATTGAAATAGAAGATGGCACCTTTGGCGTTGTGTTGCTTCGCATAGGTCAGCGCTTGTTCCAAAATGTCTTTGGTAATCACAAACTCACCGGCCGTGTCTTGTACCGTACACGTTGTTTCTACAAGGTTCTTCAATGGATTCCCCTGCATAGACGGAATGTAGGCATCTCCTCGTTTCAATGTTTGATCAAACTCATAAACAATGTCTTCGTCACAAGGAAGGGCTGGACGAGAACCTGTTGATGGACACTCAGCACCCTCAGGAATGCTCCCAGAACGAATTCCAGCGTCCCAAGCACCTTGAACATCACCATTCTTGTTGATGAGCACTTTCTCCTCAACAAAAGAGTCATCTGTTTCGTCGATGGTACCCAAGAAACGTACCGAAATAGACACTGTTTCCTCAACTGCATCTTCGTTTGGCAACCACTTAACGGTAACGCCATTCGCTGAATCCCATGGACCAGTGTACATTTGTCCACGGTCAAACTGTCCTTCTTTTGGATTTTCGACAGTGATGACATCAACACAATCCGACGGTTCAACTGGTGCGCCATTTTCAAGTTCTGAAGTTGAGTACTGCATGCAAACAGAATGTTCTCCCTCTTCCGCCATCATTACACCATCACCACTGAATCGCGGACCATTCCAAGACAGCATTAGCCCTTGCGTGCGATTCGGAAGTTTGTGCATTTCACCGATGGCTTCTGAGTTGAATGGTTGTGGAATCGCTCCAAAGGTTGCTGACTCAGGAGGAATTGCACCTTTAAACGAGAATGCAACATCTTCGCCAAATGGAAAGTTTCCAGCACCGACTGCTTCTTCGTTCCAACTCGCCAATTCTGTATCTTGTTTGCTGGCAGGGTTTCTCCATACTCGAGGTCCATCTTTGTAGGTGGACAACGCTGAATAATATGGGAAGACCTTCGCCGCATTGGTTGGATAAGCCAGGGGACGACGACCAATGTCAAACCCGTCGCCTGCTTCTGAACGGAAGGACATCGCTGTGCCTCCATCGGCAATCCCGTTCAAATAAGAACGTGGCTCATATACAGTGTGACAGTTCCCTACACCTTCGGGTGCAGATGCGAAAGACCCAAAGAGAGCGTCGGGAGATGGTGCACTGGACTCGAAGAAGAATCCTGAACCAAAGACCATTCCATACGGTGGTTCAAAGGTTCCCAATGCGGGTCCAGCACCCGAAAATGATACCAGTCCAACCAGTCCCAGTGGCAATGCTCCACCGGCAAACTCAATATAATCGTAGGATGCAAATCCACCAAACTGCTCTGGTGCTGGCGCGATTTCTTCAGGATTGATGCCCACACCAGCCAGTTTGTAATCGGCTGTCGTTGCATCACGCCCACACCCCATCGCCAAAATG
>CBFICN010000261.1:0-5003 GCA_965661045.1 uncultured Myxococcota bacterium
GGATATTCGGCAACAATGTCAGCCAGTCTGTCGCCGCATAGTGATATTCCACTTCGGCCATGATTTCTCGATTGTCAAGAGAGTCAAACGAGTATTGACTCCAAGAGAGACCCGTAACCAGTAAATCTTCGGGTCTGTCCAAGAATCGTGCATCAGAAATCCACCCACCGGCAACCCAAAGGGGTACTGGGTTGACATCGGGATTCAAGCCTTGATTGATGCTCACCCAACCAACGGAATGTGATTGAACTGGAACAGTCAGGTTTCCATACACCCCGTGATTGGAGGTTCGATCCATTTCTAGTTCGTCGCGACTGAGGAACGTTCCAACTTCCCATCCAGTAGCGGGCAACGCACTGTCTTCATTGCGTTCAAAGACACCGTCCAGTTGCACGAACCCCAGTACCCCATTGTCTGCATTCAATTCCCATTGCCAACCACGCAAAGATTCATCTGTCCGCATACGAGACAATTGATAGACACCCGTTTTGAGTTGCAAAGCATCGGATAACGCAACGCCAACTGCTGCACCCAAAGAGTTGAATGGAGAGATTGGAAACTGTGCCATCGAAATATTGTATTGATTGTTAAATGCGGAGTGAACATACAAACCAGTGACCTCAGGGGCTACAAAGTCCATATCCGCAGACATGGACCCCAAATGTATGTACAAACGACCATCACCAGCCTCGCGTACGAGTGACAATTCACCCAAATAAAACCCCTCTGGATTGAAGATTTCTTGGGGTGGTTGAATGACCCCCATTGTCACACCCAAATCGCCTGTATCCATATACTGCTGAACATCTACGAACAGAGACCAATGATCTCGTTCTGTCCAAGTAGAAACATCCTTTCCAAGTCCACTTCCCAAACGCACGTTTCCTTCCAGCCCATGTACATAATTGATATAGGGATCGGCAAAGACAAGCATGGGTTCAGTATCGTACATTCCTCCAAATTCGACCCAATCTGGCACTCCAGCTTGAGAATTCGACAGAAACATACAAAGCGCGATTAGCATTGACTCTCCACAACATAAGGGACTTCTCGATTGACCACCCATTGAGACACAATGTGAACCAAACCTTGTTGAATTTGCTCCCCCAAATGAGGATGGTATCCGGCAGCGTGTGGCGTAAACAATAGATTTCCATACTGTTGAGTGTAATCCAAGGCGGCAAATGGCTCAGATGGAAAGACGTCCAGTCCCAAAAATGACAGCCGACCATCGGACAGGGCCTCAATGACGGCAGGAAAACTGACCAGTTTCCCACGGGCACAATTGATCAGTGTCATGCCATCACACCGCTTCAACCATTCATCGTTGATCATGTCTAGACTGGTTGCATTTAATGTACAGGTCAACAACGTCACGTCCACACACGTTGGTAGGTCCGTCAATGACAGCAACGGCACAGAAACCGACTCTGGCTCAACAAAGGGGTCGACCCCGACAACGCTTGCACCCAAACTCTGCAATACCGAACACAATCGTCGACCAATTACCCCCAGGCCGACAACAGCAATGCGTTGGTCTTGGATTCGCAACGGGGCATACGTGGCAAGTTTAGAGCGGGTCCATTGATTGTTCACAGCATCCGCTTGAAACAACCACTGCCGCCGGTTGGCGTGTAGAAGCATCCCGAGAATACTTTCCACAACAGCATCTCGACGCAACATGGGCATGCGAACAGGAAGTATGCCGTTGGCTTTCATCCAGCGCCAATCCAAATGATCAAAGCCCGATGTGGTGGTGATCACCATTTTCACATTCTGCTTTGAGGAGAGTTCTTGTTCACCAACGGGCTGTTTGGAATGAACAACCACTATCTGCGCATCCTGATAATCTTCAACAACCTCTACCCACTCAGAGAGAAGTTCTTTCTCTTTGGCAATGTGCTGGGCTTGCTCAT
The DNA here is from genome assembly GCA_965661045.1 of uncultured Myxococcota bacterium. GTDB lineage: Bacteria > Myxococcota_A > UBA796 > UBA796 > UBA796 > CAJWHX01. The sequence goes on from CBFICN010000261.1 coordinate 1,917, forward strand.
ACACTGACCGTCCCCACCGACTGAGTGTGGGCTTTAGTACAACAGACATGCGGCACGTTTTGCCATAAACGGCTCCAATTCAACATTCATTTGCGCCAACAGTTCTGCACTGTTCAGCCCCTTTTCCAATCCTTCTCGAATCTCTGAACATCCAAACAACAAGTCAATGGCAATCGGGTCATCTACATACTCATAGGTTTCAGTGCGCCACTCAAACTTCTCGGTGTTCTCTTTGTACAACGCTTCAAGACAAACAATGCCAAGCAACAACGGATCGAGCGCTTTGCGCTCGGTGACAAGTATTTCGATACCGTGACAGACTTTGCCACCGTGTTTCTGAAAACGGGGCTCAAAGGTGGCCGCACGAAAGATACAACCCTGAAGATGATTGTCACTGGCAACCGTTCGAATGATGGACAACAAATTGTGCTTGTTGATCCATGGTGCACCAAAGAGATGAAATGGACGCGTGGTACCACGACCTTCACTGATATTGGTCCCTTCGATCAAACACATTCCAGGATAAATGACGGCTGTTTCAACCATCGGCATGTTGGGAGATGGATAAATCCAAGGCAACCCGGTTTCGTCGAAGAAATGGTTGCGGTCCCATGTATCCATTTGCAAAATGCGCAGTCCACAATCCAGTCCACAGAACTTGTTGAAGAACAGCCCAAGTTCTCCCATCGTCATCGCGTGCCTTGTTGGGATTGGGTAGGCGGATACAAAGGACTCGTACCCGGCATGTACAATGTTTCCTTGGACATCGACCCCATTGATTGGATTGGGTCTGTCCAACACCCAAATTTCGGTGTTGGTGGTTGCTGCCACCTCCATGATGTATCCCAGAGATGCCTGATACGTATAATAACGAGAACCGATATCTTGAATATCAAAGAGAAGCACATCCAAATCTGCCAATGTTTCTGGTTTGGGATGCAGAGATTCTTCGGTTTCGCCATACAAGGACACAGTCTCAATGGTCATTTCATACCCAGCCTCGTCCACCGAAATCATATCCTGTGCCGTGGCGTCAATTCCATGTTCAGGACCAAATATTCGACGAATGGAAACGCCATGCTCGGTCAACAAGTCCAACAAATGGTTGCCATGTTGATCAATGGCAGTGTGATTGCAACACACCCCCACACTTTTACCTTTCAAAACATCAATGTTTTCAAACAACCGATCCAAACCCGTTTTCATACTTTCTCCCAATCAATGGCTGGCTAAAATGTAGTCAGTATTCATTGGCATTGCCACCAAATTTATTGACAAGTCAATAGAATAATGACATGTGGCAAATTTTGGGTTAGAAAAGCACATCCCCTTCGTAATTTAAGGAAGAATCTATGTCTGAAAAATCTGTTGTTTCCATTGTTCGAACCACTCCGAAAACCGTTCTCTCTGATTATGGTCGTCTCATGGACTTGATCGAATATCAGAACATCTTGGATCCAAAGAAAACAACAATTCTCAAGAACAACATCTCTTGGCACATGCTCTACCCTTCCGCCAATACAACACCGTGGCAAGTTGAAGGCGTCGCTCAAAAGCTGCAAGCCGATGGTTATGATGACGTCATGGTTCTGGAAAATCGAACTGTGGTGACACAAGCCAAAAAAGGAGAGTTTCTCAACAACTTTACCCCTGTCCACGAGAAGTATGGACTGCCTGTCAAATACAATTTTAATCCGGCCGATATGCGTTGGGTGACCTATGAACCCAAAGGACCTATGTTGGTTTTGGACAAGATTTTTCCCAATGGAATTCGCATTCCCGACTATTTCTTTGACCGCAATGTCATTCACTTGCCCACAGTCAAAACACACATCTACACCGATTACACCTGTGCATTGAAAAATGCTTTTGGTGCACTGCTGGACAAATCTAGACACTACTGCCACTCACAAATCCACGAAACCTTGGTGGATCTGTTGCGCATCCAACAAGAAGTCCAAGCAGGAACCATTGCCATTGCCGATGGAACAACAGCGGGCTCGGGACCGGGACCACGTACCATGACACCGGTTGTGAAGAACTTATTGATTGCTTCCGAAGATCAAGTCGCCATTGATGCGGTCGCTGCAAAACTCTTGGGATTTGACCCGATGACGGTCCCCTGCATTCGACTCGCACATGAGAACGGATTGGGTAAAGGTCGTTTGGACGAGATTGAAGTCATCGGAGACATGGACACCGCTGAAGTCAAACGCACCAACTGGGAGTTTGTGGTGGGTGACAATGCTGCATCCAAAGTGGGCGATCTCTTTTGGTTTGGTCCATTGAAACCCCTTGCGAAGTTGATGTTTCAAACGCCAATGGTCAATGCATTCATCATGGGCTCGTTCGTCTACCACGACTATATTTGGTACCCAATGCAAGGTCGAAAAGTTGTGGACAAGTGGCTTGCTGAAACAGAATGGGGACAACTCTTTTTGGAATATGGCAACCCTTTCGATCCCGATCGCGCCCCGAAAACCGGTAAGCGTCAGGCAGTGAAAGACATCCTAAGCAACTTTATGTAAGTGATTGATGTATCTATTGGAATCCTTGCGATTTAATTCTTCAGTTCACAAACACAGTTGCTTGTGAACACAAAAAAGCCCCGCTTCCGCAGGGCTTTTCGTCTTTTGTAGGCTCTTACTTATTCGGCTGAATCTTCAACGTAATCATCCCCATGATGCTTGTCGATGCGGAAGATTACACGCCTGTTGTTGTGACGCCCTTCTTCTGTATCGTTGGTGTCGATTGGCTTCTCTTCACCAAAGCCTGTTGCGTCCAATCGCTCTGGGTCTACACCTTTGGCGATCAAGTACTTCATGACCTCATCAGCACGGTCTTGAGACAACTTCTTGTTGTACTTATCGTCCCCTTGAGAATCGGTGTGCCCTTCGATGTGGACCAACTCAATGCGCTGGTGGTGGTTGAGAATTTCAGCCACCTCATCCAACAATTCGTGTGAGCGTTCGTCGATGATGTGGGAATTGGTCTTGAAGAATACCTTGTCCAGGATTTCGAGATCATGCGTAACCTTTGACTCTTTGGCTACGAGATGTACAACTTCAGTTTCATTCGCCAAAATCG
>CBFICN010000262.1:0-4964 GCA_965661045.1 uncultured Myxococcota bacterium
TGTTCAAATCCACCAGCGCCTCGAACACTTGACAGAGGAACGGCCCCACTGATCTTTGCCTCCACGGTTGGGAACCAACTGAGCAAGGTCTCGAATTTTCCGCCATTGCTCTTGGGTACTTTGTCTGCGTAGGCCAAGATGGCCACCCCCACTTGCGTATCAGAAACGGGTGTGATGTAGCATTCCCCATGTTCGCTCCAATAGACCTCAACAAAGGGACTCCACGGGGCCATTTCAAAATGCTGACGGATGCCAATGCGCTTTGGGAGTTTGCTGGGAACGGAAAGATTCAACTTCTTGCGTGTGGGCGAATGCAAACCATCGGCGGCAATGCAGTATCGGACCGTGACACCTTCTATGGATACCGAATTGTTAGATTGAGAAATGTCCTGCACCCGTTGGTGTTGCCAGTGTACCCCCAAGTCCTCGGCGCGTTTATGAAGGGCTGTGTGCAATGTGAGTCTCCGAACCCCCAATCCAGCCCCCGATGTAAAGTGGCCATCCGCCCATTCAGAGGCATCGTCAATTTGACTACCACGCTCGCTGATGTATCGAATCCCTTTAAAAGGATGGGATTCCGGAATGACCACACCCAATCGAGTGAGTTCTTCGACCGCAGAGGGCATCAGTCCTTCGCCACAAGCTTTGTCGATCGTAGAATCCTTGGGTTCGAACACCAGAACAGACAGCCCCGCAAGAGACGCTTCGATGGCCGCTGCAAGTCCACTGGGACCACCACCAATTATCCCAATGTCGTAGTCGTATGTTGTTTGCTGTGCTGTGGGCATGGCACTATCTCCGCACTATCTCCGCACTATCTCCGCCAGCGAGCCTTCCAATGTCCCATCATAGAGGATGCCAGAATGCCCGCCATATTCAGTGCTGTCATCTCCTTGGGTGGTAACAGATTTCCACTCTCAAACAAGTGCAGTGTGTTGCGTCGTCGCAACTTTCCACTGGAGGTTCGGGGAATGGTGCCGGGGTCGAGTAGCACAACCAAATCGCAAGAAATACCCGTTTCTCGAAGGACGGCTTGCTTGCACTGTTCGGCAAGTGTGGTGGAAGCCGCATTTTTCTGTTGTGTTTCCACAAACAAAAATATTTGTTCCCCACTGTCATCGACTTTGCCAACCGCCACTGCACAGCCTGTACGAACCCCGTCAATGTCGTCGACCGCCATTTCCAAGTCTTGGGGCGCATGATTTTGACCAGCCAATACAATGACATCTTTCTTTCGACCATATATGTAGAGTTCCTCTTCGAAAATGAACCCAAGGTCTCCAGTGGCCAACCAGCCAGATTGAATCGGAGATGGAGCATCGTTTAGGTATCCTTTCATGACGGAAGGGCTTTGAACCCAAATCTCTCCAATCCGATTGTCTTCAAGTTGGATGCCATCGTCATTGCGAATCTGTACGCGGCATTGAGGGAGAGCCTGACCAACGGATGCCAACTCAACCCCTTCATTGTCTTTAAGGCTCAGGGAAGGGGTGCCTTGCTGCAAGGTTGCGCGATCAAAATGATGTGCGGTGAACAACTTGTTGGGCGTAGAAAAACTCACCCCAAGAGAGGCTTCGGCCAAACCGTATACTGGACACAGCGCACGAGGATCAAAACCCACAGCGGAGAACCGCTCAATAAAAGCCCTGAGGTGTTTGGGAGCCACTGCTTCGGCACCATTGAGCGCCATTTTCCAAGAGGAAAGGTCTAGCTCTTCCAGTTCACGTTCTTTGATGCGGTTTGTGCAATAGGCATAGGCAAAATTGGGTGCCGGTGAGATATAAGCATTGTATTTGGAGATGCTTTGGAGCCACAACGCCGGTCGTCTCAGAAAATCTTCCGGAGATATAAGAACCATCGTTCCGCCTTTGCTAAGCGCTGGGAAAATACAACCGATCAGACCCATGTCATGATAGAGAGGCAGCCACGAACAGCCAATGTTCCCTTCAACGACAGAGCAAATGATGTCGGTGTTGGACAGCACTTGTCGGTGGGTGAGTCCAACAGGCTTGGGAGCGACGGTGGTACCTGATGAAAACTGAGCCATAGCCAGATGATCCGCCGTTAGGCTCTGTTCCCAAGTGTCGATGGGTGTGCACTTTGTCCATGTTGATTTGTCAATGTTGAGCAATCCCAGAGTGGGTGTAAAACTCTCTAGAACTCGTCCCAGTACTTTAGAAATTCTTTGATCAGATACCAGCAACACAGCATCGACAGCCCTTAACATCGCCGTGGTTCGGTCAACATAGATATCCATTTTCCCCAGTCGCAGGGGTGGGTAAAGTGGAACGGGCACTGCGCCCAATATCTGCACACCAAAAAATACATCAAAAAACTGGATGCAGGTGGGTAGAACAATGGCCACACGATCGCCAGCATTGACGCCCAAGGTCTGTAGGTGGGTTGCCATCTTCCGAGCCCGTTCCAAAATGGTTGTCCACGTGTATTGAGTGTCTGAACCGGTCCTTGATACAAATACGAGACCATGGTTTGACTCATGGTTGGCTTCGGGGTTTGATTGATGGTTTGATTGGCTTTGAGCAGCCGCCCACAGTCTTTCTGGGAGTGTACTGTTCCAGTGATTGGGATCTAGGAGGGAGTGAGTTTCTGTTGAATGCATTGGACCAAGTCCTCAAAAGTGTCAATGGTGTCTTCTTCTTCAGGCTCAAAAGCAATCAAATAATGGTCTTCAATTTCGACCATGAGGGCAAGTCGGTTCATAGAGTCCAGTACCTCTCGAATGGATCCAGTAGGCACCTCGGTGACGCCCAATATTTCTGATGCCATGTCTTTGATTGTGTTGGCGATGTCGATTTTGCTGTGTGTGGTGTTCATAGATTTCTCAGGTAGATGAAGTTTGTGGGGCGCACAATTCTTGCAAAGCGGCTTCTTCACAACGAATTCTGACCCACATCAACCCAGCATTGAGCACGGTAAATATCAGCGCTGTCCAATAGGCGTTGTGTATCAGGGGCAGCGCCAGACCTTCGAGGGCGACGATGACATAGTTTGGGTGTGAGAGAAAGCGGTAGGGGCCTTTGTTGATGCGCGGTAGATTGGGTACCAGAATGACGCGGGTGTTCCACCGTTTGCCCAACGTGTTGATGCACCACCAGCGAAGGCCTTGGCAGAGAATGGCAATGCTGAACCACACCCATCCCCAAGGTGTTGAAAACTCGGCAGTGAACAGCCACACCTCCGCCACCGCACCAATGAGAAAACCCGTGTGTAGAACCACCATGAAGGGATAGTGCCCCTTTCCACGTTCAACGCCACCGTTTTCAAAACTCCATGCGGCATTTCGATTGGATACGCGAACCTCAACCAGCCGTTCAATGCCGGTCAACACAATGAATAGGGTATAGAGCCAAAGTGAACTTACCATTGCAACAGCACCATCTCACAGCAAAATCCAGGTCCCATGGCCAGCAACAATCCATAATCACCGGGTTTGGCGTTGGCTGTTTCCATGGTGTCTCGGAGAACGAAGAGTACCGATGAACTGGATAGGTTTCCAACCGTTTGTAAAGAGTTCCAAGACCGGTGAAGCGCATTTTCAGGCAACTCTAAGGCTGATTCGAAAGCCTTGAGTACCTTTGGACCACCAGTGTGGCAAACCCAGTGGGCAATGTCGGAGCGCGTGAGGTTGGATTTTGCCAAGAAGGCATCGACATCTACTTGTAGGTGTGTTTCTGCGAGTTGTGGCACAGTCGCTTTGAGAATGACCTTGAAACCATCGGCTCCGATTTTCCATCCCATGACATCTTCTGTGTTTGGATAGAGTCTACTTTCACTGCACAGCACGGACGGACCTTCTCTTTGTGCCAAGGGGTGTGCATCTCCCACGCCGACCACACAGGAGCCTCCGTCCCCGAATAGACCACTGGCGATGAGGTTGGCAATCGATAAGTCCTTGGGCTGAAGCGTTAACGAACACAGTTCCACACTGACCAACAGGGCGACCTGATCGGGGTAGGCTTTGAGGTAATCGTGCAGTCTGGCCAATCCAGCAGCCCCAGCAACACAGCCCAATCCAAAAATGGGGATTCGCTTGATATCGGGTCGGAAACCCACTCGGTTGAACAGTTTGGCATCGATCGATGGTGTGGCCACCCCCGTCACGGAGACAAAGAAAATGGCATCTACATCTTGGGCAGTCAAGCTGGCTTGGTTCAGTGCATCGACCACAACTTGTTCAGCCACATCTGTGCCGACTCGAATAAAATGGTCATTGGACTCTGTAAAGTCTTCCATTTGTTCGTAGGCATCCATTGGCAATGCCAAAAAACGCTCTTTGACTTGAACCGCTTTGTGTAGTTGATCAACCCGTCTAGGGTTGTGGTGAGCGTTCATCCACATGCGTTTGATGGCTTCAAGGAGTTGTTCTTGGTTGTATCGATGTGGAGGGTGTCCAGTGGCCAAACTTGCGATGTGCATAATGTTCCCAGAATCTGTTTTCGGTGCGTTTACGGTGACCTTTCTGCAAGAGGACAAGTGGTGATGTGCCACTGTAGTGCAGGTTCAATCGGCACTTTAATGCCTATATTCGACCGTAACCCATTTGAAAGGCAAAACAACTTGAGGGCTGTTTTTTGGATGGTTGGTTCTGGATGCTCAAACCAAGTGGCAAACCAAGCCGGTGGTGTATGTGGATACCAAAAAAAGGCTTCGATGAGTGCAATGTGCATGTCGATTTGGACACTGGAATGGGTCAGCCTTCGTCCACCCCCATAGAGGTGTAACTTAGGATTGTCTTTTTCAAAAGGGGATAGACGCGCTTCGGCGTATCGACCAAGAGGGATTGGATTGGGGTGAGCAGAACCCGTTCGTGCTGTATTTTTAGACCAGTCCTGTAATATGTATTCAAAGAGAGACTGGATTGTGTCCACTGTCCATCGATCTGTGTTTGTGGTTGCCATCCGTACTCGTTCCATGGCGTAGCCCGTTCGTAGACTGCTTCCGAT
>CBFICN010000263.1:0-4958 GCA_965661045.1 uncultured Myxococcota bacterium
GAAGGGTTTGAAGCTTTGGCAACCTTGATCAAGCATTTGAATGTTTTTTCCACCAACGCGGTCAACACCTTGTGGCAGGTGCTCCAGACATGTTTTCAAATCAGCTTTCCCCAAAATGAACGTGCAAACTTTCATCGACTGACGTTGGATGCATTAGACTTGTTGATTAGTCTGGATGGGGTCTCCTTTGCCGAGCCAACGATCAACGGTGTCACAACCTACAAAGCTTATCAGATGAAGGTCCTGTTGCATGCCAAGCTTCGAGAGTTTGACGAGGCCTTTGCGAACCTCGAATTGGCAAAGCAATATGAAGGTGAAGAGGTAGAATACGCCACGGAATTGATGCATCTCGAGTTGTTGCTCGAGCAAGGAGACATGACTTCATTCCTCAATATGTACACGGATATTTTGCAAGACAATTTGCACACTTCCCCTGATGTGTGGGTGCTTGGAGCCTTGTCTTTGGTTGTGTTGGGCAAAGAGGAAGATGTGGAACTGTACATCAAACGGGCCATGGATATGCCAAATCAGAAGTTTGTGTCTAGACATCGAACCAATATTCTCAAAGGGTTGTTTGTACGGATGGCAGTGCTCAAGGGAGAGCCTCTATCTGGTCCAGGAGCGTACAGGGTGATTGGTGCCATTTTGGCTCGTGAGCCGGTGGAAACAACACATTCTATTCCGTCTACATTGATTCAAACGGTCGTTGATCGGTATGTAGAATTGGGCAAAATTGAAATGTTGCGGGCGTTCTTTGATGAGAGAGCGGAGAGTATTTTGCCAGGCGTTGGCAGTTTTGTACAGAAGAGACTGGAAGAATACGGCGTGGTGTTGGAAGACGACGGGCAGAAAACTCCCATTGTCCTGATTGGGTCGGATGCGAAAGATATTTTAGAGATTCTTGACGCCCATGAACGTTTGGAACTGGTGTCCTTTACGGATGGAGAAGCCCAGGAAATCGCCCAAGAGTTATCAGCGGCTGAAGAGCAGGAATTGGATGATTTGTTGTTTGGAGATTTGGATTTGTTGGACGACGATGAAGAATCCAAGATGGAAGTAACCCAAGAAATCTTGAATCGAAAGCTTGAAGACGTACAATTGAATCCCGTGATCGTATGGCATGCCGATTGGCCGGTCAGTGCCTTAGAGTCTGTATGTCCAACCCATAAAGCGCTCTTTTATGTTGGAAGTCCGACACTCCACGCGAAGGATTCTTCAGAGTTGTATCAGTGGCACTTAAGCAACGCGGCGATTCCTACGGCTTTGGACTCAAACCTGGTGTATTTCAATGCCAAAATGCTGAAGTCAGAACCCATGCAAACATTGAAAGACGTCATGGCGAAACTGGGATTGGATGTGGGTACATTCGCTCCGGAAATGGTGGAAGCTGTTTCATGGGACTCCAAATCACTTGGCAGTCTGTTTCCCGCTGAAAGCGATCAAGATATCTTGAAACAATGGAAGTTTGTGTGATCGAGACGTAAAGAGTGGTCTCAGTCAGGTGCTCTTAGACGAGCAATACATTCTTGATGGCTGAGTGTCACTCTTCGCTGAGAATTGCCGTACACAAGGCGCGTCGTTGGTTGAGTTCAACCATGAGTTCTGGCTCTTGAATGAACACGACAACTTTGTCAAAGATGGACAGTTTTCGAGCGGCGAGTTTGAGCAACAGTCGTTGTTGTTCTTCTTCAAGTTTGGACAGCGTCTCTGCCCCATCAGCATACTGGGCTTCTAAGTCCAGTCGGGCACTTTGTAAAGAGGCAACACGTTGTTCAAGCTGTATTGTGGGAGACCGTTGAGTCTTCCACTCAGTGGCTTTGGCTTGACAGTGATGTCGGATTTCTGTGTATGCGACCATTTCTTCGTCATCGGATAGGACTTGTAGAATTTGAAGTAGGTTGGTGATGGGCAATTCAGATTGGTCCAGTATGTCTCTGAATTCATCCAGTGTCATGCCAGAACCTTGAATCGCCTCTATCAGCTCCCTCCAGGGGTTGACCAATGACTCATCGAGTGGTGGAAGATTTTGGATTTGTACTTCAAGTTGCAGAATCTGTTCTTGGACATCCGAAATCTGTTCTTCCAACGTGTCGAGTTTCGAACTCTCGATGGACAGTTGTTGTTCGAGAGAATCGATTTGTTGTTCAGCTTCTCGAATCCAGCCCATCTTTTTGGATGATGTGTGCTTTGCAATGAGCGTCTCTAGAGATGGAGACTCATGGAGGGTTGTGGGACTCAAAATCTCTTCGTCATTGTCCTCGTCGCTCGCTACGGGCAACGGTGTATCGTTGTCAATGAAGGCGTTCTTCGTTTCTTCAAATGCAGTCTGTTCATCCTGTGAGGGCTCCGTCTGTACTGATGGCAAGTCGGTTGGGGATATTTCATCTTTGGGTGTTCGAATGATGACGCATTTTAGGGGGACCGGAGATTTGGCATCGTGCATGCACTTGGCAATCCATTTTGCAGTGTCATTTTTGTTGACAGAACGAGAGAAGGTGAAAATGAGTCGTTGTTTCTCTCGATGGACGACACCTTTGAGGGTTGGAGACCCTAGACGGAGTTCACGCAACAAAGAAGACTTCAGTTTGCGTCCCGGTGGAGCGGTGATCAATACAGGTTTGTCTCCAAGGAGTTTACACCTCTTTTTGAAGGCAAAATTTCGTGGTTTGGTCGTCCGACGCAGTCTATCCAGAACCTGCTCTACAAGTTTGGGATTTTGCAACTGCTCTACCGTTTCAATGCGAACACTCATGATACACTCCAAAAAATAGGAAAGAAGACCATGCAAAACATAGCCTTCTTTGATGAAATGGTGCAATCCGTTTGAATGCACCATTGATGGGCTTGGGATTATTCCGCAGCGTCAGCATCTTCGGTTGATGCGGGAATGCTTGAGCGATCAAAGCTGATTGCCGAGGCGACAATTTCATAGGTTGCTGTACCAGCCAACTCCGCATCTGGCATTGGTGCGCCATCGGTTTGTTCAGATTTGTAATGCGCTGTGCGTTCTGGGTTGGCATCGCGTTTGACGACGACTCCTTCGAGATCACAGGTGGCTCCAGCACCATCTTTGGCGACAAAGAACTTGTGGTCTTTGGTGGTGATGCGCATGTGTTGGTCTGCGTCGGTAATGACCATCCAGCATCCCATTTTTTGACAGACGTCGCTCACTTTTCCAGTTACACGAATCGTTTGACCAACATATGAATCTGGGTTCGACAAGACAGTGCCGGCTGGGATGGATTCTTCAAGCGTGAATTCCAGACCAAAGTGTTCCAGGTTTTCTGCAGAAATACGGTCTTCTTTAGTAGACTCCGTCTCTGTTGCCGGTGTTTCTACGGCTTCTGTGGGTTCAGCTTTTTCGGCGGGTGTTTTTCCACCACAGGCAAAGAGTTGAGACAGCAATAGGATAGAAAGTGTGGTCATAATGTTCCTCAGATTGTGAATTGAATAAGCAGTTCTATTCTTTTTGTTCTAAATATTCAACTGTGTTTGGTTGTACAAGTCACTTCAGTACATAGAACCTACAAATCGTATTGTTTTCGTTTTCGCCATAGAGTAGCCCTGGACATGTTGAGGAGTGTGGCGGTGTTGCCCAAGTGGTAATTGCACTGTTGCAAGGCGGCCAAAATCCGTTCCTTTTCGGAATAGAGGGGTTCAGGAGTTTTTTTGCTTTCTATACTCGGAGCAGTGAATACGGGTGTCGTGTCTGTTTCTGTTTGTATTTGTGATTCAGAAAACTCTGGTGGTAAAAAATCCAGCGTCAGACTTCCTGAACATCCAATTGCGAAGGCAAAATCAACAATGTTCCGGATTTCTCTCACGTTCCCTGGCCAAGCGTGTTGAAGAAGTGCTTTTTGGGCATCCACAGATATCGACTCGATTTGGTTTGCATGTTGGGCATTTCCAATATCAATAAAGTGTTGGATGAGCAGATGGATGTCCGCATGCCGTTCTCGAAGAGGGGGGATAAAGAGTGGAACAACGCGCAGTCGATACATGAGATCTTGCCGAAATTTCCCTTCGCGGACTGCCTGTCTCAATGATTTATGGGTGGCGGTAATGATGCGAACATCGACGTGTACCTCTCGATTGTCCCCAACGCGTTTAAAGGTTTGTGTCTCGAGCACCCGCAACAGTTTTGCTTGAACAGACAAAGGCAACTCTGCTACCTCATCCAAAAACAATGACCCTTTGTGGGCTTGTTCAAAGAGACCTTTGCGTTCTTTGTGTGCCCCAGTAAAAGCCCCTTTGGCATGACCAAACAGTTCACTCTCTATGAGATTTTCGGGAATGGCAGAACAGTTTACCGCGATGAAGGAGTGTTTACTGCGTGGACTTTCCAGGTGGATAGCACGGGCCAACAGTTCTTTTCCAGTACCGCTTTCCCCGCGAGCCAAGACTGGAACGTCTGTTTTGGCGACCGATTGAACCTGTTTAAACAGTCTTCGCATTGTATTGGACTGCGTGAGCATCCCGTGAAATTTCGTTCCAATAAACTTTGTCGGTTGTAATTTTGGGCGTTCGGGTATCAACACTTCAATGGCTCCGGCAAACTGCTCTTTGCCATCGTAGAAAGCCTGTGCAAACTTTCGTACTTTTAGAACTTCGCCATCTTTAGTGTGCATTTCCAGCAGTACATTGTTTACAGAGTTGAATTGCTTGACGCCACAGCCCTTCATGCACTGAAGACATCGAATCCCCTTTAGGCAGTGCTGTCCTTCTACTTCTTGGGCTGAAAATCCCAGAAGCTGTTCGGCACCCTCACTCCAATATTGAATGGTTTGATTGTGATCGACGATGTAGATGGCGGTGTGATCAAATGTGTTTGCCAAATGCAAGAGGCTTTGTCCACCAAAGTTTCTGAGCCACTGGCCAGTAAAGTGATTGTTCATTCAACCCTCTCTGAGTTTGAAACACTTTATAACACAAACTGTTTCTTTTTGAAACATATGCTC
>CBFICN010000264.1:0-4953 GCA_965661045.1 uncultured Myxococcota bacterium
ACAAGTCCTTTTTCTTCAGTGGCCATCCATAAGGACCCATCGACCTGTTCCAGTGCATTGACGTTGCCGGGCCAGTCTTGCGTAGAGTGGGAACCGTCTTCCTTGATGAAGGTTATGCCCTCATACCCGACGGCTGTTGTTGCCTCATCGGTCAAAATGGAAAAGACAGACCACGCCGGTAATAGATGCTCTATGTGTTGTCCCGACAGTCGATCCAGTCCTTGATAAGTTCCCACATAGACAACCCCATCTTTGGAATCCAATGTCTGTACGTAAGGGTCTACCAGTTCATCGTCCCACACCTGCAAAACTTTGTCACCGTAGATTTTTGCCAGTCCAGTCGCTGTTCCCACCCAAGTGACGTCATCATCGACGGATACACTCAATACGCGATCGTCCGGGAGTCCATCCCATTGAGTCCAAACGTGGACGTTGTTCTGATTTTTTTGAGTGGTAATTTCCAATAGACCACCGGAGTAATTGGCGCCCCAAAGGCTGGATGTTTCAGTCGCATCCAAATCCAGTATTGTATCGGACAGCATCCATTCCTTGGGACTTTTCTTGGATTCTTTATTGGAAACACTCTTAGACAGTCGAGCCAAGTCTGTTGGACCATAATATCGAGCAGCGGCAATTGGGTCCGAGGTGCGCGCACCGCCCTCAAGTCGAATTCGAAACACCGAGTCTCGGGGCAACTCTTCAGAAATCCAACCCAACGGTACGTCCTGTGCCAAGGTTTTCCAGCGTATGGCTCCTCGAATTTCAATGGTGGCTTTTAGACCAACATCGTCCCACCAAAACCGAAATCGTCGTTTACTGGCATACAAGTCTTCAACGGTTGTTGGATGTTCAATGATGACTCGAGCATGGGTTGGACGCCCCCACGGATCGAGACTATCGTTGATGGGGGTGGCCAAACTACTGGCAATCAAGAGAGGGTACAACATGGATTAGAGTCCCTCGTTTAAGGTGCCTTCACCACCGATGATGAACTCTGCGATCCAAGGTTCAGTCATGGCTTTGGCTTCTTGTGGCGTGCCCACAAAGGCGATGTGTTGGTCGTGTAGCATGGCAATCCGATCGGCGATGGTGAAGACTGATGGCATTTCATGAGTCACTACCATACTGGTGACATTCAATCGCTCTTGTAGGTTCCGAATGAGGCCATTAATTCTTCGAATGCTGATGGGATCGAGTCCAGTCGTTGGTTCGTCATACAGCAACACTTCGGGCTCTACGGCAATTGCGCGGGCCAAAGCCACTCTTTTTTTCATTCCACCCGAGATTTCTGACGGATAGAGGTGCTCGATTTTACCGAGTCCGACCATTTCTAAGACTTCGTGTACTCTATTTTCTCTTTTGGATTTGTCGCCCCATTTGTGTTCAATCATGGGGTATTGAATGTTCTCACCGACCGTAAAGGAGTCAAAGAGTGCCCCACCTTGAAAGAGCATGGCCACACGACGACGAATGTCCAACCACTGGCGTTGCTTGAGTCCGACAATGGATTGTCCAAAGACCTCAATCTCTCCAGCATCGGGTTCGAGCAATCCGACGAGCATCTTCATCATGACAGACTTTCCAGTGCCAGACCCTCCGATGATGCACAGGGTTTCGCCACGCTGAATGTCCAGTGTGATGTCTTGATAGATTCGATTGCTGCCAAAAGCCTTGATCACATTTCGATAGGAGATGATTGTTTCTGACATGGGTCATCCATAAATGGTCAAAAATAGCTGTGTCAAGATGAAGTCCGAAACCAAGATGCCAACCGAGATGTACACAACCGTTTCCGTGGTGGCAATCCCGACACTTTCCGCACCGCCTCGAATGTTCATGCCTTTCCAGCAGGCGATGATGGCAATCCAGTATCCAAAGAACGTACTCTTCATCAGTCCATGTAGTAAGTCTTCTGGCCCAATGGTTTCGAGCATCTGACGAGTGACATACTGAGCTGTGAGGTCCACTTGAATCATTGATATCAGTCCACCGCCAGCGCACCCGATCACATCTGCCAATACTGTGAGCAGAGGCATGATCAAGGTCATTGCTACCACCCTTGGCATGACCAGTTTGCGAACGGGGTCTGCGCCCAAACAGCGAATGGCGTCAATTTGTTCGGTCACCGCCATTGAACCAAGTTCTGCAGTGAATCCCGCACCAACACGTCCACCGACCAACAGCGCTGTGAGTACTGGTCCCAGTTCTCTGACTATCCCCAAGGACACCAACTTGCTGGTGTAGATGGATGCCCCAAATGGCTCAAGACCAATGGCAAACTGCATCGCCATCACCATCCCTGTAAAGACTGCGGTTAAAATGGTGATTGACCAAGAGTCAACGCCTCCTTTTCCAAGTTGTTCTACAATCAATCCCCAGTCCTGTCGTCCCGCAACAAATTCTTTGAGCGCTTTCCCACTGAGTAGGGTGATTTCACCGATGAACTCAAAAGCCCCGAGCATTATCGCTTCTCACGTCTAGATGGCGATTCCAGCACATCATTCCACCCTGACCGTGTTTCAAAGGAATGCAGCAACTGGTGGAAATCTCCAAACCCTTTGGCAAAACTTTCTGGTCGAGTAATGTAGACGAAATCAAACAGGCATCGATTCTTTGCCAACGCAACCACTGCCATTTGGACCTCTACACCATCTAGGTTTCCTTTCGTTTGAAGCATCAACGCCTCTCTACCATCCAAGAACAAGTCGCGTTGAATGGGTTCCTCATGGTTTCTTAGACCGACGGTGAGCGAGTTGATGGAATCTTGCAAGGGACGGTCTTCAAAGCGTTGACCACAGTTGGAGTCGATGTAGATGGTGGCGCCAATGTTGGCATTGTACCAAGCGTAGTCAGCCGAACCACTCTTGACGTCTTTCCAACTGCCTTCGGGTGTATCCACAGTGTATCGATCCAATCGCACCTGTTTCTTTTGACAGCCTGTAGAAAACAGTGGGATAGACATGGCAAGGGTCAACAAATGGGAATGCATTACAGATACCGGTGGGTGTTTTTGCTACTGTATCACACTTGTTGCGACTTGTTTAGACAGGGTTGGTTGGGCAAGTCAAGCTGTTCAACCCTATCCTTGGTGGGCGTCCATCTGTTCTTGGGTGATTTGCAAAAACACTTCTTCAAGGTTCCCTTGATTTTGTTGGGTCAACATTTCTTGTACAGTCCCCAATGCCACCAGTCGCCCTTTGAACAAGATTCCGACGCGGTCACAAACCTCCTGCGCGACATCCAAAGAGTGTGTAGATAGGAATACAGTTCGTCCCTCGTCGGCGATGGAGCGAAATCGATCTTTGATTTGCCGCGCGCCATGCGGGTCCAGCCCCACCATTGGTTCATCGACGATCAACAGCGGAGGTTCGTGCAACAGAGATGCCGACAGCACAAGTCGTTGCTTCATTCCGTGAGAGTACGCCTCAATCAGTTCATCCGCACGTTCGATTAGACCATGTTCTTTGAGCAATGCGTCCCCACGCTCTAGAATGTGTGAAGGGGCGAGTTCATAGAGTTGCCCCACAAACTGTAGAAATTCTCGCGCAGTGAGTTTGTCGTATAGATAGGGACGATCGGGTATGTAGCCCACCTTTTTCTTACTCTCTACAGGGTTCTTGATGATGTCGATGCCGTCGATGTGCACTGTTCCAGCCGTTGGAGTCAACACGCCTGCGAGCGTTCGAATGGTGGTTGTTTTTCCCGCGCCGTTGGGTCCCAAAAAACCAAAGACCTCTCCTTTTTGAATGTGCAAGGTCAACGGGTGCAGGGCTTGAAATTTACCGTAGCGTTTCTCCAGTCCATCAATTCGAATCATCGGTGTGCTCCTCAATTGGCTTAGGTCTTGTGGCGGGGCTTGAGATTTTCTTTTTGGGTTTGGAGGATGGTCGATCGGAAATGACTTCCAATTGGATTTGTCCAAGGTAAGCCATGATTTCTACCTGTCGATCGAGTCCACCTTCCACCAGTTTGATGTGGGTGGCGTCGGCTGGCACCTGTCCAAACGTGGGGTCTACTGGCAGCCAGATTTCTTCACCGGCCTGATTGTACACCAGCACTTCTGGCCAAGCGTGGTAATAGAACTGCTTGAGTGGACCGGTGCGATCGGAAAAGACAATTCCAGCGGCAATTCGAGCGGGAATGTTGGCTGCCCTCGCCAAAGAGACAAAGAGGGCCGTGTGTTCATTGCAGTCGCCTTGGGCTTGTTGAAGTGCCGTCAGTCCATTGGGTACACCGATCACAGGGGTCTTTTCCATGTAATCAAACACAAACTGATTGATTGCCTGAACAGCCTCCAAGCGATTGTTGGCATTCGCGATGAGTTCGGCACTCTTTTCGCGCACTTGAGGGTTTTCAGCGGGCAAGTCCAACGTGGCAATCAGTGTATCTCTATGTTTGGTGCGTTCTTTGTCGTTCTCAATTGTGGTTTCGCCAATTGTGTTTACGTCAATTTGTTCTAGCGATATTTGGGTGCTGGCCACGTCTACTTGCTGCGTGGGCAAACTGTTGGCGATCTTATTGATATCAACCCCCATGACTTTGACGACCAACGCTTCTTTGACGCGTGGATTTTTGAGTTTGCCTTTTACCGGAACGCCGGACAATCCGATTAAGTCCACAGGGTCTTCCAAGTCTAAATCTTGAGCGGCTTCGGGACTCATTCGGACCATTGAAATGCCCAATGCGGCTTCTTGACGTAGGATGTCCCCGTTGGAGGCGATTAGAGAGCGTGTCTGTACATCGTTGAAGTTGGACAGCACCCACCAAGCCTCTTCACCATTGTCGAGCACTTCCGAGTCCACCACTTTTAAAAGCATTTCGCCATCGCTCATCGAGGCTGGATCAAAATAGGGGAGGCTGAACTCTTTTCCAACGGCCAATTCCATTTGACGGATTTGGCTTTCCAATGACAATGCGACGTGGGGTGGCTTCTCGATGGGAAAATCCAACTCT
>CBFICN010000265.1:0-4878 GCA_965661045.1 uncultured Myxococcota bacterium
CCGTTTCGTGTGACCCGTTGCATGTTGTGACCATCAAAGTCCATGACGTAGATTTCTTTATTGCCAGTGCGATCGTTCACCACCGAAAATCGAGTATTGAACGGTGCATCTTTACCCGTCAGTTGCTTGATGATTTCATTGGCGACTTTGTGTCCGAGCGTTCGAACATTGGATGCATTTGCGGAGAAGGCCTTCGCACCCAGTTTTTGTCTTTTGGCAATGTCATAGACCCAAATTTCTGACCGTAAGCGACCGTCTTTGACCGCCAAACTGCTCTTGGCAAGGGCCACTGCATCGACCGAGTCCCAGTTTTCAAAACGGAACGTGCCTTCTTTGACGCCACTGTTGCGTTTTTCCAAGTAGGTATTGGGATCGACAATGTCTACCCAGCCGCTGAGTTCCAAGTCTTGTTTGACGACTCTGTAAAACTCTTGAGAAGCTGGAAGATTCGAATTTGGTTGTGGCAGTGCAATCGGGACGCGAGAACGGCCCGGTGCCCCCACATAGATGTGAATCTGCTCTTGTGCCTCTCCAAATGTCGGACAGAAAAGGGTCAAGAGAAGGGGAAGGATGAAACGTTTTGAACGGTGCATGATTGTCCTCAATACAGAACGGAATGTTGAACTGTGCTGTTTATGTCTTATCTGCTGCAGCCAGTGTGATCAAAATACCTTGTGCCGCTGAACTCTTCCATTTTTCTGGTGGGGGTGGTAAAGACCCTGTTCTATAGATGGCACGAATTGCCGCCGCATCAAAGGATGCATCGCCAGATTTTTTGATGACTTTTGGATTTTTGAGGGTGCCGTCCGCCAGCACAACAACTTGTACAATGACCTCATATTCAGGATGCGCCTCAACGATTGTAGGGAGTGGTGCCCAGTTGGGAAGAATCTTGGCACGGGCATCAGAGACGTACTGAGCCAAAATGGGATCAGTGGGGGTGGCAGAGGGCAAACCGGCTAAGGTCTTGTCGGTTCCTTCTTGACTGGTCGCTTCCCTATCTTTGGGCCCCACAGGCGCATTTTGAAGAGATTTGAGCAACTGTTCTTTTTGGGCTTTTCGAATGAGTTCTTCTCTGGATGGTTTTTGGGGTTGCTCTTTGTCTCTTGGTTTGCTTTGTTCCTTGGGCTTCTCTTTGGGCTTCTCTTTTGGCTTGGGTTCTTCCTTTGGCTTTTCCTTTGGCTTTTCCTTGGGTGGTTGCTCTTTGGGGATGGTCATTTCTGATGGCTTGGGTGCTTTCACTGTCGGGGTTGGTTTGGGCGCTGGTTCAGTGGCTTTCTTTACTGGGGTCGGTGGGGTCGGTGGTTTGGAGTGTTCTTTTCTAGACGCACGGTCTGGTACCTTTGATTTCTTGATGCTGCCTAAGGTGACCACATTTACCTTGGTGACCGGTTTTGGTTGAGTGATTTCTGGCATGCAGCCTTTGGCATTGGCCAACAACAAGGCCAGCGAACCGTGTAGAACGATTGAGCCAATGATCTCGACATTGTACTCCCACCACCACTGTCGAGCCCGTTTCATTCATTGACACCAGGTTCAGTAACCATACCCAGTTTGGTAATTCCCGCTTGTGTACAAGCCGCCATCAACTGAGCGACTTTTTCATAGGGCACCAGTGCATCTGCTCGAATGAAGACCTCTTTGTCTGGGTTTGAGGTGGCAATGGCTTGAAGCTTGAGTTTGAGTTCACCCAGATCATAGTCTTCTTCCGCCATGAAATAATTGCCATCTTCAGAGATGCTCAGAATTAACGCTTTGTCATCCGACGGGAGTTGATCTGCCGTCGCCTTTGGAAGTTGTACTTGCACCCCTTGGTTCATCATCGGGGCTGTCACCATAAAGATGATGAGCAATACCAACATCACATCTACAAAGGGAGTGACATTGATTTCGGCCATCATGCCGTTGTTGTCACCACCAGAAGACATACCCATAATCAACTCCCCATGTTGCTGCGTTTGACAATATTCAGAAAGTCAGACGCAAAGTTTTCCATTTCCTTTCGCTGCATTTGAATTTGTCGATTGATAAAGTTGTAGGCAATCACGGCGGGAATGGCAGCTGCCAAGCCAACGGCTGTTGCGATCAAGGCGTGGGCAATGTCCGGTCCAACCGTTTGAATACTGGCCTGTCCGGTTGCGCCAATCTTTTGAAAGGCGCGAAGGATACCCCACACGGTCCCAAACAATCCAATGAAGGGAGCCGTAGAGCCCGTTGTGGCCAAGAAAGTGACCAAGGATTCCATGTGACTTTGCTCATCACTGATGGTACGGCGCATTGTACGCTCTAAGTTGCTTTCTCCATCGATGAAGGACTCACGGGAGATGCGATTGAGTTTGTCGAGTTCTCGATAGGCATTTTGATAGACTGCTGCGGTGGGAGAGTCTTGGTATTCGTCGAGTTTGTGGTACATATCTTCGAGTTTTGGGGAATTCCAAAACTGATGAACAAACTCATTGGTTTGCTCTTTGGCGGCTTTGAGCATGCGATATTTTTTAAGAATGATAACCCAGCATCCGACCGACATTCCCAGAAGCATAAAGAGTACGCTTTGTACAATAATGTCAGCATCAAAAATGAGTTCGAGCATTCCAGGTTGTTCTGTGGCCAAGACCAATGGGAAAGAAAACATACGCATACCAAGGGCAAGAAAGATGACTAGGGGTGGGAATCTGAACAACGATTGAGAGCGTATCGTTATTCCCAGTTGTTGTGAATGTGCATTTACAACACTTGAGAGATTCACTGAGGGGAGTATGAACCAAGCATATCTCTTTCCAGTGTATTCAAAAAACTTGCCTTGTCAAGACCTTACAACGAAGTCAGCACGCAGTCTATTTAACTGACTTTGCCATCCGTGTTGCGCAGGCCTGTCCAAGAACTCATTCCACCATTGACGACAAAAATATCAGTTGCGCCAATACTGGTCATAAATTCTGCTGCAGAATAGGCGCGACCACCAGCTTGGCAAATGAAGATGATGCGGCTGTTTTGTCCAATCTCTTCGTATCGTTGAGGCAGTTCATCCACTGGAATGTGCAAAGAACTCGGTACGTGGTCCGGCTCGTACTCGGAAAAGGTTCTCACATCGACCAGAACCCCGCCTTGTTCCATCAAAATCTCGGTATCTTTCGCCGACAGTGGAATGATTGGCGTAACACTTTCATCTTCTTCAATGGTTGCTTCTTCTTTGGCGCCGAGTAGACCCAACCAATGCTCCACGTTTGATAGACCGCACTGACTATCGACGACCGAGCCAAATTCGTCAACCAACAGCACGGCGTTTCGACAGATGGGGCGTCTGCCGGATAGACCCAACTTACGGGCTTCTAAGGCCATTGGGTCATAGAGTGCCAAGCAGGGTAGATCGATGTTGCGGTGCATGTCTCGGAGATCTTCAAGAGACTGTGAGGAGATGACAAACATTCGGCAATTGAGTTCCTGTATCTGATCGATGACCCTCGCAAAAGAGCGAAGCCATCGTCTCGTTTCCTCTGATGTACTGTCCTTAATACTGATCCAGAGAACCCTAGAGTCTTGCAGGTAGTCTTGACTTTGGACCCAAGTGCCATCTTGAGCAGTCAGAGATACCGTAGAGGCGATTGTTCCGGACTTTAACAGTTTTGGAAAGGCAAAGGAACGAATGTAGGAGGTCCATTTCATAAGGGGCTCTCTAGAAGGCTGTGTGGGCAAAGAACGAAGAATTCTCAGGCTTCGAAACTTTGCAGATGTGATTGATTGCTGGTTGTGCCAAATCGACCTCGGTCATCGATGATGACCCTAGACATGGCAATTTCGGGGTCGTGTGTAAAAAATAAGCGACCATTTTTGCGTACAAACTTGGACAGCAAAGTGACTTTTTCATCAATGAGTTGCTCTGGGAATCGATCATATCCCATCGTAATCGAACGGTGTACCCAGGCTCTACCGGGAATCAGGTCGCTGGCAAAGAGGATGGAGCCCTCTTTGGACTTGATCTCAGTCAACATCAGACCGGGGGTGTGTCCATCTGAATAATGGAATTTGTAGTCCAGTCCCAATGTTGCTGAGAACTCTGCTTTGACCAGTTCCAGTCGCCCACTTTCCTCAAGCAACCGTTGAATGTCTGGAATGTAACTGGCTTTGTCTCGTGCGTGAGGGTTTGTGGCGCGTTCCCACTGACGCTGGCTGACCAAGAACTGTGCGTTGGGAAAGAGCAATTGTGGTGGTGTGTCTTCCTCCCAAGCGCTCAACAGACCACCAGCGTGATCAAAGTGGAGGTGAGACAGAACAACAACATCGATATCCGTGTCGGAGATACCCATGCGGTTCAGATTGGTCAGCAAGACGTGTCCGTTGCCTTGGACCCCGTATCGCTCAAAATATTTGGGTTCAAAAAATGCCCCAATGCCGGTCTCAAACAGAATTTTTTTGTCTCCATCAACAACCAAAAGGCATCGACAAGCGAGATCGATTCTGTTTTGGTCATCAATGGTTGTCCATCGTGACCAGAGTGCTCTAGGTGCGTTGCCAAACATGGCACCACCATCCAGCTTTTGGCTGTTTGAGTGAACGGAGTACAGTTGTTTCATGATCATTCCACAGTTGTCAGTTTGTTACAATGTAGCCCATGAAATGTGACAATTCAATTGTCAACGGGGAGATACTCTGACGAAATCCAACCGGCTTGAAAGGGGTGCTTACTCGAGCACCCTTTACAAAGGATGCGGACCTTTTCACCACGTTTCTCCAGCACATCAATTTGTGCAGATTGAATCTGCTGTGCTGACAGAGTCATAATTGTGCCCCCACCATGTCCAAGCAGTGGAATGTCTTCTCCAACAAGTGTGGTCGTATAGGGGAACTGCTGTTCTGTACTGTTTGGTTGCTGTTCAACCG
>CBFICN010000266.1:0-4830 GCA_965661045.1 uncultured Myxococcota bacterium
CTTTGGCAAACGATGGTCCAGCCAAAAATGTCAGTTGTGCGTGAAAATGGACGGGCAACACACCTCGAAGCACCTCTTCCATGGTCATCAATGAATCGGACTCAATGCCTTTGGATGCACAACAAATGGGCACTTCCGGATTCAAGAATGGAAATGCGCTTTTCACCACACCACGCATCACCTGTGAAGGAACCACAAAGATGACCAATCCAGCGTTGACAATCGCACTCTCCAATGACGCAGTCGCCGTCAGATTCTCTGGAAAATCAAAATCTGGCAAATAGCGTTTGTTGCATCGTTGAGCGTTCATCTCGGTCACACGGTCTTCCGACCTATTCCACAAATGGACCTCATGTCCCGCTCTGGACAGGTGAAGCGCTATGGCTGTTCCCCACGAACCTGAACCGACAACTGCAATTTTCATACGTCCTCCGAAACTGTCTCAGCAGAATGTAACAAACTCAACGCTCAACGCACGACAGGACTACTCTTCATCCCATGCAACGAAAAAGTTGGCGCGACGTCTATCGGCACTGGCACGACGAGCCCTTGAGCGAGCCCAATCCCTCAAATCTTTGAGTTGATCGTCCATCGTCACCGCCAAGGGCACAATCTCTCTGACGGAGTCGATGAGATCGTCTGTATCTACTTCACGCCCTTCAGCGTAGGACTTAAACATCGCCCCCACCACAACCTGCTCCAATTCAGCACCAGAGTAGCGTTCGGATTCTTCGACCACGACTGTCAAATCAAAGTCATCGGGGTTGCGCTTTCGTTGACGCAAATGAATGTCCAAGATTTCCAGTCTCTCATGTGGGTCTGGTAAATCCACGAAGAAAATCTCATCAAAACGCCCCTTTCGGAGCAGTTCGGGAGGCAGAGCCCGTACTTCATTGGCCGTCGCCACAACAAAAACCGGCGCCTTCTTTTCTTGCATCCACGTCAGCAATGTGCCCATGCTCTGCTGGGCGGCTTCATCTTTGCCAGCAAATCCCTTCTCCAATTCGTCAATCCACAAAATGGCTGGGGCCAAACTTTCGGCAATGCGAATGGTCTGACGCAGTCCATCCTCCGCAGCAGATTGAAGTACCGACGCCACATCCAAGCGCAACAAGGGCATTTTCCACATTTGGGCAACCACTTTGGCCATCAAGGATTTTCCACACCCCTGCACCCCCAACAGAAACAATCCTTTGGGTTCGGGCAAGCCATATCGACGTGCATCTGGGGTGAAAGCCAACTGACGTTGCTGCAGCCATTCTTTGAGTGAATCCAGCCCTCCGACGGACAAGGAGGCGTTGTTCACATCCCAAAACTCCAAATACTGAGATGAGCGCAGCATTCTTTTCTTCTCTTGGACCTGCAGTGCCAAGTCCTTCTTGGTGAACCCCTCACCAATCAATGCAATTCGAGAATACATGCGTTTGATCTCTGACTCGGTCAACCCCAGTGCACCTTGTACAAACTGATCAAACAGTCCGCCATCAATCACCATTTCCTGTTTCTGACAGAAAAATGAAAACAATCGATGGACTTCTTGAGCCGACGGCAGTGGCACATCCAAGGGTGTCACCAACTTTTCCAATTCCAATGGCACGTCGTACTTGGGCGACAGCAAAACCACTGCATGGCCTTTTTGAACCATCACTTGCTGTTCGTCACGGACTTTCCGAACCCAATTGACATCTTTCCAGTCTTGGTGCGCGTCCAGCATTACCAACAGCGTTGGTTCTTCTTGTGCCACCAACTCCGTAATGGCCTGTTGAGCCGTCCCATCACGTCCATTTAATCCATCGCTTCGACGCCATACCCAAATGCCCATGTGTTCTGCCTGCACGACTTGTTTCAGCAGTCGAAGACTTCGGTCTTCCTCATGGCTGATCAGATACAAAATCGGATAGCGCGCTCGAATAAGGGTTTGAACCTGTTCTAGGAACTCCACCATGTCTACCCCTTATAGTTTGCGAATTTGAACCAGGCAGTTGTAATCTGGTTCCCCAGAAGCCTCATCGTACGTACGCTCAATCAAAATGTTGGACTCTGGCCAATAGGTTTGCAGCGCTCCTCGAGCCATTTCCATTGGTCGAGCCACGCCTTCAAAGGTACCCATCTCATTGCACAATTCCAAACGGCTGCCTTCTTCAATTCCCAAATCCGATGCATCTTCCATCGAGAGAAAAATGTCGTCTCGTTGTTTCCCCCCCTGCAAGGTATCGGCATCGGCAAAAACCATTGAATTGAATTGCTTACCCCGTCGAGTTGTCATCTTGTACCACCCATCCGGTAAGGTTGTATTGGGCACTTCAGGAATGTGAAACTGTGCCAACCCGTCTGGCATGCCTGAAAAATCCCCATCTGGACAAAGTTGTGGGCCACCCCACTGCCACTCATCCCCTTCGGATTGAAGTTCATTGATGCGGTGGTAGACAGGCATGACGGTTGCCATTTCATCTCGAATCGCCTGAGAAGAACCCAACAAGAGTGCATCTTTCAGTTCAGGCTTGGCAGCCACCGCGACCAACGCAGGGATTTCGTATTCGGGTTTGCACTCCCCAATAACGGGGTGTCCAGGTATCTCTGGAGAAAATCGAATTCGGCGCTCGGTGCTGGTACTGGTTCCCCCACCGCGTTGCTCATATCGAGTTTGAGCGGGCAACAGCACAACCATTTCACCGGGCTCAATCAATGTAGAGGTGTTCAAATTGATGTCCTGATGAATGCGCAACCCCACTTTCTTGAAGGCTTCTTCGATGTAGTCTGTATCTGGCATGGTGTGGTGTAGGTTGCCACCCAGATTGTATAAAAAATCGATCTTGCCTTCGTGGGCAGCTTCCAGCATGTGCCCCGTGTCCAGCCCTTTGGAGAATGGTACGTCATGCCCCCACAAATCGGTGAATCGCTTGGCGTTCTCTTCATTGACCTTGAAACCGCCAGGATATTTGGTCGGCACAACACCACACTCTCCCCCTCCTTGAACCCCAGAGTGTCCACGAATGGGTAAGATGCCAGATTTGCTTTTGCCGATTGCCCCTTTCAGTAAGTGCAAATTGACCACACCCCATACATTCTCGGTACCAAAGGTATGTTGGGTCAACCCCATCGAATAGACCGTCACCATCGTATTGGCACGCGCTATGGTGGTTGCCAACCAATCGATTTTGGCAATTGACACCCCTGAATGCTCGGAGAGTTCCTCCATAGACAACCCTTGTACAGCATCCGCCAACGCTTCAAACCCTTTGGTGTGTTTTTGTACAAAACTGTGGTTGACAGCATCCCACTCAACGAGACGCTTTAGCAATGCCATCATCAATGCCAAATCGCCCCCAATCTTCACTTGCACCCATTCATCGGCAAGTTTGGAGCCAAATAGCGCAGACTCCGGTATCGATGGAATCCAATACTCTTCAAGTCCCTTTTCACGGACGGTGTTGATGGAAATGATGCGCGTTCCTGCTTTTTTGGCGTGGTGCAAGTACTTGACGGAGACCGGCTGGTTGTTGGCCAGATTGGTTCCCCACAGCAGAATGAGGTCGGTGCCAATCAAATCGCATAGAGAAATCGTTGGAGCCCCCACCCCGATGGACGTAGATAGCCCCGAAACGGTTGCTGCATGACAGAGCCTCGCACAAAAATCTACATTGTTGGTACCCATGACCCGAGCCATCTTGGTGAACATGTAATAGGTCTCATTGGTAATTCCCTTTGAGGTGGCAAAGTAGGCTTGCCTATCGGGCTCAATCTTGGAGAGGCGTTCCCCAATCAGTTCCAGCGCTCGATCCCAAGACACTCTGGTAAAGCCTCTATCCCCCGATCGATACACAAAAGGATAAGGAATGCGGCCCATTTCACGCAGTTCGGTGTTTGACTTTGTACGCAACTGCTCGATATCCACCACATCGGCCTCAGAAAACGCCCCAATGGTATTGTTGCGCAGCAACTTTAATCTCGACATGCAAAGGTGCGTTCCATCCAGTACGTGATCTCGCATCCCCGTCGTGCCCAGCGAACACCCGTCGCAGACACCGTGATTCAAAATGTTCCAAGCGTACTGGAGATTGTCGCGGTTTTCCCACAATACCCCACCCATCTCCAAAAAGTGATTGGGTTTGACCTTGCCCAACCCAAACGGAACGATGGACACAATGCCTGCCTGACCTTTGATGGGGGGCCCTTGAATCTTTGACGGTGTTGGTGTGGGGGATTGTTGCGTTGAATCAGTCGTTCCAGACATGCATACCTCTTTGAACAATATTCAATGTATTGTAACCTGTTCTACTATACTTGCGCCCACAGGGATGGTACACGATGAAACTCTGTGAATCTACATCGACAAATTTACGTGTACTCGAAATCACCGATGGTACTTCAACACGTTTTGTTCAACGATCACAGACCAAGAACACTTGCACTGTCTCGCAATTGTGAATTAACAATCTCCAACACGGAGGAACGATGTCTCTTCACAAACTCAAGCTTCAAGATCTAAACACATTGACGCCAGATCGCATCGAAGAATTTGTCGCTACCTTACAACAACACGGTTTCGCCATTCTTCAAACAGATGGTTTCACGGGAAACCCAGAGATTCACAAAACACTGGTAGACTCAAAGGACATGCAGACTTTTCGCTTCCCTGCACACGATGCACCCATTGAGTACACCGAAGACAAAAGAGCGTCTTTTCGCAGTCTTTTTTTGTGGAGTCGAATTTGTTTACGGGCTCTGCTGACTGCCCTGAATCCAGATGCCACTGAGTCCAAAGAACTTCTGCATGCCATTGAGAAATCTATTGACGAACAAACATTGTTTCCGCCCAATGGAACTGGA
>CBFICN010000267.1:0-4799 GCA_965661045.1 uncultured Myxococcota bacterium
GGGGGCACTTCACCGTGGTCGGGATGATCACTGCCGATCGGTTGGATGCGTTTGGCGCACTGAACACAACGTTGGTGGATCAAGGACAATTGTGGCGTTTGTGGGCATCCATCTTTCTGCATGCCGGTTGGGTACACTTAATTGTCAATGTTCTAAACCTGTATGCGTTGGGTGCACTGGTGCATCGACTTTATGGAACTGTGTGGATGTGGTGCAGTTTCCTGATTTGTGGTGTGTCGGGTTCTTTGTTGACTTGGGCGCTCAGTACCCATAGAACCATTGGGGCCAGTGGCGCTCTCTTTGGCTGGATGGGTATGTTGTGGGTGCTCGGGTGGAAATACCGAAGAACCTTGACCGGCGAAGGGGGGCGGTTGTTTCGAAACTCGTTGGCAGTGTGGACACTTGTATCTTTGTTGATTGGCTGGTGGATTCCGTTCATTGACAATGCCGCCCACATTGGGGGGCTGATGGTGGGGGTGGCGTTGGGCGTTCTCATAGAGCCATTGACGCGTATTCAACGCTGACCTGTGCTATACTTGAGTCAATCGTCGGAGGTGTTTATGACCATATTTCGTGTTCCCCAAATCCTGATGGGCATGTCTTTACTGATTGCGTCCATCGGGTATGCTGTTCAATCGATGCAACAAGCCAATGCTTTCCCACAGGGGCCCAATGTGTCTGGTGGGGCCAACCCCATTGAGGCTTTTTCATTCTCTTGCAACAGTACGTCGGCTCAAGCGTTTGTCACCGGCAATGAATTGTTCATCATTACCGATGTCGTCGTTGCCAACGGTGGTTCTACGGAGCATGCCATGTTGAAACTCAACGGTTCGGATTGGATTCCTTTTCCAGAGGATTCGGTGCAATCGTTCAACTCCGGCTATCCCATTCCACCAAACAGTACGTTGTCTTGTTACGCCTATTATTCAAAACGGGTTGCGATTTCGGGTTATTATGCACGGCCTTGATTATTGCTGAATAAACAGACTCATGGGCAAGTGAAGGGAGCATTGTTGGATTGGTGGGTAAAATCAATCCAAGCATCAGCTTTGATGGCAATGTTTGTTTTGCCGGTACTGCATTTTAGTTCGGCGGTGCCAGCGTGATAGACCCAAAAATAGACGTTTCCCTTGCTGTCTGCTCGTTTTCGCGTGGGGATTTGGCCCGGTACTGAGAGTACAACCCACGTGTTCGGTTGGCTTTGTACATCGATTTTGGAAGACGCTCGTAGAGTTGTATTCAATTCAGTGGGTTCGATGGTCTCAGCAGCCTTCTTCCAAGCGGTGGTCCAAGCTTGAAGCTCCTTGGGGTTGTCGGGTCGACTCTTTCCACCCGATTGGCGGGGAGATGGAATGACCCCACCCAAGGCTTGAGAATTTCCCTGATGTGCCTGTGCGTAGGCTGTGGCGATGGATGTCCAGTCGACAAACTTTGGTTGGGTAACGGTTTCCACCAACCAACTGGCTTGACACCCATTGGGTCTACAGGATCCACTGTAGGAATTGTCAGGTTTGTACTCGACTTGAAACAAGCGAACGGGGAGGTGTTTTCCAAAAACCGGTAGTCCTTGAGGGTTGTCGACCAGTACATCGGTCCAAAGAGAGCGGTTTGACCAGTGTTTGCTGGTGTCTCCCTCTAGCGCAAAGGCCAAAACTGTGGGGTGGTTTTTGATGTCCCACATCAGTCTCTGATCTTGTAGCACCATGTGTTCCGACAGGTGGTTTTCACTGCCCCCTTGACGATCGTTTGTACGTCCAACGCATCGTGGGACAATGACGGTGCCCAGTCCCATTTCATCGGCAAGTCCCAACCAGTCTTGTCGAATCCATTCTCCGTGTGTTTCCACAGCATTGACCCCTGCGGCTGTATACTTCGGAATGCGTTCCAAAAAAGACTGTCCCTGGTGTCGATAAACCATTCGGGTTGCCATCAAGCGTGTTGGACTGTCATTGACCTTTAGCGCAGAGCGATCCCAGGTTACCGACCGAACCCCCAGTCGCGTTGAGTAGACGTCGAGTACAGTGCCGTTGTCGTCGAGCAATTTGGCTTGTACAATGTACAAGTTTGGATTGCCGATGGACCATCGTTCCAGTGTCCACGGCACTTCTGCACACTGACTTTGTCCATTGGAGATTGGGCAGGTCCCCAAGTCCAACAGTTGTTTGCCATCTTTGGAGACTGAAAACTCAATGCTCGATGCCGTTCCTTGAACCCACGCAGTTGGTTGAACTGTACTTTCTGAGGTGCTTTGTACAGAGATTCCGGAGATGTGGGTTGACGGTTTCAATTCAATTGTAGGGGGGGCTGACAGCATCGCGGTGCTGCCTTTGCGATCCAATGAAGACAGTGTTCCTCCCGTTACACGTCTGGAGACATCTCGAGGTGCTTGGAGCTGTAGGGAGAGCGTGTTCGTTCCATGCTGTAAACCGGTCAGTGGAATTTCCACCGTTTGATTGCCACCATAAAACATCGGTAGCGGAGTGCCATTGAGTGTCAATTGTCCTTGCCACCACAGTCCACTGAGGTGAATGGAGGCGCCATCGATGGGCCAGTCTGAAGAAATTTCAATGCTGCCTTGCATTTGAATGGTTGGCAACGATGGGGCAGGGTCCATATTCCACGGTTCCATATTCCAAACATGTTGGGTGTCGATCGTCACTCGATGCGATAGAGAATTTACTGTGGAGACAGGTTCCGATGACTGACAAGCCAACCCCAACGACAGACCAACAATCATCATCCGAGACGGGTGCGCCATCAGCCGAGCAGGAAGGCGACGCACAAAAGACTGGAACGGTCCAAAAGTTCGAAGAACCGGTGTCACAAAACGATGCTGAAAGGGAAGAAATACAGGCATGGTCCTCCTTTAGCCGATTTTGGAGATGGATGACACACCCATTTTTACTGGATCCCGTGACCTTCTTGTTGCCCTTGGCCTTTGCCATGTGGTGTACGTATCCGGTGTGGTCCCATGACCACCTGCTGTTTATGGGGCGCCCCACCACCGACAATGTGGTCACCCCTTGGTTTTATGACTTCGTGGCGCGTCGGATGTGGGCTGGTGAAGAACTGTCTTTGCTCAAAGAATTTGATTATCCCAATCCCCATCATTACAGCATTGAATTCCCTTCTGCAACCGATGCCCAACTCTTTGCCCCAGTCGCGTGGTTGTTGGATTGGCCAGAGCAGTGGGCGTGGACCATTGTTGTGGTCATTGTACTCAATACTTTCGCTGTCACATTGCTTGGGCGAGTCATTGGCTTGGGGCGACTGGCGACGGTTGCCACTGGTGTGGGGGCTGTCTTGCTTCGACCACTGTGGGCGGATATCCTCAAAGGCCGTATGAATGTGGTCACCCCTTGCTTCGCGATTTTGGCGATGGTTGGTGTCCTGCTGTGTTTTCCCAAGACTGCCGACGGAGAATCGCGTTCGATTTGGGTTCGGTTGTTGGGATTTGGGCTGGCTTATTCTATGGGAATTACCGCAGCATTGGTCTATCCTCCATTCTTACTGATCTTGATTCCAGTGGGTGTGGTGCTGGTGTTGCGCTTTTGGTGGAACGGTGGATTCTTTAGTTTGCTGTGGGGGCTCTTGGCAGCGGCAGCGGCTTATGGAACGATATTTGATCGGTTGTGGGGAATTTACTTTGACAATTACCGCGTGTTGGACTGTACCAACTTGACGTGCCCCGACAAGTACAATTCTTTGGCTCTGTCTACCCTTGCGTTGTGGGAGGAGGTTCCGCATTTGGGGCTGTCCCTTTCTGGTATTCAGGGAGGTGGTTGGTTGCTGCTTCCACTGGTGTTGCTCAACCGACGATGGCGTTGGGAGGGATTGGCGATGGGCGTGCTTGCGGTCGTTGGTGCCTTGCTCTCTTTGGGACCCTGTCCAGCCTCTGAACCGGACGTTCTTTGGCGCTCAGAATGGGTTGCTTGGATGGAGTGGGCGTTCAGTCCGATATGGTGTGCGTCGATGCACATGCATGATTTCGGGCGTTTTGGATTGATTGTCGGTGTGGTGTTGTGTTTGACCGCTGGGATGACATTGGATGGTCTGGTTCGGTTTGTACACGACAAGGCGTGGTGGCTGAAATGGATGGTGACCAGTGTTGGAATCGGGTTGGTCGGATATTCGATGTTGCTGTCTTATACGCCATTGATGCAAGAGATTCTCAGTCCACAGAAGTGGTACGTCAACCCTTACAACACCATTGCTGAGTTCCTCAAAGACAAGCCCGGACAAACGGTTGCCGAATTGCCCTTCGACCGGTCCTATCAATTTTTGTCTGCCCTGGAAGCACCCGAGGTTTTTCGTGTCAATCCCATTCGTCCGTTCGATCCCCCTCGTAAAAACAGTACTTTTTACTTGTGGCTCTATGCCGTTGCACGGGGTGAACAAACCGATCAGTTGCCAAACGCAGAGCAAGTTCGCCGGTCTGGATTGAATTGGGTTCTCTTTGACCCCAAGCGGTGTGAAGAAGGAACGCGCTCCATCAAAGCCTGTGAACCTTGGGTGCGGGAAGCCTTGATCGATGTGTTTGGGACGCCTGAGCAGGTTGAGAGGGGGGTCCTTCTCTGGCGTGTAACCGATTGAAGTGGGCGAGATTTCTTCATCTGACTTCGGTTCTGTTCGCTCGGATACGGAAGTATACCTCGCTCTCAGCCCCTGCGTCAGATTTTGAACTCTCATCCCACTTCAATCGGTGAAACTGTAAGCCTATCTGACAATTCGGACACTCTTAAACTATACTAGACCAAAAGGGAGTGACCTATGAAACGAATCAAACGACGAAAATATAC
>CBFICN010000268.1:0-4771 GCA_965661045.1 uncultured Myxococcota bacterium
TATAGTGCGGGATCCTATCACGGTGTGATTTCCGGAGATGCTGGTTCTGATGAAGCAGGAATCACGATGAGCAACGTTGGGGACCTCGATGGTTCTGGTGTCAACGATATGATGGTGGGTGCGTATTTTGAAGGTACAAACGGGTACCGTGCAGGTGCGGCATATCTATTGTTGGGTGAAGATCTGCAGCAATAGTGGGGTGGAGTCTACACCGTATTTAAGTGATCAAACGTTTGCAGTAAAGTGCGTAGACTTTGTACAAAGAAGCACCGATTGTTGAAATACGGCCTGAGAACAAGAGTTTGATCATTTGATCCACAGAGAAACGGAATCATACAGACAGTCCATTCAAGAACGGGACTGTAGTTTGTGGTGTCCAAAAGGGGAGGATGGCTCTTCTTTTTGGGGTTGTGTAAAAAACTTTGTTCTGATTGTGAACAAAGTGCTATAATCACTACAATGACCATTTCGATTTACAATACACAACTGTTGCGACAGCAAAATCTGTCTAGGGTGCTTCGGGCAATTCGCGACTCTGAAGGGATCTCACGCGCAGACTTGGCGAGGCATTTTGGCTTGTCTCGGTCCTCCGTTTCTTCTTTGACGGAGCAACTGTGCACGCTTGGGGTGATTCAAGAAACCCATTTGGCGGCCAGCAGTGGGGGACGTCCACCGAGGGTGCTCCAACTGGATTCAAACAGTTGTCAGGTCATGGGTGTGGATTTGGGTTCTTCTCACATATCCGTGCTGTCTATGAATCTGTTCGGTGAAATAGAACGGGTACTGGAAGTGGACTTGGATTGCCAAACCCAGCCGGCTCGTGCCTTGGACAAGATTGTCGAGCTGGTGGATGCTTTGCGAAGCAATAAACCGTTGCTTGGGGTTGGGGTGGCTGTACCATCACCGGTCATCGAGGGGCAACTATCCGAGCGTATTCTGCCTGCTTGGAAAGGCATTCAACTGAAAACGGTGCTGGAAGAGCGTTTGGCGGTGCGTGTTTTTGTTGGAAATGATGCAAACTTGGGTGCTTTGGCTGAGCGTTGGTGGGGGTCTTGTCAAGGTGTTGATGACTTTGTGTTTGTGAAAATGGCGACAGGTGTTGGCGCTGGTTTGGTTCAAAATGGCAACATACTGCTTGGGGACGTTGGGTATGCCGGAGAGCTGGGACACGTGCCCATTTCCAGTACCGGCTTGTGTCGCTGTGGCATGTACGGGTGTCTTGAAGCCCACATTGGATTGCCTTATTTGAACAAGCGTGTTCAAGCCTTGGCAGCGACAAAGTCGATTCTTTTACAATCTTTGGAGGGAGACTTCTCTGAAGCTATACATGACGTGTTGGAAGATGCGTCGCAATCCTTGAGCGTCGCCCTGTCCATTTTGGTCAACTTACTCAATCCCAAAAAAGTCATTTTATGGGGTCCCATACCCAAACAATATCCACGATTTCTAGAACTGCTTCGTCAGGCAATGTCGGCTCGCAATCTATGGTCACCCATTCAACCTGAGGACATTCAGGTCAGTACATTGGGAGAACAAGGGGTCGCTCGAGGGGCAGCAACACTGTTGTTGGAAGAAGCTTTTTCCAACCCATTACTCTTTGCTGAAATGCAAGGTTAACTTTAATTACTTTAATTCAACCCATAACTCCGGAGACAATCGCTATGATTACTATGAGTTTATTATCCTTTGGCCTTTTGGCCGCCTGTGGTGAAAAAGAAGAAGACACCGCAGTCGTAACTGACACCGCAACCACTGAAGAAACCGATACCGAGGACACTTCAGATACAGAAGAAACCGATACAGAAGAAACGGACACCGAGGACACCGATGAGGTTGTCGATGCAGATGGTGACGGCATTCCTTCTGATGAAGACTGTGACGACAGCAACGCAGATGCACCCCTCAACGATGCAGACTGTGACGGTGCTTTGACCGCTGATGACTGCGATGACAACGACGCTACTCGTTTCCCGGGTGCTGAAGAGATTGCAGACGACGGCATCGATCAAAACTGCTCAACATTGGAATTGCACTTGGACACTTCTTGTTCCGCTGGTGCGGCTGTACGCTTGACTGGTCCTTGGTGGGGCTGGGACCCGGCTGCTGGACCTGAAGCAACCGATGCTGATGGCGATGGTGTATACACTGTGACTTTTGAAGAGCCACTTGCAGAACCAATGGAATACAAGTGGGTCGTCGACGGTGAGTTCGAAGCCGATTTAATCAATGCTGGTTTCTGTGCAGACATCACCAACCCTTCTGGAGGTTTCGCCAACCGCATGTGGGTACCGGGCGACGGCAATACCACTGAGTATCCAGGTACTTGCTTTGAGTGTGGACAGACAGACTGGACCTCTCAACAACCTGTGACCATCGATCTTCACACGGATGCAGCAGCGACAAGTGCCTACATTACTGGTCCTTGGTGGAGCTGGGATCCCACAGGTGGTCCGGAAGCAGTTAAAATTGCTGATGGTCACTTTCAGTTCAACTTAGATGCACCTCTTGAGAACATGGAGTTTTTGTTTGTGGTTGATGGTGCTGCTGAAGCGTTGATTCCAGCATTTGATGGTAACAACATTGGTCCTACTTGTAGAGCCATCAATACCGATTATGCAAATTACTTCAATCGTTACTGGCTCGTCGGTTCTGGTGACCAGTCTTACGTGTACAATTCTTGCGACGCTGCCTCCATGGCTGCGGAGTAATCCATGCATCTGTTTCCCCTTGTAGCAAGCCTTGTCCTATTGCAGGGGGAAGCATTGGCAGCCCCAGATCAGGTCTCGGTCTATAAAGATGAGAATGGGCAAACCCTTCAGTTGAACGGTGAGCCCTACTTTATCCGAGGCATGAACTGGGGCTATGTTCCGATTGGCACCAACTATTCCTACAATTTTTGGGCTGAACCGGAATGGGTCATCAAGACCGCTTTGGACAAGGAAATGCGCCTGTTGCAAGACATGGGCGTGAACTCCATTCGCCAGTACAACGGCATCCCACCCAAATGGGTCACCTATATTTACAAAACCTATGGCATCACGACAATGATCAACCATACGGTGGGGCGGTACGGAATGGACATCGATGGTGTTTGGGTTCCGGTGACCAATTACGCAGATCCCCGAACGCGCGAGATTTTAAAGCAGCAAGTCAAAGACGTTATCCTAGAGTACAAAGACGTTGAAGGGGTATTGCTGTGGCTCTTGGGAAATGAAAACAACTATGGACTCCACTGGTCCAGTTTCGAAATTGAACAGCTCCCCAAGGATGAACAGTACAACGAAAAGGCAAAGTATCTCTATTCCTTGATGGGAGAGATTACCGATGAGATACATGTTCTGGATAGTCATCATCCGGTGGCCATTGCGAATGGTGATGTACAATACATCGATTTGATTGCTGAGTACATGCCGAACTTAGATCTCTTTGGTACAAACGTATACCGTGGAGTTTCCGTCCGCGACATGTACGATGTTGTGGAAGAAAAACTCGACATCCCAGTATTTTTCTCTGAGTTTGGTTCAGATGCCTTCAATGCCAAAATGATGGAAGAGGCACACCTCGATCAGGCATTCTTTCTTCGAGAGCAGTGGAAAGAGATTTATTTGAATACCCACAACCGCGGAACGGGAAATGCCATTGGTGGATACACCTTCCAATGGGCTGACGGTTGGTGGAAGTATTTGCAAGAAGAGAATTTGGACGTTCACGACACCAACGCTTCATGGCCCAATGGTGGCTATTACCTTGACCACGTTGAGGGTCAAAACAACATGAACGAGGAGTGGTTTGGAATCGTCGCCAAAGGGCACCCAGATCAGAACAACCTCTTTGAGCTGTATCCACGCGCGGCCTATTATTTATTGAAAGACGCCTACACCATTTCACCCTATGCAGAAGGTGTCACCGATGCGCAAATCACCGCTCACTTTGATGGGCTTAAACCATCGGATTACGACTTTGAATACACCGCTCGAGTGGGACTGGCTCAAGCCCAAGAAGCCACACGCTTTCAGGTCAGGGACATTCGAACCCACATGTATTCCTTTGGTGCCGACTTGGGTGAGGGTGAGGGTCGTCAAATGCAGAACATGGAGTCGTTCTTTGTCGATCTAGCCGGAGAGCCATCCGCAGATGTCAAAGGGGACATCTCGTTGAACGTTCTCGGAAATGTGCCAAACAGCCGAATCGATGAACTGTATTATGAGGCAAGAGGTCGGTCATTTGTCGTAGAAGGAACGCCGGTGGGTGATGCAGATGCCACCCCACAGCAAATGACCATCAGCGACAACCAGCGGTTGCAGGTGTATTCTGCCAGTGTTGAATGGCGTGCTGAACAGTTTGACATGACGGCATTTTATCGTGGTGAAGGACACTATCACTGGGCGCATGAAGGCGATTTCTTCAACTTCTATCGTGAAGCCCACTACGGTCCCAACCCAGATATTTACAATGCGGCAGTGCCCATCGGTGCTGAATTCGACGGCCGAAATGCACTCGAAGGGTGGAAACTGGCCGTGGGGCCACAGATTTACTGGGGTGCCAATCCAACCGCGATTTTGAAGTATCAAAAGCAGCTGGGTGCGTGGAGTACCTCACTCGTACACCAAGAAGATGTGGCCAACCAAGGGTCGATCACCACATTGAACGCAATCCCAGAGCAGCCTCTGCGCCGTTCTTCTGTATACGCCTCTCGCAACTTGGGTGGTGTCAAGTTTGAGGTTGGGGGGTTGCTCAGTGGACTCAACAAAGTCGGTCAGCCCTTTCAGAG
>CBFICN010000269.1:0-4756 GCA_965661045.1 uncultured Myxococcota bacterium
CTTCAACCTGTTGGATGCACGGGGTGTGATCTCTGTCACCGATCGAGCACAGTACATTCGCCGCGTTCGCAAACTTGCCTTGGCAGCCGCTGAAGCTTGGAACGCCCCCACCGGAGGAGAGCAATAATGTCCGCAGAAAATTTGTTGATCATCGTTGGATGTGAAGAATTGCCGGCACGCTATGTGCAGTATGCAGCAAAAGAATTAGAAAAAAATGTGCTGTCGATTTTGAAGAATGTAACCCACGGTGAGAGCAAAACCTATGCCACACCCAGACGAATTGCAGTGTCAATTCAATCGGTGGAATCTCACACACCGTCCGAAGAAAAAGTCGTTACCGGACCACCCGCAGACAGAGCATTCAAGGATGGAGAA
This sequence comes from uncultured Myxococcota bacterium, assembly GCA_965661045.1. GTDB lineage: Bacteria > Myxococcota_A > UBA796 > UBA796 > UBA796 > CAJWHX01. The sequence continues at coordinate 376 of CBFICN010000269.1, forward strand.
CCGACCAAGGCAGCAATTGGATTTGCCCGTGGAAAAGGCGTGGATGTTTCAGCATTGGAAATCATAAACGGTCCCAGAGGTCCCGTAGTTGGAGTCAAAGTCCAAACCGGTGGAGAGTCCACTGTTGGCTTGTTGCAGCAGAGCATCGAATCTGCGGTACTGAAAATGGACTTTGAAAAATCCATGCGTTGGGGCTCCGGGAGCCTTTCTTGGGCTAGACCACTGCACAAACTCATCGTGCTGTATGGAGATCAACACGTCCCTTGCACACTGGGAGGGATTCAGTCATCCAGTTCAGATGAAGGCCATCGACTGTTCCCGACTCCATTCGAGGTGCACTCTGAAGAGCAATGGGTCAACGCCATGCTCGAAAATCGTGTTGTAGTGGATCGTGAAACACGTCGTACACGCTGCCAATCCCAACTTGAAGCACTCAGCACGTCATTGAGAGCCCAAATCAAAGACTGGGACCTTTTAGATGAAGTTGTAGATTTGGTAGAGTGCCCGAATACTATTCGATGTCAATTTCCAGAGGATCTTTTAGAGCTTCCACCACGACTGTTGGTCGAGGCCATGAAACTGCACCAGCGTGTTTTTCCACTGTACAATGACACCGATGGCAATTTGCGCTCAGACTTCTTGGTGGTCACCAACCACCCTTTTGCAGATCAACCTGACGTCGCAGCGACGATTGCGGAAGGCAACAAGCGCGTATTGACCGCTCGATTTTACGATGCCAAGTTTTTCTTTGCCGAAGACCGTAAGAAGTCGTTGACAGAGCACGGTACAAAACTTGAAAATATGCGTTGGGTCCGCAAAGGCGGCACCGTCGCTGAAAAGGTGAAACGATTGGAGATGCTCAGTGCGACTTGGGCAGACGTCTTCAATGCAGATGTAAACCTGTTGAAACGAGCAGCAGCCCTTTGCAAATGTGACTTGACCACCCAAATGGTGTACGAGTTCACAGGTTTACAGGGCCACGTAGGAAAATTGCTGGCTGGTTTTGATGGGGAATCCTCAGCTGTCTGCGAGGCAATTGAAGAACATTATCTTCCAAGAGGCTCAGACGATCACTGCCCCACCACGCCAGAAGGATTGGCCCTCGCGTTTATTGATCGACTCGATTCTTTACAACAGTGCTTCGCACTTGGATTGAAGCCCAAAGGCTCTTCTGACCCACTGGGGCTTCGTCGAGCAGCCAACGGATTGGTGTCCATACTGCTGGCAGCAGGTATACCTTTGTCTTTCTCCTCGTTTTTGTCTGGAAAACTACTGGATTTTGTAATGGCCAGAATGCGGTCACACTTTCAAGACTCTTTTGGTGGAGAGATAGCGGCAGCCGTGTTTGCAACGGAGTTGGACTGCCCAGTATCACTCAACGGTCGTATGATTGCGATGCAGCAACTCAGCGAGTCTGCAGACTTTACAGCGATGCGCGCTACGTTCAAACGGGTCATGGGTCTGACCAAGGACCACCACGATACAAACATTGAAGGTATTGAGTGGGTTGAGCCGTCCGAGTCAAACCTGGCAAGCGCTTTTATAAGTGTCCATACAACGGTACAAACCTTGATTGCACAACAGCAGTTCTCTGCTGCCTTGGATGCGCTGTCAAAACTGAAAGAGCCCATTGATGCGCTGTTCGATTCGGTGATGGTCATGGATGACAATCTAGACGTTCGACACAACCGCCTCTCTTTGTTGAAAGCCATCGCGAATGATTTTCGACAATTTGCAGACTTTACCATTCTCTCCTCTTGAACGAAGACAATTTTGGAATAATTTTACAGTACAACAAGTCCACAACAGGGTGGACAACCTGACATGGAGTGTACAATGAGCAAGCTGGTTTACAATTTTGGCGATGATTCTGCCGATGGTGGAAACGAATTAAAGCACCTACTGGGTGGAAAAGGCTCGAGTCTTGGAGAAATGAGTCGATTGGGTCTGCCAGTTCCTCCGGGGTTCACCATCACCACTGAAGTGTGTGTAAACTTTTTTGCCAACGAAGGTGCGTGGATGGATGGATTGTCTACGGACATTGAGACCTCCATGACTCTCCTTGAACAACGTACAGGTCGACAGTTTGGCTCCTCTACCAACCCACTCTTGGTCTCTGTTCGTTCAGGTGCACCGGTCTCAATGCCAGGCATGATGGATACCATATTAAACTTGGGTCTAAACGATGAAACCGTCGAAGGACTTGCGGCTCAAACTGGAAATGCTCGCTTCGCCTACGATGCGTATCGTCGCTTTGTCAAAATGTTTGGCGATGTGGTTCTCGGTATTCATTATGCCCTATTCAACCGTGCCGAAACAAAGTTCAAGCGCGGTAAGTCAGACGCCGACCTCACTGTGGAAGACCTCAAAGGATTGATCGCCATTTACAAAAAAGTCATCCGAGACGAAAAGTTTGACATCCCTGATGACCCAAAAGCACAGCTCAAATTGGCCATCGACGCCGTGTTCAATTCCTTCAATACTCGACACGCCAAGCACTTCCGAAAAACGCAAGGAATCCCAGATGATACGGGAACTGCTGTCAACATTCAAGCCATGGTCTTTGGCAACATGGGAGAACGTTCGGCAACCGGTGTCTGCTTCACGCGCAACCCCAAAACCGGCGAAAAGAGTTTCTTCGGGGAATGGTTGCCCAATGCTCAAGGAGAAGATGTCGTTGCTGGAACCCACACGCCTCTTCCGTTGAATTCAGCCTCTACTGAAGATGCTGACGCCCACACACTCGAGCAATTCATGCCAAAGGTGTATGCTGAATTGAATCGACTGCAAGCACTGTTGGAATCTCATTACAAAGACATGCAGGACATTGAATTCACCATTGAAGAAGGCAAACTGTACCTCCTTCAAACCCGAACTGGAAAGCGTTCTCCAACGGCATCCATTCAAATCGCGGTGGATTTGGTGCACGAAGGCCTTATCTCAAAAGAAGAAGCGCTACTCAAGGTAGAAGCCAGTTCTTTAGAACTCATTTTGCGACCAGTCATCGATCCGACGGCTCCCAAAAGCATTGTGGCAAAGGGGTTGGACTCTTCTCCAGGTGCAGCCTGCGGTCGTGTAGCCTTCACATCTGAAGCCGCACAAGCTCTACATGAACAGGGAGAACCAAGCATACTGGTTCGTTTAGACACCTCTCCCGAGGACATTCAAGGCATGACCATCGCAGAAGGAATCGTCACTGCTCAAGGTGGACAAACTTCTCACGCAGCAGTCGTCGCTCGTGGAATGGGAAAACCCTGTATTGTTGGGTGCACTGAAATTGTCGTAGATTACGAACGAGAACTATTTTATGCGGGCGATTACGTCATCAAAAAAGGTGACTGGATCACCATTGATGGTGGATCGGGTGAAATCATGGAGGGCAAAGTCAACACATTGCCACCCGCGACCGAATCCAATGTTGTCCAAGAGTTTTTGATGTGGGCAGACGAATGCGCTGAACTCAAAGTCCGAAGCAATGCCGACAATGGTGAGGATGCGGCTCGGTCTAGAGAACTCGGCGCCGTTGGAATTGGACTGTGTCGTACCGAGCACATGTTTTTCCAAGCAGACGCACTGCGTGCCATGAGACAAATGTTGCTGGCACCAAGCGAAGACGGGCGTAGACGGGCTCTCCAACAAATCTTGCCGCTGCAACGCGAAGAGTTTAAAGAAATCTTTCGAGCGATGAACGGTTTGCCCGTGACCATTCGACTGCTGGATCCCCCACTGCACGAATTCTTGCCGAAACGCAAAGAGAACATGGTGTCTCTGGCTGAAGATTTGGGACTCCGAGACGCGGCTTTGCAAGAGCGACTGACGCAACTGCACGAAGTCAATCCAATGATGGGGCACCGTGGTTGTCGCATTGGGGTGACCACACCTGAAATCTACCAAACCCAAGTCCGTGCCATATTTGAAGCGGCTTGCCATTTGGCAAAAGAAAACGTTGTGGTCATGCCAGAGGTCATGATTCCACTGGTTTCAAGCGTTCAGGAACTGGAAATCTGTCGTTCCTACGTCGTAGAAGTCGCAGAAGAGACCATGACTCGCTTTGGGTGCAACATCGAATACAAAGTCGGCACCATGATTGAGCTTCCACGAGCCTGTCTACAAGCGAAATCCATTGCGCGCCAAGCAGAGTTCTTCTCTTTCGGTACCAACGATCTAACACAGATGACCTTTGGCTTTTCCAGAGATGACATGGGTAAGTTCTTGCCCTTCTATCTTCAAGAAGGAATCTTAAAAGACAACCCGCTCAGTACATTTGACATTGATGGTGTTGGCGAACTGGTCAAGATTGGTACAGAACGTGGTCGACATGCCAATGCACGATTGAAAGTGGGCGTTTGTGGAGAACACGGTGGAGACCCAAATGGCATCC
>CBFICN010000270.1:0-4742 GCA_965661045.1 uncultured Myxococcota bacterium
AAGTGGTGGATGATGACTTTCAAGTTCATGAGAAGACTGAAAAGAAAAACTTGTTACAAGCCAATCAACGGTTGACAGAAGCTGTCGTGAATGAGGCTTTGGAAGCCGGTTTAACAGAGTTCTTTACCATTCGCATCGACAACAAAATGATTTCTCCCGCATTGCGTGACACATTGGCAGTAGACAAAATCAATGAGTTTCCAGAACAGGGCGATGCTACACCTGTTGAACAGGCCAAAATTCAAATCTACAAGCATCTTCGTCCAAGTGATCCACCAACGGCTGAAAATGCTGCGAAGTATTTTGATCGCTTGTTGAATGAAACACGCTACGACTTGTCGCGAGTGGGAAGAATGAAACTCAACCACAAGTTGTACAAATCACAAGGCGATGAAGAGTCGGCTCCGGACGTAGAAACAACAGTATTGCAGAACGATGATTTGTTGCGTGTTGTAAAGTACATCTGTGACTTGAAGAATAACAAGCCCAATGTTGAAGTGGATGATATCGATCACCTCGGAAATCGACGTGTTCGAGCAGTCGGTGAACTGATGGAAAATCAATTCCGTACAGGTCTTGTTCGAATGGAGAAAACCATCAAAGAAAAGATGGGACTCAATGAAAAAGCTGGTTCTGTTCAAGACATCATCAATTCCAAGCCTGTGAATGCTGCCGTAAGAGAGTTCTTTAGTTCTTCACAATTGTCTCAGTTCATGGATCAAACCAATCCATTGTCAGAAGTGACCCACAAGAGACGTTTGAGTGCCTTGGGTCCGGGTGGTTTGACGCGCGATCGTGCAAGTTCTGAAGTGCGCGATGTGCATCCAACACACTACGGTCGAATGTGTCCAGTGGAAACACCAGAGGGTCCAAATGTTGGTTTGATTGCATCTTTGGCTTCTTTTGCTCGAGTCAATCAACATGGTTTCATCGAAACACCATACCGTACTGTGAAGAATGGAAAGGTTACCGATGACGTTGAATATTACATGGCATTGGATGAACGCGGCGAACGCATTGTAGAAGCCGCAACAAAGATAGACAAAGATGGCAACCTCCAAAATGATTTTGTGACAGCGCGTAAAGATGGTGATGTTTTGTTGTTTAACAAAAATGACATTAGTCTCATGGACGTCGGCGCCAACCAAATGGTGTCTGTGGCCGCTTCTTTGGTTCCATTCTTGGAAAATGATGATGCGAACCGTGCTTTGATGGGATCGAACATGCAGCGCCAAGCTGTGCCTCTCATTCGTACTCGTGCACCGTTGGTAGGAACGAGTATGGAGCGCATTGTTGCACGAGATTCAGGTGTGACGACACGTGCTCGACGAAATGGCATCATTACAGACGTCGATGCAAAACGCATTGTATTGCAGGCAACGGAAATGGATGGTGATATTGGTGGCGACATTGAGATTTACAATCTGACAAAGTTCCGTCGTTCAAATCAATCAACGTGCATCAATCAGCGGCCACTGGTGAGAATCGGTGATGAGGTTGAAGCTGGAGACATTATTGCGGATGGTCCAGCCACACAGTATGGTGAGTTGGCACTGGGACAAAATCCTGTTGTTGCTTTCATGCCGTGGCAGGGGTACAACTTTGAAGATTCTATCCTTATTTCCGAACGTTTGGTTCAAGAAGATGTATACACTTCGATTCATATTGAAGAGTTTGAAGTGGCCGCACGAGACACCAAACTTGGCCCTGAGAAAATCACAAATGACATTCCAGGTGTTGGAGATGAAAAACGTCGCAATCTAGACGATTCAGGTGTTGTTCGTGTTGGTGCTTACGTTCGACCAGGAGATATCTTGGTTGGTAAGATTACGCCTGAAGGTGAACGACAACTCACTGGTGAAGAGCGCCTCGTGAGAAACGTATTCGGGGAAAAGGCGGATGAAAGAAAGGACTCCTCCTTGAAAGCGAAGCCCGGTTGTGAAGGTGTTGTCATCCATGCAGATGTTTTCCATCGTGACTCGGAACAAAAAGACGATCGAGCGAAAGAGATTGCCGCTGAGAAAGAAGAGCAAATCAAGAGAGATTTGGAACAAAAGCTTCGCGTGTTGCAACAATCTGCCAAGCGCAAACTCGTACACATGTTGGTGGGCGAAAAAGTTAAGAAAGCGTATAAAAACCAGGCCAACGAAGAGATTGTTTCAAAAGGTGAGACCTTAACCGTTGAAGTGCTTCAACAGTTAGAGCTCGAAGAGTTTGAAGAGTTGACATATGCCAATGATGTTTACGGTGACATTTATGACATCGTTGACAATGCGGCTGAAAAGACACGTTCGTTGACGCGTCAGCATACTGAAAGGATCGAGCGTCTCTCCAAAGGAGATGACTTGCCTCCAGGGATCATCAAGAAAGTTATCGTATACGTCGCGATCAAGCGCAAGCTTCAAGTTGGAGACAAAATGGCTGGTCGACACGGTAACAAAGGGGTTATCTCACGTGTCATGCCGGTTGAGAACATGCCGTATCTTGAAGATGGAACACCGGTTGACGTTGTGCTGAACCCATTGGGTGTACCGTCACGAATGAACGTCGGTCAGGTTTTGGAGACACACCTTGGCTGGGCCGCTCGAGGATTGGGGGTCAAATTGAACAAGATGATTCAAGAAGGCCGTGAAGCCGAAGAAGTACGTCAGTTCTTGATGGAAATTTACAAAAACTCAGAGACGATGACATCGATGCTGGAAGATGCGACGCATGATGAGTTGAAGGTATTGGCCAACAAGTACAAAGAAGGAGTAACCCTTGCAACGCCAGTGTTCGATGGGGCATCTGAAAATGAAATCAAAGAGCACTTGCGATTGGCTGGATTGGATGATGATGGTCAAACAGTGTTGTTTGACGGCCGGACAGGAGAGCCGTTTGCGAACAAAGTCACGGTTGGTGTGATGTATGTTTTGAAACTACACCACTTGGTTGACGAGAAGTTGCACGCCCGTTCGACTGGACCGTACTCTTTGGTTACTCAACAACCTCTTGGTGGTAAGGCACAGTCAGGTGGTCAGCGACTTGGAGAGATGGAAGTTTGGGCCTTGGAAGCCTATGGTGCAGCCTACTCACTCCAAGAAATGCTCACTGTGAAGTCGGATGACATTCAAGGTCGAAACCGAATGTACGAGTCAATCGTAAAGGGAGAGCATAGATTGGAGCCAGGGATCCCAGAGTCTTTCAAGGTGTTGATGCAAGAATTGCGAGCACTGGCACTGAATGTAGATCTGCTTGATAAGACAGAGTTGTTGAAGCGCTCTGTAGCCATCCAAAAAAATCAGTAAGAAATCGAATTAGAACCAAATTATTTGGAGTACACAGATGAGAGACTCACGTAAGACTCAAGAAAAATCAATTGATCCATCAAGCATTGTTGCCGTTCAGATTGGGCTTGCAAGTCCAGATGACATTCTGAAGTGGTCAAAAGGTGAAGTAAAGAAGCCTGAGACAATCAATTATCGAACTTTTCGCCCTGAAAAGGATGGCTTGTTTTGTGCCAAAATCTTCGGACCTGTAAAGGACTGGGAGTGCTCCTGTGGTCGTTACAAGAAGCCAAAGAATCGCAATGTCACGTGTGATAAATGTGGTGTGATGGTGATGGAGAAAAAAGTTCGACGTGAACGAATGGGGCACATTGAGCTTGCCACACCAGTTGCGCACATCTGGTTTTTGAAATCATTGCCAAGTCGCATGGCCAATTTGCTCGACATTCCATTGAAGAAGCTTGAAGCAGTATTGTATTGTGAATCGTACATGGTCACTGCCATTGAAGAGTACGACGATGGTGAAATGGAAAAGATCATTCGTCCAGATGGAACGATGTTGAAAGTTGGGGATGTCATCGACGAAAATGAGTACAACTATCTCATGGACGGAAATGGTATCGAAGGAGATGACAACGAAGACGGGTATTTCGGTTTGTTCGAAGCAGATTTTGGTGGAAAGGTGATCGCTGAGCGACTTCGTACACTGGATCTTGAGTCTGAGAGAGAACGCTTGCGCCAAGCCATTAAGCACAAGAAAATTGTGGGTGCAGATGGTTCTGTTACTTACAAGCGACCGAGTCTGGCTTCTCTTCGGAAAAATACAAAGCGATTGAAGGTCATTGAGGCTTTCTTGATTGATGGCAACAAAAACAAGCCTGAGTGGATGATGCTGCAAAGAGTTCCAGTGATGCCACCGGACCTACGTCCGTTGGTGCCTTTGGAAGGTGGTCGTTTCGCAACTTCTGATCTCAATGACTTGTATCGACGTGTCATCAACAGAAATACCCGTTTGACCAAACTGAAGAACATGGCTGCTCCCGGCATCATCATGCGAAATGAAATGCGCATGCTGCAAGAAGCTGTGGATGCACTTTTTGACAACAACTCTCGTGGTCGTGGTAAAGTCGCACAGAATGCCACGAAGAAGCCATTGCGTTCATTGAGCGAGTTCTTGAAGGGGAAAACCGGTCGTTTTCGTCAAAATCTTCTTGGAAAGCGCGTTGACTACTCTGGACGTTCGGTGATCGTGGTCGGACCGGAACTTCGTTTGCATCAATGTGGTATTCCGAAGCGAATGGCGTTGCAGTTGTTTAAACCGTTCATCTTCAATAAACTCCAAGAACGTCAAATCACCAATACCATCAAAGCATCTCGTAAGAAAGTCGATCAACGTGATGAGGTTGTGTGGGATATTCTTGAAGAAGTTATCAAAGAACATCCAATTTTATTGAACCGTGCTCCGACTTTGCACAG
>CBFICN010000271.1:0-4738 GCA_965661045.1 uncultured Myxococcota bacterium
CACAACAGATGCGCCTGCACTCTGTAGACCTGTCTGCAAGTGGCCTACTATGGGTTGGCCATTCGTCATCCGGTACTCGAAACCCAACAAAGTCCAACCACAATCAAACGTTGTTTTTCGATTTTATCAGTGGTTTGAAAACGGAGAAACTCCATTTTGAACGAGCAGATTCCTTTTTCTTTGGCGACGTCAACTTTGATGTGACCGATTCCATCATCTTGGACCGGCTGAGACATCAATCCAAAGCCTTGGCGGTACAGTTTGTGTTGCCAAAGGTGCGGGTGATGAAGCGTCGGTTTGGTGGTCGACCCTTTGCCAACAACCAAGTGCACAAAGACTACACTCAGAATGCCGAGAGTATGATTGCGGTAGTGCCAGAAAGTACGCATATAGAACCGATGGATCAAGATGGGTTGGTCGTGTGTCGCGCCGGAGAAATCTGGATTCTCAGACAGCATCAACAGTCAAAGCGAGTTCAAGCCGGAGCGGAGATTGACTGGGTTCAACACAGGGCTTTTTCAAAAGCCATCATTCTCGACCACAAGCCGATTTCCTGTCGCTTGAACGGAGAAGGGATTCTCTTTCACAACTTTATGGATTTTCGGGGTCCCAAAGGCGTTCGAAATGTGTGTTGGTATGATACAACAAGACTGGACGCCGAGGAGCGAAAGTTGGTCGACTACTTGGAATCGAAATTTCCTAAATGACGGTGAAGATTCCGACGGGTGATTGCACAGTGGGTTAAATATTGTTGAGGAGAGACGTATGTGGATGGGATTGTGGCTTCAAGCAATAATGAACACGGCAGTGGCACTGGATTGCGACTTTCGTCCACCCCACACACCATTTGGTGAGCAGAGTAATTTGCCACTCAACCTCAGACCCTTTGTGGTCGACCAAAGTCCGGATGCTTTTTGGGCTTTGCGCACGGAGGGGGAGTTGGTTTCAGAGAACGTCGAATGGTTGGAGATCGGCCCCAATGCGTTTCAGATGATTCCACAGGAGACTCTGACGCCAAATACAGATTACCAGTTGATTGACGTCAGCACCCCAGCTCAAGTGCAGGCTTATTTGACCCCCGGAGATTCAAGTGACGAGGTGTCCCCTGAGATACTTGAGGTGCTCGATGTTTTGAGAGAAACAGGTTCTTCGGAGTGGGGAGAGACCGATCACCTAATCGTGGACATTCAACTGGCGGATGTGGATGCCGCCTACGCAAAAGTGGAATTTGCAATGACGGAGAACCTTGTTGATCCCATTGAGACTTGGGTAATTTTGTATGCGACTTCTGACGTGGTGCAAGTGGTGGTGGGGCAGGGACTCTGTTCGTCCTCTGCTTCATCAGACACGTTGGACAACAATCCATTTGTGCGGTTGACGGTCTATGACTGGGCTGGAAATGCCAGCGAGGCTCTTGTTGTGGATACAGAGTATGAGCAAAGTCTTCGAAAACGGGTAGGGTGTTCAAGTGTAGAGCCGATGTCCTTGCTGTTGTTTGGCTGGGGGCTATTTGGGTGTCGAAGAAGGAGTCGATAATGGCGGAAGAAATTGAAGTAAACGAAACAACATCAGAGAAACCAAAGAAACCATGGTACTTGCGTTGGGGTATTTGGCTGGGATTGTTGATTTTTGATTTGTTGGTGTCGGGCATTGTAGTTGGATTGATTGAATCTGTTGTGAACTGACACATCTATGTGTCATCGTTGTTTTGGCGATACACTGTTGCTGTTTTGATAGAAGCCTTCGATTGTTTCAACGCCATTTTCGGTTATCATTAGTGTAAACATGGAGGTCGTATGTACAAATCAAGTGTGTTAACGATTGGAATGCTGGGGCTACTCTCAGCCTGCATAGAACGAACAGAAGGCGATAAGGATTTATCCACACTGGAGGAGCCGTCCAGTGAACCAGCAGGAGAACCTTCCGATGGAGAAAACACCGATGGCTCTGGGTGGGACTCTGGGAGTGGAGGATCTGATGGCTCAGGAGGTACAGACGGTTCAGGAGACAGAGATGGAAATTCCACTGGCGAAGAAGTGGACGATGGGTACATCAACCCAGACTTTTTGCTCTTTCAGTTTCAACACGGTCAAATAGACGGTGCAGTGTCGAGCACGATCATGCCAACTGGAGATACGCGACCGGCGCATTTTACAGTGGTGTTGTTTGACAGCACCATAGAGGAATATTGCTCAGTGGACTGGGAATTTGACGAGGGCACAGTGGCGCCAGATCCTGACTATGCAGATGGATTCGTCTTTGACGCTTTTTCTGGTGCTGATTTGGAAGTCTGGAATGGTTTTGTGGTGTTGTCAACGCCACAGGCCAGCACCGGGTGTGAGTATTTAACCTCGGCTTGGGATGACACGTTGAGCGCGTTGATGATTGAGCGACCGGGGTTTGGGTATGGACCGCTCACCGAAGACCTCTATTTGTCGATGCAAGAAGGGCACTATGTCGATTGGTCCAGCGTTGAAGAATATGTGTTTGCGGGCATTGCATCGCTGACCATTTTCTCAGAAACGGGAGAACGTGGATATTTTCCAATCAATCAAGGCTTTGCCTACCCCGTGGACGATACGGGTATGACATCCTATGATCCAGAGAGTTATGATCTACCTCAGGGCACAGAACTCAACTTGTCAGACTTGCCTGCGGATACGGCACACTATGTGGGCAACTATTACTTTGGCTTGTCATTGGGTGGTCACTGATTGATTGATGGGTCCCGTCCTTTGGGGTCCCACTCTCCGTGAAATGCAATGGGTAGCAAAGGCAGTACTGTGTTGCATACCGGTCCTTGTTCCAAACTGTCGACTGCAAAGATGTTCATCGTTGTGTGTTCGTTGAGTCCATCGCTGATCAGGACAACAATGTGGTCACTCCCTTTGGGGTTGTCGACAATGATGGGTTCCCCAACAAAGTGGCAGTTGTCATCGGTCGTCCAGACTTGTGCGGGGTGCGCTGGGTCTTGTAAGTCGATGTGAATCAAGCTGTCAAAGGGATCGCTGTGGCGTTGGTCTGCTCTCGTTGTACCGACCATGTAGGGTGCATCTTTGCCACAGTCTGCATATGGAACACGTGGAAAGTCAATGCCGTAGGGGCTGAGCAGTTCCCATTGTGCCTCATTGCTGTCTGGTTGAACGGTGATTCGATAGAGTCGTTGGGGTTCTCGAGTGTCTGGTCGAGTCGGATCAAAGGGCGTGTGCTTTCCGGTGTATCCAAATTCTTCGCCAAAGGGAAAATCGTGAAAAATACAGGCGTCCACGATGAGCGTGCCATCGGTTTGTTCAAAAGCATTGACAAAATGGACAACGTAGACAGGTTTCGGCAGTCGAATTCGACGTGTAAAGTCCTTTTCTGTACGCGAGACCAGAAGCAACTCTCCGGGAATCGACGTGTTTGTGGCTACAGAATTGAGCATTGTGCCGGCTCCCACAAGGGTTTTGGCAAATTCCAAGGGTCGGATTCGCAAGGCGTTGCCACCGAAAATTGTCCAATTTGGACTGAATGCAAAGTCGTGTACAAAAGCGGTGTGTGGCAAACTGGCTTTTTGTACGTTGACACACTGGTCGGCAGCGTCCAGTTCGTGGATTGTGAGGGCGGTGTGTCGACCCATCTGTAAAGAGACGACGATGAGTCGATCGGACTCAGGGTCGTGGTGCATGTGGGCCAATGTGGTTTTGTCGGCGATCAGTCCGTTAAAGGTCTCCACGCCCAGCGTCTCTAAAGTGTTTGGATTGAGTGAGTGGGGTACACCGCCTTCCCATCCAGCCAACAGTCGATCGCCCCAGCGGTATACGGTTGTGTTGGCCACATTTCTGGGGATGTCGTAGCCAATGTTTTTCCAGAATTGATCGTGGGGGTTGGTTGCAAAGCCCCGTATCTTGAACTGTTCGTCTTCTCGTTCACGCTGATAAGCGGTTGTTTCAATAAATCGAGCCTTGAGGGAAACTGACCCATCTGGCTCAAACGCAAAAGAGCGCAGGTAGCCGTGTCCATCAAAGGGGTGAATATTGATGTCACCGTATTGATTCCATCCGGGACCGTTGGACAGTAGGCACCCACCATAAAACTGTACGGGGATGTCTCCTTGAATGTTTTTTGATGGAATGTGCAGATCGATGTTTCCGGGTTTTGCGATCAATGCAGCATTCCAAGAGCGTTCTTTGTCAAGTTGAGTGGACACACGGATCTCCAGTCTCCAGTAGAGCAGCGGTAAAACTGGACTCCTTGTAATTGATCAAGAGGGTGGTTCCAAGTCAGAGACCGTTCAGTTGGGTTCTCCATGGAGGATGGCAATCGCATCCAAATCAAACCCACCCAGTGTGTTGGCACCAGAGTCTTCAATTCGAATGAACTTTGCTGCAGATAGACCGACGTCACTCAAGTCGAAAACATCGCCACCGGCTAAAATTGGATCGCGCGCATCAATGCAATTGTCTGGGTGAGAGTGGGTTGGGTTGACCCCAGCGCATCCTGGAAAGTTGTTCTCCACATCGATTGCATCACACTCCCAGACGAACCACGTTTCCCCATCTTCACTGGCCGATACGATGCCGGTCTCCAGCCATCCGACAAATACATTTTCAAAAACAATGAAGTCGGGTCCTTCACCATCGATGATGGTTTGTGCAAAAGCAAGGGTAATGGAGCCACCATCGCCCAAGGTGAGTACATCCAATGAACCACGATACTCTCCAAATCCTTGTGGTGGACCGAGCACAATGTCTGGGAA
>CBFICN010000272.1:0-4729 GCA_965661045.1 uncultured Myxococcota bacterium
GATGGTGGTGCTGTCTACATTTTTCTGGGCAGCAGTCTTCAAAATTCTGTTGTTCTGCCCACCAATCAAGCCGACTACATCTTTGAGGGCGTTGAAGCGAATGCACAAGCCGGCTACAACGTTCTTGGAGGGGTAAACCTAGACAACGACGGGGTCTCTGACTTGGTGATTTCAAGCTTGACGACCAATCAATGGAACGAACCGATCGCTCAAAGCCACGTCATTCGAATGGGAGGCATCACGCCGGGCACCTATTCTTTGAATGAGATCGGACAAGTGATTCAATCACACCCCTTGTCTACAGACGTCGCCCTTCAAGGTGTGCGACTGGCAAACATTGGCGATATGGACGGTGATGGACGCGACGACATTGCCATGGGGGTTCAAGCGGTGAAAACGCCCTACCTCAACGCTGGTGGGGTCTATGTGACCAAAGCAACCAGCATTCTCCTTGGTGGAGATATCGTAGACTGGGACGCCCACCTGTTTGGAGAGTATGAAGGAGACCAAGTTGGTTTCGTCAAAGCCGCTGGTGATATTGATCGCGACGGCTACAACGACTTACTGGTCGGCATGAATGGCAATGAAGACAAGGCCTACATTCATCACGGCACGCGGATTGGAATGGGTAGCGGTGGTATTCGAACAGGGGCGTATGGTTTTGACATCAGTGGAGAAGTCTTTGAGGTATTGTCAGATATCACTGGAGATGGTGAATCCGACTACATTTTTGGAGATGGCAATCAAGCATACTTGATAGATGGTGACAGATTTCCGGCTGTTGGGTGGCTCAACGTAGACTTTGCAGAAGCCATTTACCGATTTGATCCCCTGGATGGAAACATCTCTGTGAACGAAGACTTTACTGGAGATGGGTTAAATGACCTGTTTTATCGAAACTTTGAATTCAACCAATCGCGTGGACGCGTCGGTCACCTCGAGTATTAACTGCCAATAAAAATAAAAAGTCTTAATTTTTGTCACATTTTGTACGAACGAAGCAACTTGATCGTCTACACTGTATATTGGCACTCAAGCCAGTACAACACCGGAGAAAATCATGCTCATGTTCATCCTAAGCACTTTCACAATGGCATTTGCTCAATCACCTGAAACCCCTCAGCCTGTAGAGTACGCCAAAGAAACGATCGTTGACTTTGTTGGTACTGAAGTGGAAGGAACCATTGTGAAGCCACAAATGTCTTTCATCACCACTTGGGAGCCAGCTCGTGAAGGCTCATTGCTGACCTTGCGTACTTCTTTTGATATGGAAATGACACAGTCAATCGACAACATCAAATAATTCGTCCACCAATTATCATAGTCAACACACCACACTGTAGTCTTGTTGGGAACATGTTATGATGCCCAAAACAATTCTACAGCTGTGGGTTTTCTATGGACGCATACATCTATCAATACCTTATCGGTGGCCTCATTTTCGCCATTGGTTTGGTCTACGGGTTTAAACAACAGTATTTTGATACTCAAGGATCCGGCTTACGCAACCTAGTTGTTGTGTTTGCCGGTTTGTTCTTTTTTGCCGGTGTACAAGGCTATCTTCAGTATGCACCAATGGCTGAGCAAGAACGCTATGTGGTCATGGATGATCAGGGACAACCCAAAACACAGGATGCGATCCTGGCAACCGATTACCCTGCACCAAAATTTCGAGAATCCAAATCTCCTGCTGAAATCACCAAGATTCAGAAAACGGCTGAGCAAATCCTACACCCCAAAGAAGAACGGGGTAAACTGGGAACCGATCTAGATTATGGCATCATGATTGGATATTTCGTCGCCATGATTCTGATTGGTACGTGGTTTGGACGTGGACAAAGCAGCACCAAAGACTTCTTTTTTGGTGGGCAGCGTTTTTCTTGGTGGCTCATTGCATTCTCACTGGTCGCCACAACAATTGGGTCCTCGTCCTTTGTAAAGTACTCGAAGATTGCCTATTCCTATGGAATTGCCTCTTCACAAACCTATATGAACGACTGGTTTTGGGTCCCCCTTCTACTCTTTGGATGGTTGCCCATTCTGTACTTTTCCAAAGTCATCAGCATTCCAGAATATTTCCAACGTCGATTCAGTCCTGCTGCTCGCAATGTGGCCACCTATTTATTGCTCGCCTATCTAATTGGCTATGTCGGCATCAACCTGTTTACGATGGGTCAAGCCCTCAATATTTTGATCGGCTGGGACATCTTTACGTCTGCCATGCTGGTCGCCGCCGTATCCACCACTTATGTCGCATTTGGTGGCCAAACCTCTGTGATCATGACCGATCTATTTCAAGGGGTCATGTTGCTGATCACCGGATTGTTGTTGCTTGTTTTTGGTATTGAGTATTTGGGTGGTTTTGACATGTTTTGGACCCACTTGCCCAGAACGCATCGACTCGCCTTTCCCAATTTCAATGAAGACCCCTCTTATCCAGCCGTGGGAATTTTCTGGCAAGACGCAATGGCCAATTCTGCCATGTTCTACTTTTTGAACCAAGGAATGGTCATGCGCTTAATGGCAGCCCGTTCTGTGGACGATTCACGAAAAGCCGTCATGACCATGCTGTTGGTGTTGATGCCGATTGCGGCACTGGTGGTCGCCTCGGGTGGCTGGGTTGGTCAAGCCCTTACGTCAGCGGGCGTCTTACCCGACATGGAACCCAAAGAAGCCTTCTTCATCACTTCAAGCTTTTTATCGCAACCGGGTGTGTTTGGCTTGGTGATGGCTGCCTTGACCGCAGCACTGATGTCTACAGTTGACACCCTGATCACCGCCATTTCTGCCATCGTGGTCAACGACATCTATAGACCCTTGAAACCGGATGCATCAGAAAGTTCAATGCTCAAAATGGCACGCATTTCTTCTGTTTCGATTGCCGTAATTGGAGTGCTACTCGTTCCTGTATTCCAAAGTTTTGGCTCGATTTACTCCGCGCACGGAGCCTTTACCGCAGCGATCACCCCTCCTTTGGTCATCACTCTACTCTTGGGTGTATTTTGGCGACGATTCTCTACCAAAGCCGCCATCATCACAATGTTGCTTGGGCTCTCCATCATTTTCTGGTCGATCCTTCAGCCGGAAATCATCACACCATTTGCACACGGCGTTCCAATGAAAGAGGCACAAGAGGGCTTCTTAGCGGGCAAAGATCAGTATAAGTTCATGCGCGGATTTTTCGGTATGAGTGTCTGTATGGCAATTGGATTGGTCACCGGCTACCTATTTCCGAATCAAAACCACGACTCCATCAAAGGTTTGGTTTGGGGCACCATCAAAGACGCCATTCGCAATTATAAAGGATCAGACGGTACTGAAGAGATGAGTGATTGGATGATTGTCAATTTCGAAGTGGGCGATGAAGAAGTACAGGGTGATAGACCGGTTGCCTACATCTCTGCCAACGTTGCCACAGAACTGACTGCCAAAGAAGGCGACCTCCTCTACATCAGTGATTCGCGTGCTTGGTTGGGTGGCCTCCGTTCCACTCACGCCATTATCGGTGGAATCAAGGACACCCTACAGAATGACCAGATTCAAATCACTCCAACCTTAAATGGGATTGCCGGTCGCCCAGGATGTCCTCTCCGAATCAAGCGTATGTATTAAAGGGTTTACGCAACGTTCGTTTGTGCTAAAGTGGGCACATGTACCATACGCACATCTTGTGTATGGATGGAGAGCCCATGCGAATCATTTCTATTGGTCTACTGTTGACCGCCTGCCAAACTGAAGTCAAAACGCCGACCACCGACACCGATGAAGTGGTTGTTACGGAAAGCGACTTGGATGGCGATGGCTATCTCGAAGGGGATGACTGCGACGACAACGACGCCAGTATCTATCCGGGTGCAACCGAAACCTGTGACGGCGTGGACAACAATTGTGACGGCACGGTCGATGAAGGCGTCACCGATGTGTTCTATGTCGACGCCGATGGCGATGGGTTTGGAAACCCCGAGGACACCGTTGAAGCCTGTGATGCACCCGACGGCACTGTTCCCAACGGCAATGATTGTGACGACACACAGGCTGACATGTATCCCTCCAATACGGAAGTTTGTGACGGACTGGACAACAATTGCGACGGAGAAATTGACGAAAACATTCCAAGCGAATGGTACCTTGATGCCGATGGGGACGGTGTGGGCGATGCCAACCAGACGGCAGAGACCTGTCTTCCAGAAGATGGTTATGTTGCCCTCAGTGGAGACTGTGACGACACAGATTCAACCATCTTTCCAGATGCTGAAGAAGTTTGTGACAGCGTAGACAACAACTGTGACGGTCAAGTCGATGAAGGTCTACTCTCCCTGTTCTATGTCGATGCCGACCTAGACGGCTATGGAGACAACAGCACCATCGAAGCCTGTGAGTTGACTGAAGGACTCTCAACAGTTGGTGGAGATTGTGACGATGCGGCCTCTCAAATCAACCCCGGTGAACCCGAAATATGTGGGGACAGTCTGGACAACAACTGCAACGGTGTCAGCGATGAGGCTGGCGCAGTCAACGCCACCACTTGGTATTTGGATGACGATGGCGATGGTGTTGGACTCGATACCCAAAGTCAAACTGCCTGTGACGCACCCACTGGATACGTAGCCGTCAATGGAGACTGCGATGATACAAATGCCAATATCTATGCTGGTGCACCAGAACTGTGCGATGGAATCATCAACGACTGTTCAACCACCACCTTGCCGACCAGTGAAACCGATGACGA
>CBFICN010000273.1:0-4639 GCA_965661045.1 uncultured Myxococcota bacterium
GTTTGTGATACGATTCACAGAAACAAACCCCACTCTCTATTGTTGAACATGTCTTCTTCTGCTCGTTTCCGTCCAAAAATGCCGATCGCCCCACCCTCTTCTACGTCAGGGTTCTGGGTGACCGTTTTCATTTTGGCAGCGGCGGTATATTGGACCCTCATTCCAATTTGGCCGGTATTGAACACCGAAATCTTAGGGGATGCTGACACAGATGCCATTCGAGGAATGTGGAGTTTTGACCACGTTCGACGGTCTATGTTGCCACCGGAAACCCCCATTTGGTCTGATCAGATCAATTTCCCAGCTGGTGTGGTCGCACTGACACTGCCCTGGACCACCAGCGTGTTGCTGTCCCCACTGGGATTTTTCTTTGGACCGGTGATCGCTTGGAACCTCAGCGTAGCGATGATTTTGCTGGCAATCGGAGTCAGTACCGCTTGGTTGGTTCGACAACTGACAAAATCTTGGTCGATTGGGTGTGCCATGGGGGGATTGGTGATGACCCAGCCCATGTTGCTCCACGCGATTTCAGATGGTACCCCTGAGCATCTCTCTCTATGGGGAGTTCCACTGTTGTTGGGAATGACTTGGAAAGCCTTTACCGAAATATCGCCAAAGTGGGGGGTGGGCGCTGGCTTGATGGCCGTTTTGGTGGCTCTAGACTCTCCTTACCATGCAATCTACGCTGCGTTGACTGGAGTCATCGTACTGCCGTGGTCCTTTATTCGACGGTGGAAAATAGAAGAACGGCTCGATTTTGTGTGGACGATGGGGTCACTGCTGACAATTTGTGTGGCCGGT
Source organism: uncultured Myxococcota bacterium (assembly GCA_965661045.1). GTDB lineage: Bacteria > Myxococcota_A > UBA796 > UBA796 > UBA796 > CAJWHX01. Next base: position 802 of record CBFICN010000273.1, read on the forward strand.
GCAGCATTGATGGGTGCTTTGTACAGCCTATTCCCCTTGGGGGAGTCTTCTACGGAAGAGTACCTCAGTTTGTGGAAAATGAACGCTGCAGACTTGCGTGTGTGGTGGAGACATGACTTTGGCACCACGTTGATGCGAGATGCCTCACTGGTTCCAACCGCAATTCCAATGCCCATTTTGTGGTTTTCCACTGCAATGATCGTGTTGGGGTTGCCCAGATCACTGCCGTGGGCGCTGGCTGGAATCTTGATGTTGAATCTGTCATTGGGGCTCAATGAAAAACTGCCTGTGCACTTAAGCTACTGGATCGGATCTTTTGGATATCCGATTGGCAATCAAATTCTGAATCTCAATGCACATCTGTATGCCTTTCCGGGATTGGGTGAGATTCGATTTCCACAACGCTGGTTGATCCCTTCTGCCATGTGCTTTGTTGTTGGTGGCAGTCTGGGCGTGTACAGACTCAGTCTCTGGGTGGAGCGTCAAAGCTGGGGAAAGACAGTCTTGAAAGGCCGTACAATATACGCCGCGCTGCTGGTTGCATTGGGTACATTTCTATGTGTCAGAACCAGCCAAATTGACTTACACTTTCCAAAACAAAGCCTTCCCCACATTCAGTTTGCCACCTACTTGGCTGAACAACCTGAAGATGGTGCACTGATCATGCTGCCCCAAATGCGACCACCACCAAAAAGTGGAAAACGCAGCGATCTCCCTGTCTTTGCAAACCTCGCAGACTCTCTATCATCTTCTGATGTGCAGTACTTTCAAACCATTCACGGCAAAAAGATCTATGACAAACCAGGCCTCAAAACCCTATATGCCTTCGAAGGTTCTGAGTATGTATACAGACTGGTTCGAGAATGGGACGATCTGGCTCACCCAATGGTCACCGGAAACCCGATTCCGGCGTCCGCTTATGATGAACGCTTCACCAAACGCCGCCGCAAGGGTCTCAAAGAATTGGTCGATGCTGGATTGCGATGGGTTGTTGTGGATTTGGGTGCATACAACGCTCAGGCCTTGGGCATATTAGAGAAACAACTTCAGACCTACGAAGTCAATCGAGAAACCTTCAATGAAGGAGATGGTGTTCTCATCATTGAATTGGATGCCAACCCGAGCGTCGCTGCCGTAGAAGCCCCAACACTGGCACCCACCAAATCAGAAGCACCTGTTCCAACGGAACAACAAGACACCCCATAGTTTTTGGTTCTTCAATGCGCCTCAGTTGCAACGAATAGGTAAAGCGTTCGTCAATGTGCGCATCCAAGGAATCCGACAGCACCACCAAGGTGATATCCCCTGTCGCTTCGTTGAGCACACGCTCCATAGACCACACACCTTCTCCCGCTACCGTTGGAAGATTTCGGTATTGAATGCCATCACGGTTCTTGTACACCACTTGGAGGCGCCAATCCACAGCATTAAAATGATCGCCCACCGTTGTGCCATCAAACCACAGTTCGATTGTGTCTGTGGCTTCAGTCATTGAGGAGACAGGAGTGTCGAGAGTCCAACAATTGTATCCAAAGGCCCCCGGTCTCAAACCTGCTGGAGTTTGAGGTGCTGTATCCTCAATCGAAAGCGTCCCCACAACACGCTCATCGAGCATGGGATCCGAGGTCACATAGGATGCAACCTGCGTTTCATAAATTACGGAGTCTTCATAATCCCAAAACACATTGTGGGCCGAGAAGTCTGACAACATGGAACCAAGACTCAAGTCCTGCCCGTCAAGATGGTCGTGCCACCAGCCAATGGGCTTTTCGGTGTCGGTCGGGGTCATCCAAGAAGCGACAACATCTGTATTTTGCTGACCGTGTTCAGTTAGAAACTGAAGAACAATGAACGCCCCATACGGATGATACTCTTCAATATTGCCCGATGAATACAGTTCAAAATGCGCCAGTGGCAAATACGGTCGCAGAGCATAACCGAATAGAAAATCGGCGTGGGAAGGATGGGAAGGCAACACCTCTTGCTCAACCCACGTAGCACTCGCTTCCCAATACCAACGATCGGCAAACTGTGTATAGGATCCAGTACGATGCTGTACAGCATGAAAAAACTCATGCGGGATGGTTGTTTTGGCAATCGACCAAGAGTCCGTGACATAATTTCCCAGGACAACCATTGGTGACCCCAGATCATCCACGTCATAATAACCAGCCACACCCAAATCACTTGGCATATTATCGCCCGTACTGCCCAAGTACACATTGAAATAGCGGTCGGTTGTGGGTGGCAACATACCCCACTCTTCCACCTGAAGAGTCCACGTATCTTCAAGCAATGTCAATATCTCATCCACCCGATCTACAGACTCAAACTCCACACCCCAGTGCAGGGCAAAGTGCTCCGAAAAAGCCACTTGTCCCAACGGAGTCTCAAAGGCATCCACGTGCTCGAATGGTGATCTGACTGTTGGGGCTTCTCTCAACGAACGAGACTGCCAGTGTGACCACCTTGACATTGTCATACAGGGAGGCTCTGCGAAGGCATTGGATAGCCACAAATGTAGAATCACGACTCCTGTCATGCTCTCAATTCCATCATCCTCTCCATCCAGTTCGCGTTCATGCTTCGAGTCGATGCAACAAGTTTTCGATGAACGTTAACGAAATCCCCCACACGTCCGCTGTCCCAATGTTCACCACGGGAGCCTGATACGGCTGACCTTTGTATGTTGCCTCTCGCGTGCCTCGATGTGCAGGATCTTGAAAAGCTGGGAGGGGCAACCAATGCACTTCAGCGACCTCACTTTCTTCCAAGATAAAGGTCAACGGATCTGGGGCATCAAACACGAAAGCCGCGATTTGCATTTTTGGATGGTGAATATCAGACAACCGTCCTCGATATTGCCCTTCGACCAATCGTACCCCGATCTCTTCGTGCGTTTCTCGAAAGGCCGTTTGAAGCAAATCTTCATCACCCTCTTCAAAACGCCCACCGGGAAATCCCATGTGTCCACTCCAATAGTCTCGCTCTTTGACGGCTCGTCGAATCATACAAATGTGATCGTCTGGGCGAACCAAAATGGCAACACCGGCTCGAAATTCAGATGTTGAAATGTCCTTGCGATGACGCGTTCGGTCAAGTCGATTCAATCTGGAATAAAAAGAATTCATGACACTCCATAGTTGTCTTTTCATCTGCCCTACTATCTTCTAACCGAGACAAGACAACAAAGTCACTAGAAGAATGGTAGAGAATCGGATATATCAACTCAACAATTTGGGATGCGACATGAGTACATTTGACGACAGCGACTTTGAAGACGACAGCGAAGAAGAGTGGGATGAGACCTTAGAAGACACCACACCCATGGGATTTGGTGAGTGGTGCTGGGATGTTTTCATCACGTGGGGTCCGGCCATCTTCATGGTGTTTTTCATTCGTTCGTCGATTGCAGAACCATTTAGAATCCCCAGTGGTTCGATGGTACCCACGTTGCAAATTGGCGACCACATCTTGGTCACAAAATTTTCATACGGTTGGCGAATTCCCCTCACGCGCATTTCCATTGGAGACCCCCAGGTTCCAGAGCGAGGAGACGTCATTGTTTTTGTCAAACCAAACCCGGGACAAGACGAGTTTGTCAAAAAATTTGATTTCCCTTTCCCACCGTTCTTTACACGGGATTTCGTCAAACGTGTAGTCGGTCTGCCAGGAGACAAAATCAAAGTCAAAAACAACGTTGTGTTTGTCAATGGCGTGGCACAGGTGAAAGAAAAAGAAGGCAATTATAAATTTGTCAATCAAAACTGCTACTCTACAAATACAGTGGAGTATACTGAAACCATGAATGGTCGACCGCATCGCATCCTCAACAATT
>CBFICN010000274.1:0-4626 GCA_965661045.1 uncultured Myxococcota bacterium
TTCAGTCGAATATCGGTTGCGATTTTGGCTGACAGAATTTGCTCTGATCTTGCATAATTGACTGATTCACCAATGGCCTTGGTGATCTCCGTTATGTCCTTATCCGTCAATCCCGTAAACGTTTTTATTGGACCACTCAGCGCGGCGAGGTCAGGGACGCCACTGAGGTTGAGTTCTGCATATTGACCGCCAGCATGGAGGCTCCAGTTGTCCAACAGTCTCAGAGAACCGTATCCACCCACACCATAATACTGAATGGACAAGTCCCCTTCATTCGCTGGAGACAGACGCATGTAATTCCCGGTGAGCGCCAAATCTACAGGTCCCATGCGAAGTGCATTGACTTTTGCATTGGCATTTTGAATGCCCAATCCCCAAAGTGGTATTTGGGTGCCCACCTGTGTTCGTGGCAAAATACCTACCGTGCTCCGGTTTAAACCAGCCTGGACTTCTCCCCATTCAAGAGTGTAGGCTGTAAAGTCAACATGTTGATAGGGGTTTTGAGGTAACTTTCCACGTGTTGGTTGCAACCATTTAATTTGCTCCTTGGTCAAGGCTGTATCCAAGGATTGTGTTTCCTCTGGATTGAATTGTAATCCACTTTGTAATCCACTTTGTTCTGTGTTCTCTGAAGTGTCTTGAGTGGTATCTTCTGTCTCAGAGGTGGAACTTCCTTCTATATTGGATATTCCTTCTATCTTTTGCGTTTGTGGAGTTGTTTCTTCTATAGAATTTGTCTTCTCTGTACTTGTTTCTGCTTCATTTGGGCCATTTTCTTCTTTCTCTTCTTGTTTTTCACTTTCGTCGGTGTTGTCTTCTGAGGAGTGACTGGGTGTAGTTTGTCCCCAAGCAGATGTGACGTGAAAAAGTAGAGAAGTGGCAATGAGAAACTTTAGTGATTGACTGCGCATGTGGTCTCCAAGAATACGATAATTTACCGTTTGCACCTACTGTCTTTCAGTATTTGTATGAAAAAGTGCATGTAATTTGTATTGGGTTGAGATTTGACTTTTGTATCGATTCTATCAAAGGTATAGGCGGTTTGGTGTATTTGTTCGATGTTTTTTTTGCTCCAATGTGTTGTTTTTTCTTGCACAAATAAAAAAACTTTGTAGATATATGAGAGTGCATTCGACGTTGTCGGTGCATATCTTACCTAACTTTCAAACAACAAAAATCCAATCTTGGAGAATCCCATGGCCAAAAATCTTGAAGTATTTTTCTTTGAAAAAGGCACCAAAAAACGCGATATGTCTGACTCTGACAAAGATCAGAACTTGAACAAAAAAGAACTTTCTGAAGCTCTTTACTGGACAATCAACGGTGGAACATCTGAAGACGTTCGCATCACCAAAGCTTTGTCTCAAGAAGTTGTTACTGCATTGTTCGACGATGAAGGTATCATTGCTGAATTCTTGTTCAAAAAGCCTGCTCCTAAAACCAAAAATGCTAAGCACAGCGGCAACAAAGTAACCATTCCTGGTTTTGGTACTTTCTCAACTCGTTTCCGTGCAGCTCGTAAAGGTACTCACCCTGCATACAGCAAAGGCCAATGGCGTATCCCTGGCAAGTTGAGCGCGAAGGAAAAAGCAGCAAAAGAAAAGAAATTGAACAAAGACTATCCTGAAGGTTCAATCGACATCAAAGCTACTTACGTTGTATCTTTTAAAGCTGGTAAAGGCTTGAAAGACCGCGCAAGCGCGAAAGCTCAGCCAAAGAAAAAGTAATCTAAACTTTGATTCTTGATTCAGAGCCTCTACTTCGGTAGGGGCTTTTTGATTTTTTACATGTAAAATGCACATTTTATTCAAAAATTGTTGACGTTTTCTATCGGCAAATAGATTGGAATCGGCTAAGAGTGAAAAGACTTTTAGCGTGAGGAAGATATGGAGCTTCATGAAGGGTTTATCCGTCGCCATTTGGGTCCGTCGGACAAAGATATAGCACATATGTTGAGTGTTGTCGGAGCTGAGAAAATGGAAACATTTCTCAACGAGACCATTCCAGCCAGCATTCGAATGCAGAGGGAATTGCATCTGCCTCAGCCCTTAACAGAAGCAGAGGCGTTGGAGACATTGTCAGAAATGGCAAATGCAAATGAGGTATGGCGCTCGTTTATGGGGATGGGGTACCATCGATGTCATACACCCACAGTGATCTTGCGGAACTTGATCGAGAATCCAAGCTGGTACACATCGTATACCCCTTACCAAGCTGAAATTTCTCAAGGTAGGCTGGAAGCGTTGTTGACTTTCCAAACAATGGTTCAAGATTTGACCGGTATGGAAATTTCCAACTCTTCGTTGCTGGATGAAGCGACCGCAGCTGCAGAAGCCATGGCTATGGTGGTTCGAGCCAAAGTAAAGAAGAGAAAGAAAGACAGGTCAACAAAGAAATTTTTGGTATCCAAACTGTGTCATCCGAATACAATATCGATTGTACAAACGCGTGCGGCACCGATGGGTGTTGAGGTTGCTTTGGTGGATCATGAAACCTGTACGGTTGACGAAAACACAATTGGAATCTTGTTGCAATATCCAGCAACGAGTGGTGAAATCGTCGATTATGTTGAAGTTATTTCCAAAGCCAAAGGTTCCGGAGCAATGGTTGTGATGGCCACTGACCTGTTGGCGTTGACGATGTTGAAGCCGCCAGGAGAAATCGGGGCAGATATTGTGGTTGGAAACACGCAGCGTTTTGGCGTTCCACTGGGTTTTGGTGGTCCACACGCAGCCTTTCTGGCTTGTTCCAAAAAGTTGTCTCGGTCAATGCCCGGAAGGATCATTGGTGTGAGTGTCGATGCCAACGGGCGAAAGGCGCTTCGAATGGCATTACAGTCTAGGGAACAGCACATTCGCCGTGAAAAGGCGACTTCCAATGTCTGTACAGCTCAGGCACTTCTGGCCAATGTTGCAGCCATGTATGGTGTGTATCACGGTCCGAAAGGGTTGAAGACCATCGCTGATAAGGTGCATCGTTCTACGTGTCGATTGGCACAGTCATTGGAGGCTGCCGGGTATACCGTGCCATCTTCATTCTTTGACACCGTTCACGTGTCGGGTGTGGACAGTGAAAAGATTTTGGCCAACGCCCGGGCAAAGAAGATCAATCTTCGTCAATACAATGGCGATATTGTAGTCGCTCTAGATGAGTGCACCACAGAGACAGACCTTGAAGATTTGACCCAAATATTTGGTGTGGACTTGGTTGCTCAAGCGGATTCCATGATTCCAGATTCTATGGTGAGAACCACATCGTTTATGACGCATGAAACGTTCTCTTCTTACCATTCAGAAACAGAGATGCTTCGCTATCTTCATAAACTGGCAAAGCGGGATCTCGCACTGGACACAGCGATGATTCCATTGGGTTCTTGTACGATGAAACTCAACGCAACCACGGAGATGATCCCGATCGCGTGGCCTGGGTTCAATGCCATTCATCCACATGCTCCACAGAACCAAACAAAGGGCTATGCAAGATTGTTTGAGGACTTAGAACAGTGGTTGGCTGAAATTACTGGGTTTGATTCGGTTTCTCTACAGCCAAACGCAGGTTCTCAAGGTGAATATGCAGGCCTATTGGCGATCAAACGGTATCATGAGGCCAATCAAGGCGATGGTGAGTCACGTGATATCTGTCTGATTCCAACCTCTGCACACGGTACCAATCCTGCTTCGGCGGTGATGGTGGGAATGAAGGTCAAGAAGGTAAAATGTGATGACCAAGGCAACATTGACTTAGAAGACTTGCGACTACAGGCCGAAAGTGCAGGCGACAAATTGGCTGCCTTGATGGTGACCTACCCTTCAACCCATGGTGTCTTTGAGGAAGCCATTCAAGAGATTTGTGACATTGTTCATGGCTTTGGTGGGCAGGTGTATATGGATGGTGCCAATATGAATGCCATGGTTGGACTGTCTCGATTTGGAGACATCGGTGGGGATGTCTGTCATTTGAATCTACACAAGACATTCTGCATTCCTCACGGAGGAGGGGGGCCCGGAGTGGGTCCGATTGGTGTGAAGGCACACTTGGCTCCATATCTTCCTGGGAATCCATTAGAGTCTAACTCTGGGGCTGTTGCGGGTGCAGAGTATGGTTCTGCATCAATTTTGCCAATCGTTTGGGCTTACATCGCGATGTGTGGTGCTTCGGGGCTGAAGAAAGCCAGTGAGGTCGCCATTCTGTCAGCCAATTATCTCGCAATCCGTCTACAAGATCATTACCCCATTCTGTATCGAGGCCAGCACGGTCGATCGGCTCACGAGTGCATCTTGGACGTGAGACCATTCAAAAAGTATGGAATTGAAGTGACCGACATCGCCAAGCGGTTGATTGATTATGGGTTTCATGCACCGACAATGTCTTGGCCAGTAGCGGGTACATTGATGGTCGAACCCACAGAGTCAGAGCCTTTGAAAGAGCTGAATCGATTTGTGGAAGCGATGATTGGAATCCGTCAAGAAATTCAACAAGTGATTGACGGGCAGTTGACCGTTGAGGAATCGCCTTTGCGCCAGGCACCACACGATCAGTCTACATTGATGTCCATGGAATGGAATTATGCTTACTCTCGTGAAACAGCAGCTTTTCCGACTGCAGAAACCAAAGAGAATAAGTACT
>CBFICN010000275.1:0-4616 GCA_965661045.1 uncultured Myxococcota bacterium
GGGCCGTGGGCCTCAATCCAATCGATGGGATTTTGCGTGACGGATGCTTCGGCACTGTTGGACAGCCCAACACAGAACATGCCGGCCAGAAGAGTATGGAAAAGATGTCGAAAGATGTTCATAATTCGGTGTTCTCAAAAAGGCTTTAAGGAGTTTGGGCATCTGCTGGTTTGGCATATTGCAACGCAATGTTGCGATATCGTTCTTGATTTGCTTTGGCTTGGGCAACGTAATCATAGCGTCCGTCCACTGGGCCTTCCAAAGGGTCAATAAAGAAGTGCTGAACCGTAGGCAGTCCTGCAACCGCTGCCTTTGAGGGCTCAGCTTCCCACAACAAGGCCGCCGTTGGATGGGCTTCCAACCACGTAGTCAGTTTGGTGACTTCTCCATCGGCAAGGGCACCTTCTGGATCAAGGTCGAAGTTTTCAATGCTCAACCCCTGTGACTGCATCAAATAAGAGAACGATGGGTGATTGGCCGCCAGTGAAACGTCCTTTAAGCCCGCCATGACGGCAGTGTTGTCTCTGTTCAAAGCATCCAATTCTGCTGACAAGGTTGATAGATTTTGATCCACCGTTGCTTTGAGAGAGGCATCGCTTTTAATGATGGCCCCAGCCACCACTTTTGCCATCGCCAAATAATTCATCGGGTCGGACCACGCGTGGGGATCGATTTCCCCATGAGAATGCGCGCCCCCTTTGCCGTGTGAGTGTGTTTTTCCCTCCATCCGAATCGGCTCAATCCCTTTGGCTGCTTCAATCAGTTTGGATGACGGCAAGGCGGCAGTTTTGACCCACCCCTCAAAGCCCAAACCGTTGGAAAACAACAAGTCGGCCTGTTGAAGTTTCACAATCAAATCTGTATCGGGTTTCCACGTGGCTGCATCCACATCCTCTGGCAAAATACAAGTGTGTGTCACCGCATCTCCAGCCAAACGGTCCACCAAATGGCCCACCGGTCTAGAGAAAGAATACACTTCCAACACCTCTGGCTCATCCCCTTGGGGCTTGTCTTCTGCCCCAGAACAAGCGAGTTGCAAGGCTCCCGTACACAGTACAAAAGGAACCGCCCATTTATGTAACGTCATCTTTACACCTCCGACTGCCACTAATGTAACCGACAGACCGAAACCGTCCCAAATCTTTGTGCCACCCACACCCTATGGTACCATTGAATCGTTTATTCTTTGGGGTGGGTACGCAACCAGTCTTGGGTAAACTTGGCAGAATCTTCATAGGACTTGCTCAGTTTTGCACAGACGTGCCCTTCTGCCTTGCGGCCCACCAACGGTATCTTGACTCGAACGTCTCCCTCGACGACCCGGACACATTGGTTGCCCTCTCTCACAAGACGAAAACTACCTTGCGCCGAGACTTGCTTGGCATTGGGAATCTCGATGCGCCACTGCATGGTGTGGGTAGCGTTGTCAATCACCTGCTGCTGATTCCAAACCAACTGACTGGAGCCCAGCACTTTGGCAGCCACTTTGGGCATCGGCTCCAAGACCTTCACACGAATGACCGAATGGGTCTTGCCACCCCGCTCTTCGGAAGACAAGAGCGTTCGTTCCACCCCAGACTTCTCGTAAGACTTCTTGAAAAACTCTTCACTCATGATGGTGCTCCAAGCATAGTCGATGTCGGCAGGCAGTACATGTTCCAGTTTAAACTTCATAGCAGGTCTCCCATCACATCATTGTTGTTTTTGTTTAATGTATTTGGCTTCAAATTCCAATCGTTTTTGAAGTTTGTGTGGCGTGGGCACACTGACTTGAATGGCTTCTTGGCTCACAGGGTGAGTGAACCCCAACTGAGTAGCGCACAAAAAGAGCCCTTTGTTGCGAAGTGGCCGACCAATGGTATACAGATCATCGCCGAGTACGGGCGTTCCCGCCTCCAGCATGTGTCGACGAATCTGATGGGTCCTGCCAGTAAAAATTTGCACTTCCACCAGCGAGACGGCTTCGGTAAAGTACGATGGGTATACACCGAGTACCTTCCACTGGGTTCGGGCACTTTTGCCGTCGATTTCAGAATTGGACGAACCATCGATGGCGGTGCCAACAACCAAGCACTGATACATCTTGTGAATGGATGTGTGGTCAGCAAAGTCCAATCCCAGTTGTGCACGGGCCTTCGCCGTTTTGGAGATCAGCATCAAGCCCTGTGTTCTGGCATCCAATCGATGAACGGGTTCAAATTGGACCAAGGCATCGATTTCAGAAGTGGGTTGCAAGGCAAACCCAAGTGTGTGTCTCAACGATCGACGTTCTCGAGAATGAACAGGCATCCCAGCTGGTTTATAGACCACTGCAACGTGATCGTCTTCCCAATGAACATCCAATGGATGCTCCCACACAGGCAAAATCTCGTCTGGGAGTGACACGTTGATTTTGTCTCCTTTTTTCACGAACCAACCGGACTGCGCCCGTTTGCCATTCAAGGTAATCCACCCATTTTTGATCCACTTTTTGGCGCGTTTGAGAGAGGAGACCTGGGGAATAAACTTGGAGCAATACCGAGCGAGTCGAAACCCTTCATGCTCCACTGTGCAGTTAATCTGTTGCATATTCCTTCTTAACCCATCAAAATCCAATCATGGTCAAAAAGTACTGTGCTTTTCTTGACAAGAATTGGGATGTTGATATATTGGGAAGCACACGGCGACGTACCCAAGTGGCTTAAGGGGCTGGTTTGCAAAACCAATATTCACCGGTTCGAATCCGGTCGTCGCCTTAGATTACACAAGGACACCAAGTGACTGCTTGATGTCCTTTTGTGTTTCTGCCTATGTTAGGAAATATTGTCACTGAATCCGCTCTCGTCGGTACATCCAAACAACACCACTGTTGAAGTCAAACCCTGTTTCCAACGTCCATCCGTCTGGGGCCGCAAATCGACGTTCTGACAATATGGTATCAACCCCCCAACCTTCGGCATCACTGGCGAATATTGTGTCTATGCAATCCGTCTGTGTTGTGACCAACGACCAATCCAAGGGTCGATGGCTGGACAATTGCGACATCGTATATCCACGTCCCGTACAGTCTAAAACCATTGCACCGACTTGTTCGCTCACCAAACGCCCCGTCGTCGGCCAATCTTTTGGTTTGTCACTGGAATTCAACATCGGTGCTGCCCAAAGCCAATGCCCCAAAGCACTCATCACACCTACCGATACAAGGTACTTTGATGATCGACCCATACAAAGTTTCCTCAGCGAGTGTATGCCCCATACCAGCCCTGCCAACCACAACCAGACCGTCCAAAACAAATACCGTGGTGGCTGCCACACCAGCCCAGACAGCAACAGTGGAACCAAAATGGACACGGGTAAACCGATCGCCAGCATCCAATTTCGATTTTGTCGTACAAACAGCGGCAATATCAACAGTGGCCACAGATACCAAGGAGGCAACAATCCCCAACGAGACCATGCCACAACATTGCCCACTGCCAAATCTACAGCACAGGACCAGTGAATTGGCCACAAATGACTGGGATTTCCCATACAAGACGCTACGACGGTGGTGGCTTGCTCTGTTGGTGGAAAGAGTTGCAACGCCATGTTCTCCCGAAACAAATAGGCCCGTTGGAGTTCGAGTTGCGTCCACAAACCGTGAACTTCAATTTTGTACCGTTCCAACAATAGAAACTCGATGCCCAACACACCCAACCACAGGCCAGTCAATAAGTAAGCCATCTTCATCCATCGCTGCATCAACAAACAAACAATTACCAATCCCGCCAGCCACATCGACCGACCATCCAAAAGCAACGCACAGGCACCAAAGAACCCCGTCCCCAATCCAGACCACAACAACATTGTGGACTTCGATGTTTTCAAGTCTGCACAGAGTGTCCAAAAAGAGGACATCCACGCCCCAATTACCCCTCCCCACAACAAATAGGGATTGATCCAATCTCGTGCATCCTCCACCAAGGGATGACAGATCCACATTGCCATGCCCAACACACCCAGCCAAGGGTGACGACTTCGATGCCCCAACCACGCAAACGCACTCATACCAAGCAACGTCCCCAAGCCGTTCAACATCCTCGCGGACTGTGCATAACTCTCAACCGCCCCAAGACCCAACAAGTATGGATACAACGGATGTCTCCAATCTGGATAGGTCAACGCCGGCGTCCAGCGCCAGAGATATTCAGCCCCCATAATGTATTGACCCCAGTCTACACCGTCTGGATAGAATGGCAATGGTGAACAAACCCACCAAGCCCAATAGCAAAAGAGTAGACACCCGCAGAGATACGCAGCCGGCCGACCCAATGAATCAAAGAACTGCACTCAGCGCCTCGAAACACCGTATTGCTGAATCACACCATCCAACACATCGACCTTGCCTAAGGGTGTGGGCAAGTCATGGGCTCGACGAATCAAACCACCCAGTTGCACACCATCTTTGGTCATGACCACATCATCCAACACCATAAAGGCAAAAATTGCCGCAGAGAGCAGTGAATCTCCGTCTCCAAGCGCCCCTTTGCTTTGATGCTTGACTGCAGGCAGCGCCCCTGTAGCCGAAGCAAACTCAGCCAACGTTGCAACCGCATCCACAGTTGGGTCAGACTGGCGTCTAAGTGCAAGCCACATAC
>CBFICN010000276.1:0-4592 GCA_965661045.1 uncultured Myxococcota bacterium
GGGGGCTCCAAATTTCAAAGGAAGTAACAGATGGAATCCATGATTGCTCGAGCAATATTTCAGTTCATTTTAAAAAGTGTGTTTCAACTATGCAACAAAATGTAAATCTAGTGTCCGAACCCTTCAAACCCTAGTTCTCATGCTACAGTGAGTTTGTTGAACAGGAGTATGTCCCATGTCCCCAAGTGAACTCAACTTTCTATTGTCCACTCCCTACTTTCGAAAATGCTCATTGACTGACATCGCGATGTTTCGCAATCACTTAGAAAGTCAGATTGTAGAATGTGGTGAGACAATTTTTCAACAGGGCAAGATTGAGTCCAATTGGTATTTGGTTCGAGAAGGAAATGTTCGCATAGAAAGAACTTCTCCCACTGGTGTAACGTCTACACTTGCAGAGATTGGTTCTGGAGAGGCATTCGGTGAAATGGGAATTTTGGAACGGGCTCCAAGACTGGCAACAGCGGTCGTATCTGAACAAACGGTTCTCTACGTTTTGAAAGCCAGCGTATTCCAAACCCTGTTGGATGAGGCTGATCCCGTGGCGCTTGCCATGCTTCGAGCCATGGCCATTACACAATCCCGTCGTCTGCGAGAAATGACACTGACGATGCAGGATTTAACCGAATTGGACGATTTGGGAGATTACGCCCCAACGGCCGGTCCACTGGATTTGGGAACGTTGCTGAGTGCATCCTATCTGTTAGGGTAGACAGGGGTAAGACGGGTGTAAGACCAGAATCTGAAAGAGGTCATGTGGTCAAAGCAACTCGTCTCATAAGTTCTTTAGAACATCAGTAATTCTACACACTGTTGTCGCGACAGAAAACGATTACAGTGCAGGACTGTTCTCGACGGTTCTGTGTTAGGCCGAGTCTTTCCTAAAAACCGTTGAAGAACAACTTGAATTCAGGTTAGTGGGTATACAATCAAGGAGGAAGCATGTCGATGGATGTGTTGGAGACATTGGTACAAGTCGCGCAAGGCTTAGCCAGTATGGATGGTGAGCAGGCCATTTTGGAAAAGATTGTTGATGAAGCACTTCGATTGACCAATGCAGATGGGGCAACATTGTATGTGGTCAAAGAGAACTGTTTGCACTTTGAAATCGTCAGAAATCAATCTTTGAATATCCGATTTGGTGGCACGGGTTCTGAATCTATGCCAGAGGGCTTTGATCCAATTCCATTGAGTGCACAAGCCGAGGGACGTGTCGTGTTGCACGTCGTCAACAGTGGAGAAACAGCCAATATCGCCGATGCGTACCACTCTGACTTTGATTTCTCGGGGACGTATGAGATGGATCGTCGACACCAGTATCGGTCTCAGTCATTTTTGACCGTGGGAATGTTCAATCGGGAGATGGATCCGATTGGGGTGTTGCAACTCATCAATGCAACCGATCCTGAGACGGGACGGGTTCATCCATTCTCATCTGTACAGCAATCATTGGTGGAAGCGCTCGCCGGAATGGGTGGGGCCATCATCAAAAATGCAAACTTGCATTCTGAATTGAGTGCGTTGTTGGAAGCATTCATCAAACTGATAGCGGAAGCTGTCGATGCCAAGTCGCCTTATACAGGAGGGCATTGTCGTCGTGTACCGGATTTGGTGATGGAGTTTGCCAGAGCGATTCACGATGTGTCTGATGGACCCTATGGCGACCTACGTTTTTCAGAGGCCGACATGTATGAACTTCATGTTGCTGGGTGGCTCCATGATGTCGGGAAAATTTGCATTCCGGAATATGTCATGGACAAGGCGACCAAACTTGAAACCATCTATGATCGCATCCAAGAGGTGGAAATCCGTTTTGACTTGCTCAAGCGAGAAACCGAGGTGGAGATGCTTCGTGCTCACATGAATGGAGCCCCATCGATGACTGTGGATCAATACACCGAGTTTGGTAGCGTGTTGGACGAAGAATTGGCATTCATTCGACAAAGCAATATTGGTGGTGAATTCATGCACGACGAATCCATCGATCGCATCCAAAAGATTGCCCAACGACAAGTCACAATTCAAGGCGTGCGTCAACCCCTTTTGTCTCAAGACTTTGTGGACAACCTCTGTATTCGAAAAGGCACTTTGACCTACGATGAGCGAGAGCGAATCCGAGACCACATGCGCATTACAATCGATATGCTTGAGCAACTTCCGTTTCCCAAAAATCTCAAACGGGTCCCTGAATTCGCTGGCGGCCACCATGAGACAATGATCGGTACTGGCTATCCAAAAGGTCTCACCAAAGATCAAATGTCGATCCAAGCACGTATGATGGCGATAGCAGACGTGTTTGAAGCCTTAACTGCTTCGGATAGACCCTATAAAAAGGCAAAGTCGCTGTCAGAAGCGATGCGAATTATGGGCTTTATGAAAAAAGACCACCACTTTGATCCAGACTTGTTCAACGAGTTTGTGCGCAACGAAGTGTATTTGACCTTTGCCAACAAATACATGGCGCCTGAACTGATTGATGAGATCGATAAAGACGCCTTGATGGCCATTCAGCCCAAAGCTTTGTAGACGACTACGAACCACTAGAACATTTAGGCAACTGAAAGGTGAAGTGCCCCAACTCTCAATTCAGTCTTCAACAGTGGGAAACACTTCATTGCAGGCATCGGATTGAATATCGGTGAAAAAAGTCCATGCTGACATTGAACCATCGCAGTCCGCGTCGTTTTGAACCTCCTCTATTTCTTCCAAACACGCTTTGGCGGCTTCCTTGTTGAATGACCGGGCACCGCTGTCCCATTCTGCGTACACGTCGCTGGTTTTCATTTCAGTTGTGAGTTCCAAGATACATTCATTCTCGTCGTCATACCCAGTGACCATCTCAACATCATCGTTGTCTAGGCATGCATAGGTGGTTTCGCACAAAACTGTGGCATACTGATCGGGGTAGTTGCCACCGGTGGTACAGGCCGACAACATAAAGATGGCGAAAAATGGGCGAAGGTTCTGCATTGAATACTCCAAAGTGTACAGTCAAGATTGTTGGGAAGGTTGATGGGCGGGGGAGACACTGGCCAAGATGCCCAATGCGATTTCTCCCTCGGAAGTTTTGAATGAGTCTTTGAACGAACGATTGCACAACTCCATCAACAGCAAAGCAGTGGTGAATATACCATCGGTCCATTTGGATTCTTTTCCCACGAGATGTTGTCGTTGTTTTCGATGCGTCTGACCCAAATGATCAATCCACTGTCGAAGGGTTGCGCGAGAAAAAGAGGTCGGTGCTTGGTCGCCAACGGCGAGCAACTGTTGAAACTGGTCGACGGGTGTGCCAGTGATGATCAAGTTGTGTGGTCGAACCTTCCATTGCAAAGCGCGCAGTCGACTTTCGATGTCGCCTTTGATAGCCAAGATATCGGTGCTTTTAAAACGGTTAGGCGTTTTCCCCCAGTAGTGTACACCTCGCTCGAGCAATGACCATTGGATGCGTTCTACCTGCAAAATTTGAGCAGATTCACCCAACACGCAAAAAATTGCATTGTGGGATATGTCGATCCAAGCGGTGGGTCCTGGCTTTAAACTCATGCCCAGTGTCTTTCCCATCCACCCCCAGAGGGCTTCCTCATCGGGTTTTAACGTGTGAATGGGCAGTGCCAGTTCTGTTTTTGAACGCTGAAGGATGGCGTTGATGTTCAATACTGTAGACATGCCAATGTCCATGCACGCGTAGATTTCCCACACGGGGACACCTTGCAATCGTGCCAGTTCGATCATCTCTTCGATCAAGTCCAAGACCTCTTGAATGGTGTTGCTTTCAAGAAGCATTCGCTCCGGGGCGAGAAAAGTTCTACGCTCCCAACATTTGAGGTCTTCACCTTCGCGAATTAGGAGTTGTAGATCTCCACGAGAGATTTGTAAAACGGCATAGTTCATAGTGTCTGTCTATTCCTTTTGTGGTGCTTTGACCAGTGTCGGTTACCAAGCATTGGGTGCTGACCAGTCTGGATTGCTAAAGTTGCCTTTTCCACCGGTAATCTGTACTTGATGGTCGCCATCCGCGGTTGACAGCCAGATGTGTGCTTTGCCAGTGCGCGTGGAGCGAAATGCCAAATAGTTCCCATCTGGAGACCAGGTCGGGTCTTCATTGTCTCCTTGATCTTGGGTGATTCTCTTCAGCCCAGTACCGTCGAGTTTGACTGTGTATATGTCAAAATTATTCGTTTTGGAAACATAGGCCAGTCGCTTTCCATCTGGGGAGAAGACTGGATCGGTATTGTATTTGCCAGCGAAAGAGACACGTTTTGCATTGCTTCCATCGGCATTCATGATGTAAATCTGGGCACCACCGGATCGTTCCGACACAAAAGCAATTTTGCTTCCGTCTGGTGAATAAGAGGCCGCAACATCAATCCCACGATCAGAGGTGAGTCGTTCCAGAATCTTCCCCGTGCGGGCATCCAGTTTGTAGATGTCAGAATTGCCTTTCGGAGATAGAGTGGCAACAATTTCTCGGCCGTTGGGGTGCCATGAAGCCCCAATGTTGACCCCTTCTCGGGCTGACAAACGTGTAACTCGACCAGAACTGAGGTTGGCGAGGTAGAGGTCTGGATTGCCATTCATATACGAAGTAAAAG
>CBFICN010000277.1:0-4555 GCA_965661045.1 uncultured Myxococcota bacterium
ATATTCGACTGTGCAGAGTCTTTCCGGTCTCTTTGAGGCCGGCTCTATTACCTTTGCGCTCACACGTTCGCTCCAACCCTGGCTGGGGCTGGATCTACAGCTGTCTACGATGACGGTGTATAGGGTCTTTCAGGTCTCTTTGAGGCCGGCTCTATTACCTTTGCGTTCGCTACGCTCTCTCCAACCCCTGCGGGGGCTAGTATCACTTCTTACGATATTCGACTCTGCAAGGTCTTTCCGGTCTCTTTGAGGCCGGCTCTATTACCTTTGCGCTCACACGTTCGCTCCAACCCTGGCTGGGGCTAGTGTCACTTCTTACGATATTCGACTCTACAAGGTCTTTCCGGTCTCTTTGAGGAGGCTCTATTACCTTTGCGCTCGTCTTACTCGCTCCAACCCCTGGGGGCTGGATCCACATCTGGCGACAATGGCGGTGTACGAATCTCTATACAGCGGACATCGACCATCTGTGCAGAAAAAGTCGATGACGATTTGTACGCAGTATCGGACTGTTGGAATTCCGAATCCTTTGAACTTAGTGGGATTTACCTAGATCTAGTGGGCCACAGATGCCATCCAAACATTCTACGCTACACACGGCAATAATTTCGACGCTTCTTTCCGATTGTTGTTGATTTCAGATCCGAGGCTGCCTTGGGCCTTCGTGTTTTTAGTACACAACGGAGGGAATATGACTGTAGCGTTGTTCTATTCTGGATTGATCATAGCGGAAGGAGACCCTGACGTCTGTGCGCACGAACGACTCAGCACGACAGCGCTTCCACACATGCTGTACGTTTGTGTAGAAGGGATCGACAAACAAGTCTCCCAAGCCGTACGGTTCTGGAACTCGAAAAAAGACAGCTTCATCATCTCCTACGATCATGCCGCTTGTTCTAGAGACCTGCACTGGGGAGAAGTTCGGCTTACATTCGACAATGCTCAAGTGGCCAAAATGGATACGGACACGACCACTACGTACGGACTCACCAATCGTGCAGAATTGGCTGAGGGGTTAATCATCTATTCATTCATCTACCTCTCAACCGAAACCGACAAAGAAGACTTAACCATCCTACTCACCCATGAGTTGGGGCATGCTCTGGGGTATGGTCATGTTGATAGAGCCTGTGTGGATCATGTGATGAACCCCTTCATTTCAAACATGGGACATAAATTCTAAGGAACGGTCCTCAACACTGTACGGACTACCCATGTGGCGACTGCCTCTACTCATCCAAACTGCCGACGGTCAAACCTGTACTTCGGTAAATTACAACACAATTCATACACCATACACCATCGAAGTATGCGACAAAGACCTTCTAGAGCCCGTCCAAAATGCAGTCAGGTACTGGCGAACGAAAGGGGCGAGTCTCAAACTGGATATCCGAAGCTGTACCCACCCACCAAGCAACTACACCATCCAAACCCAATACAATGATTTGGAGGTCAATAAGGAACATAAAGACTCCTTCGTGGCCTATGCAGTTACCGAGATGACGTACGTTTACGATACCAAAGACATTCGCAATTCACTCATTTTCATCGCCACCAACCTTCCAAAAGAAAAAGTGTTCCTGCTGATGATTCACGAAGTCGGACATGCCATCGGCTATGAACATGTAGACAAATCCTGCGTGGGCTATGCCATGCATCCATACAATTCCAACATGGGATTGAAGTTCTAATCTTCCGACCACTCATCCTCTGACCAGCCCTCTGCCATCCCATCACTCGGATGGTTGCTGGGTACCGACAAAAAACGCTCGATATCGCGAATGCATTGGTCTTTGAGATTCACCTCTCTGTACTTCGAGACGGTACTCGGCTCAATGACATACACAACAGGAAGCATCGCCATGATGTGCCGACCATCAAGCGTCACCGGATAGGGTTTGCGGACTTCGATTCGATAATCCTTAGCGGTGTAGTGAATCGTCGCTTCCACCGGATGTCCGTGAAAGGTAAACTTCAGGTCATATTCTTTGATCATCAACGCCATTTTCTCTCCAAATTTCTGGTTTTCACACCAGTTTACCACAGAATGCCCCATCAAGCGTTGCTCAAACTTGTGCACCCTTCGTTCATGAACACAGTTCGATCGCTCTACTTGGACCACTCCCCATAAACAATCAACGGCCCCCTAAATCATCTGAATCATCTGAATCATGTGAATCAAGGAGCCATCAACCTATCAGAAGCAACTTATGAGTTGTTGTCGCTATCCCCCTTCTTACGCAATGCTTTACCTTGACGGGCTTTTCGAAAGAGAAATGAAGGTACATCATCGGGATCTACAATCGAATGGTCCATAGATGACTCGTATCTCTGTGAAGAAATGTGGCGTTTTTGCATCCGTCTAGAAGAGTACATCGCCTCTTTGGAGAATCTACGCATGTTGCGCCTTTGGGCCAACTCTTTAAGCTGTTCTGCGACCCCCATTACCCAGGCATTGTTGACTTCTCTCCCGAGTGTATCGACTTGACGTACATATTCATCAACCAAGTCCCAGTTGTGACGACGCGCTGCATCTTTGGCTTGACTCTGAAGTTCACTGGCCTTCAACTCAATCAAACGTTGTGCAACTTCAGGGTCATCTGCCAAATCAGCATAGGCACCAGACGGCATCGCTGGGAGTCCAAAATTTTTCACCAGATTATGAACTTCACCGTCCAAGTCGGTATACTCAACGGTCAAGGTACCCACATCGAGTTCTTGACCTTCCTGTCCTTCAGTCTGATTGTGGGTCACTTCGATTTCAAATGCGAGCCAAACTGCGCCTTCATAAGGAAGATTGTTGACCTGATACCCTTTCTCTTTTCGGAGTACTTGTGTATTCAACACCTTCACAGGAAACTGACTGTCAAAGTTCATATGAATATCTTTGGCACACAGTGAACTGAGCAAGTCAAACTCAGTCGAAAATGGCTCATCCAAATCCTCAGCCGTTTCACCATAGTAGCTACTACCGCCACCACCATTTGCCATTTGAATCATCAGTTCTTCATTGAAGTCATCCCCAAGTCCATAAGTAGATGTTGTAATGCCCAAATCGGTAGCATTTGTACAGTACCGTACAATTTCATCCGTATCGGTGATTCCTTTGTTGGTACAACCATCAGACAAGATCAAAACCCGTGACAAACTATCATCCGTCACAGATTTCTTCAGTTGATCAACACCCGCTTCCCATCCACCAAACAAATTGGTCATTCCACCTGAATAAATACCATTGATGGCTTGAATGAATGTTCTAGAATTTTCTGCACTACCAATCGGAACAACAACATCAATAGTACTATCGTAGGTTACGACACTGACCTTATCTTGAGGACCAAGACGTTCCACAATGTTTACAGCACACTTCTTTGCTTCTTCAAGTGGACGTCCAGACATTGAACCAGATCGATCTAAGACAATAGACAGGTGGAGTGGGCTGCGTTCAGGCAAATCTGTTGGTGTGTCTGCACCAAGCAATTTGCAAAGCAGATGGACTTTGGTGGTGTGACCTGCAATGATGGCTGGTTTCTTAGATTGAATAGTAAGTTTAGGTGTATTTCGCATGGCGGTTCCTTTATTGAATGTTCACCTACCAAACGAACCAACTGTCTATTTTCGGATGGAATATTTTTATAAATATACGCTGTGGTTAAAAAGCCTCATCAGCCGAAGTTGCAGCGGACGGCTCCAAGTCGGAAACCTGACCCGATAAAGCCTGAAATTTCGGCCAAAGTTTCTCAAACTGTTCTCGGCTTACACCTTTTACATATTGTAAATGACCATAGAGACATTCATATTTCTTTTTAAGATCTGGGTCATTCAATCCTTTTTTAGTGTTTTGAATCGAAATCTTCAGGTAAAAAAGTTCAGCCCGCAACCATTTCATATATTTTGAACTGACGCGAACATAGCCATCGTTGATCACCAATCCATTCACTTCTTGGTGTTGCCCATGTCCCCGCTTGGATGTCTTGTTTCGATTAATTCGATAATAATGCCGCTCAAGATTCCTGGTCACATGCTGGACAAGATTTTGGGGAAGCGCATTTCCAGAAAAGGTTAAATCATCTGCATACCGTGAATAACAGAGTCCACGGTCTTTGGACCATTGATGTATCTCCTCATCGAAAGTTTGCATGACAATGTTCGCCAATATTGGACTGGTCGGCGCTCCTTGCGGAAGGTATCGTATACGCCATGGACCCATGGTGCTTATCTTACCCTCCAACTGCTCCTCAATCAATCGTTTTAGCTCAGGAGTGTACCGATCTGGAAACTCCGATCGAGCATACAAAACAGGAAAAGTTTTGTCTGTGACGGCTGGATTCAGTGCATCTATCAATTTCGACACAATCATCGACACACTAGGTTGTTCCTTATCTTGAGACTGTGACAACACAAACCATGAGGACGTGTCTGAAAACATCCTACTCCAAAAATGGGGGTCAAAGTCGTTTTTAATGAGACACTTTCTATACTCAAACAAATAGCAAAACATCGTAAAAAATGGGGCTACGACACCTTTGAGTTCTTTCATCAACCCTTTCCAGTC
>CBFICN010000278.1:0-4516 GCA_965661045.1 uncultured Myxococcota bacterium
GGTATTGCCTTTGATGCCTCGATATCAGGCACAGGGCAGTGCAGTTGGACAAGTGGACGATGTACTGGGGTGGCACGTGGGTGCTTCGGTGATGGATTCGAGCACGGGGCCAATCGCAATGGGGCTGCAAGTTCAGTATGCGACCGGTGATGCACCCTTGGAAGGGGATGCTTTGCCCGGTTGGAGATTGCCGAATGAAGACTTGGTTCGAGATTTTGCCGATCTGGGTGTTACGGCCTCGTCCGCCATTTCTTTTCTCAATCGTCAGTACGGGTTGGGGATGAGTGCAACGTATTTGGGTCGTACGTACTTGACACGCTCAAACAGTGGCAGTTTGATTTTGGACTTTGTCATGGATCGCACCGAAGAAGTCCGAGTGCACCAACTGGAACTCAACGCTTCAGCAGGAGCCAAGATTGCCGACGTGGTGGTTGTGGCTGCAGGGTTCAATGACTGGTTGGGAATTTCAGGTTATCGACGACCGTTCGCTTCTGCGCGATTTGGAGTGATTGACGCACCCATGCGTGGGCTTTATGAGAACATGGGTGGTGTCGAAGTCGACATTGAAGGGGCTTGGAACGCTGAAGGCTTTGGGTTGGGCACTGTTGGGGTGTCTGGTGATGTACGCATCTCGCAGGTACTGTTGCGCAGTGGCTATCAGTTTGACGCGGTGAATGGTATGCACAAGCCAGGTTTGGGATTTGGCCTCGACGACGGAAAGGTCTCCTTGGACTATGGTGTGCAATTGAGTGTTCAAGAAAGTAGCATTGGTTCACACTGGCACTCACTGGGTGTGCGGTTTAGAATCTGATGCTGTGGTTGTGGTTGGGGTGTCAAACAACAGCCGTACAAGACTGTCCAGTAGTTTCGAACCCCCATCAATGCATTCAACAATCGATACAATCTTTTGAAGGAACGATCGATGAAGCCCTTGAACTGTGCAAAACCTTGAACGACGAGAGGTTGGCAGGGGAATGTGCGTTTCTTTTTTCGGATGAAGGCAAACTGACCGGGGAACTCGCCCGAACCATGTGTGCTGCAGCGACCCCCTTTGAAGAAGATTGTTTGCGACACGCCGCCGCTAGAGATGTTGAGCAGAACATCTATCCAGACTTGAGATTGTCCAATCCAGCACCCATGAAACTTGTACCACGGATCTTTGGGGTGGTGTCTCAGTACCTACCATCTGAGATTGCCGAACCAATGTCCAGAGATATGATGATTCGACTGCAGGCATCTAAGATACAGGGTGCATTTGATGCCAATGACTGTGCCGGTCTGACTCCAAGTCTGTGTGCACAAGTGTATATTGTTGGCTCGTTGGGCTCTCGTGGACAGTGGTCTGAGCATGTTGAAGAGCCTTGGATGAAGCAGTGTGGAACAGTGTTGACACCAGACACAGCATCTGAGTGGGGATGGATGGCTTGGACCAGTGACGTTGATGCAACGGTTCAGACTGCTTATGGACAACTGTGTCAAGCGTTGCCGGCGGCCAACACGGATTCCTCAAAGTGAAGATCCCGTTTTTTCAGTAAACGCCTCGACAGTTGAAACGCATTTTCCATAGAGTGGTCCATGTTGTTGTACCAGAAGAGTCCTGTTCGTCCGGCTAAGTGCAAGTTTTTAAATTCACCAATGGACTCTCGCATTTTGGCCAGTTCCTGAGGGTAATTTTCAGAATAAATGGGGTAAGAGTGTGGAATTCGTTCCATTTGAATATCTACGACTTTGCTGCGGTCCTTGATCATCCCAACTCGCACGAGGTCATCCACAATCCAGTCGCTCAAGTTTTCTCCGTTCTTCCAGCGATCGTCGCCGACCATGCACGTCACTTCACAGCAATAGCCCACACCGTTTGGTGGACAGGTGTCTGGTGACAAAAATCTTGGTGTGGACACTCGATTGATCAACAAGTCCGTCTCTCCGTAATAGCACCACTGATAATCTCTGGTTGCGGTCTCATCTTCGACCATGACGTTGAACAGCAACAGTCCAAGGTAATCCAACTCCGAGCTTGGAAGGTCCAACTGTTGGGCAGCCAAGTTGATGGGGGCAGTCCAGACAACATCGGACACATCAATGGACTCTTCGGCGATGGTCACATGGGTTACGCATTTGTCTTGGTGATGCAGTGTGACAGACTGTTCAGTGACAATTCGGCCACCCAATGCTCGAACACTGTGCGCTACTTTGTCCCACGCATCTTGCATGCCACCAGTTGGATAAATAAACCGCTGCGGGGGAGCGTTGTTCTGTGTGATGGTTGATTTGAGCAACTGAAATAAGGTCTGCATTTGGGCGTTGTCGTTGATGATCGCTCGGTTAATTCCAACTTTGGCCCAGTCAGAGTGGGTGGACTTGGGGTGGATTCCCAAAAACTTCAACGAGTAGCCTTCAAAGAAGTGTTTGTACAGCGTGGGTCCGTATTGGCGCAAAATGTAGGTCTGAAAATTGTCCTCGGGATAGTCTTTGAAACCATTGATGGCCAAGTCAACAGTTGCTCGAAGAGCGATGTTCTTTGGTAACTGAAGTAGATTCTTTAGTTTGATGGGCCATCCGTAATATTTGCCTTTGAAGTACACTTCTGATTTGCGTGGGAAATTGGTGCACTCTTCTTTCAAAATGCGTTCAACGTAGGCTTTGACGTTGGGGTTGCCCACATCAAAACGGTGGGGGCCGCAATCAAAGACATACCCGTTGTCGTATTTGAATGAACGTGCCAAGCCACCCAACGTGTCTAATTTTTCAACCAAAATGACATCTTGACCACGTTCCAACAGTATGTGTGCCGTCACCAGACCCGTCACCCCTCCACCCACGATCACAATGGGGTTGTTCTGTGCAGAGTCTGTGGTTGTTTGTGTGCGTGACATGCTTGCCCCATGGCTGCGAACGTTGGAAGTGCGATTCGGTTACTGTTCTGCTTCTAACCGATTTTTTGCAATGGGGGTACTACCGGTCGAGATCCACCAATGCGTCCCATTGTTCTAGATTCCAGTGATCCGATTTGCCCATGCCCATTGTGCAGGAATTCCCATGGCCTCTAGATTGGGTACAATGATTCCCTCCACGGCCGCATAAAAAAGGGCTCTGGCTTCTCGACCGTTGCACAGCCCAAATTGTGCTCCTTCTGCAGGTGGATTTGATGAAAGCGGTAAATGCTCCAGTTCATGGGTCTCTAAATGGCCAAAAGCGACCGTAAGGTATTCTCCCAATCGATTTTTTAGAGCGGGGTCATCTGGCAACCACTTTTGGAGTTGTCGCCATCCAAAATGGGCATGTCCACATTCATCAGACCATATTTCAGTCAGTAAGTCTTTCAAGGGACCCTCTGACATTTCTTCTCTTTCCGCAGCAATCAACGCCACGGCAACAGTTTCACTCAAGCAGCATATACTGAGTAGATTTCTTAGAACGCCTTCTAGAGGAGAACAGTCTTCGTGTAATGGAAAGTGTGTACTGGGCAGGGCGGATGCAACGGCTTGCCCACCAAACGCCTCGGCAACCATTCCACACAGAACACCGTGTCGATGTTCTTCTGTTGCAAATTCTTCCAATCGTTCGATCGTTGTTGGTGAGACTTGGAAATCACAGGACTGGTCACGGGAATGACGTTGACATTGTGCAGCGAATTGGGAAAAAACTGTCGACGAGCCATATTCATTGACCATTCTGCCCAGCCAAGTTTGTTGAATCATCTGCTCAAGAGAGGCATTGTTCAATGGTGTATGGGCGTAGATATCACTGTAGGAGTCTTCGGAGGTATGAAGACTGCGTATGTTTTCGCGCAGGTCGAGCATGGTTGTGTCTTGTATCATTGTTTAGCCCATTTTCTGATGTGCATGCACGATGATGCGCCGCTTCATGCGATGAGCGTTTGGTGGAGTTGGGGGACCCCACGGTGTACAGGCCATGCTGCCATCTCTCCATTCTAAGGCATCGCAACATTCGTATCGATGTGTCCATTGATCAATGGCGTTGATGCTTGGGACGTCCGTATTGAAGGTCAGTGCGTCGTAATAGGCTGCAGTGAGAGCACAACAGTCTCGTACCTCGGTCGAAACGTTTTCTGTTTGAGGCCCATCCTTCGCAAAGGAGGATTCAATGATTGGTTGACAGGCTTCAAAATCCTCCTGAGTTGGCTCATCGTTGCTGGCGGTATTGCTTGAATCCTCTATTTTGACAGTTAGAGAGGCAGGATCAACATCGGTGGGTTCAACATCGGTGGTGGCTTCTGTTCCCATGGGCGGTGTGGCTACCTCATTGGGTGTTTTGTTCTTACAACTCAATTGAAGGATGCTGCTTGCACAGGCGATTTTGGCTGTCGCTCGAAGTGCGGAGGAAAAACTACTGCGTTTCATACTGTCTCGTGTGGGCTGGATTTGGAGAATGGAAAGTAGATGTGTTAAGACTACCATATATGGTATTTTGATTGTCTGTCTTTTCTTAAACCTATCTCTGTATAGGGTATTTTATGTTTTCATCAATGCACACATTTGCTCGTTCTTTCTTTGTT
>CBFICN010000279.1:0-4515 GCA_965661045.1 uncultured Myxococcota bacterium
TGGACTCTTGATTGGAGGCGTGGCTTTGTTGGTCATTGAGCGGGCTCGCTAAAAATGTGTGGGCAGCAGAAACAGTCCAAACGGTTGAAGTGAATAACGCATTCGTAATTCTGGAGGTAGGATGTCTTACTATACACCCACCCGTACACACTCGGTGTACAATCAGGTTCCTGAACTGCAAGATGTAAATTGGTTTGCCGATGACCGTGTGTTGCAGTCTTTGGTAGACCAGCACGGTGCCGTGATACATCAGGGGCGTTTGTCGAAATTTGGTCAGATATTTGGCGCGCAAGCACAGCGAGAAGAAGGGCGTTTGGCCAATGTACACTCTCCGATCTTGCATACCCACGATCGATTTGGACACCGGGTGGATGAGGTAGAATATCACCCAGCGTACCATTCCTTGATGCACCAAGCCAAAAATCTAGGGATGCACTCTCTGCCTTGGACTGCTGAGAAGGGTGGTCACGTCGCCCACACGGCAATGTTGTACATGCTGACGCAAACGGAAGCCGGAATGTGTTGCCCCTTAACGATGACCTATGCAGGTTTGCCAACATTGCGGTATCACAGTGAACTGTTTGAGGAGTGGGGGCCAAAGGTCTGTAAGTCATCCTATGATCCTCGACACATTCCTGCGTCTGAGAAAAGTTCGCTGATGCTGGGGATGGCGATGACGGAAAAACAAGGCGGGTCGGATGTCCGTGCCAATCGTACGCAGGCAAAGAGGGTGGAGGGCGATGTGTATACCTTGACCGGACACAAGTGGTTCTGTTCTGCCCCCATGTCCGATGGCTTTTTCACGCTGGCGCACACCGACAAGGGGTTGACTTGCTTTTTGGTGCCTCGCTTCCTGCCCGACGGTCAGAAAAACAGACTCTACATTCAACGCCTCAAAGACAAAGTTGGCAACCGCTCGAACGCATCCTCGGAGATTGAGTACGACAACACGTGGGCTCGTCGTGTGGGGGATGAAGGTCGGGGCGTGGCCACCATCATCGAAATGGTACACCACACTCGATTGGACTGTGCCACTGCGGCAGTGGGCTTGATGCGTCAGTCGCTCTTTCAGGCGGTACACCATGCCACCCATCGAGAGGCTTTTGGCAAACTGCTGATAGAGCAACCGTTGATGCGACACGTATTGATGGAATTGGCGGTTGAATGGGAAGCCTCGATGGCGATGGTCTTTCGAATTGCAGAGTCCTATGACCAATCGCAAGACCCTGATGAACAGGCATTCTCTCGTTTGGCGGTGGCAATCGGAAAGTACTGGACCAACAAGCGCTGTGTGCCCTTTGTCGGTGAGGCGATGGAGTGTTTGGGCGGAGCGGGTTATGTGGAAGAATCCATACTCCCCAGACTCTACCGAGAAGCTCCACTGAACGGAATTTGGGAAGGGTCTGGCAATGTGATTTGTCTGGACGTCCTGCGAACCATGCAAAAAGAACCGCAGAGTATGAAACTGTTGATGACTCGACTGTCGGAAAGCCTGGGTAAGGACCCACGATACGATGCAGTATTCGAAGATGTTGCGCACACGATGAAGCGGTTCACAACCCCAGAAGAGTCGATGTGGATGGCTCGTTGGCTGGTGGAACATTTGGGTCTACTGTTGCAAGGACATCAGTTGATTAGCAGTGGAGACCCGATTGTGGCTGAACAATTCTGTGCGTTGAGATTGTCTGCTCAAAGCGGTTCTCGGGCATTTGGTGCTTCAAAGATGGTGGATGCCTCGGTTGTGGGGTTTGTGTTGGGGCGAGTGATTCAGTCTTAACTACTCCTCAGTAGCAACCGGCAACGTCAGCGATGCAGCCACCGGAACCACCTGCACATGCTCAGGCACTTCAGACTCCATCACCACTGTAATGGCAAAGCCTTGGCGTTCGAGACGACGTGTAATGTCGGGCACCAAAACGTCGGGACAGAGTAGGACGGGGTTTTGGTCTCGGGTGGCCAGCATGGTGGTTTTGATGGTCTGCAACAAGTCCTCAAAGTATGGAACCCGCATTCTACCTTCAGCGATGTCCAATCCTCCAATCAGGGTGTTTTGAAGCGCATCACTCAGTTGGATGGCTGGCAGTTTGCCTTTTTCAAGTACCCCTTTGAGGGTGGATGGGGGAAACTGCAATCGCAAAGCAATGTAGAGGTAATCACCGTTCTCAGCGACTTCCGGTTCGACCTCTTGTTGAATGGTGCGCACTGCGTCAAGCATTCGTGGCAGTTCCACCAAGGAGATATCGGTGCGCAGGCAATGTTTGAAAATCGATACCCACTCTTCTTTGGGTAGAGCAATGAACATCGAGGCAACATCGCGGTGCTGTTTGATGAGGGCGGTCAATACTTCACCGGTCAACAAAGAGTGGTACTGAAGGCGCAACAACCGTTCAATGTGGGATATGATGACCGCCAACGGGGAGAGCACCACGCACCCTTGTTGTTTGGCGGTGCGTTCAAAGATGCTGGTGATCCATTTGGAGGGCAGTCCGAAGATGGGATCGGTACACTCAATGCCTTGAACAGCGGGAAATTCTCCTTTTGTGGAGATGGCGAGTTGCTTGTTGTGCAACGCCACCCCTTGGCGCAACTGTCCGGCGATGCTGATGGTGTAGGCGTGGTGATCGAGGTCTGAGTCATCGGTGAATTTGATTTTGGGAAAGGGAAAGCCAAAGATGTCTTCGAGTTTCTCCCGCAACTGTTGTAGTCGAACCGGTAGGTCTGGGCTTTGAATGGTGCGCAGAAGGTCTTTGCCCACCGAAACCGTGATCATTTCATAGTCAGGATAGAGCGCGTCGGTGAAGGTTTCTTCGAACAGTGGCTCTTTTACAAAGGGCAGGGCAAGGTGCATGGCGAGAATGAGGTTGCCAATGGCCTTGTTCAGTTCGCCCCACGTGGCGGTGTAGACTGGGTCAGTGGGGAACTGCGTGCTCAGTTGTGCGAAGGTGGGGTTGTCTGCTTGGTTCTCGACAAAGACCTGTTGAAGTTTGGGTAGCAAGACACCCTGTAGCCCCACAAAACTGTTGCCAATGAGATCGGGGACTGTATCTCCAGCCGCGTGTTGTGTACACAATTCTTGGGTTTTGTACAGGCTTTCCAACTCTTCTGACCAGGCGCTCATGACTTTTCTCCAACGGTGATGCTTTTTGGTAACCGGTTGCGATTGTAGATTCACTTTGAAGGTGAATTTTGGAACGGTGGTTCATTGGACCCTATTTCATCGGATGGCATGCTCAGTGATTGTGTCCAGACATCTTCCATCACTTGAAAAGGGGGTGTGTCGGTATTGTTGTGGCTCCATCGACTGCTGGGCACACCCATTCCACCTGGAATGGTCAAGTCTCCCAATGGGAAGTCATGGGGCCAGCCCACTTGGGAGAGCACGTCGGAGCAGTACCCCAGACAGGAGCGGGCCCCTTGGTTGATGACCTGATAGTCGTGGGTTTTACCGTAATTGTAGACATAGGACTTCAGTGTTTGGCTTTCTGCCTTGGAGATGGGTATGCAGTCTACGCGGTCCCACTCTTCTTCTTCGTCGGCATAGATGCGTCCGTCATCCCCTTCATAGTCACCACCATCGGGGTCTGCGGGCCACCAGCCACGACACCACGGAATGGGTTCGGCATTTCCGGGTTGGGGGCAACGCAAACAGACAAAACAATGTCCAAAAGTCAGGTTTTCGTCGGGGCCAGATTCGTGGATGGCCCTGCGCAAAATGTAGGGTAGATTGCCCTTGCGCTGAAAAACACAGGCCACACACTCGTCAGAACTTTGTGGGGCTTCCGGTGGGGTGGTCAACATAGTGGGGAACAATACCAGACCAAAACCGAGAACCATCCGCAAAACGCCACTGCTGTGTTTTGAATTCCAGACGGGATACATAGGGACAAACCTCAAGGTATGTAATGTATAACGCTTCTGACTCTACACCACACGATGACCCACAGGGCTCTGATCTACAAGGTGCTGATCCGCAAGGTTCTTCAACAGCTCAAAAGGGGCCCATTTTGTGGGCTGTGTTGCTCTTTCAGTTGGTGTTTGCCGTCTGGTCAGGCTGGGACGCCACTCGACAGCGCTGGTTGTCTGATGATGCGTTCATCTCCTTTCGATACGCCAAACATTGGAGTGAGGGGCATGGGCTGGTTTACAATGTTGGAGAGTCGGTTGAGGGGTACACAAACCTACTGTGGACCGTGTGGGTCAGCTTTGGCATGTCGATGGGATGGCAACCGGAGTGGTTTGCCCACCTGTCCTCTTTGGGTGCCTATTCCATCATGTTGGCGTTGTTGTTGCGCTTTCACCACAAAGGGGCTTCTTTACCGTTGGTCGTGGTTGCTGGGATGTACCACATTCGGAGTTTCGCGACTTCAGGACTGGAAACCCAATCCTTTTTGACCAGCATTGTGCTTTTTATTTGGGCATTGAAAGAGGGGAGATGGAAGATCCTTTGGGGATCGATGACGCTTGGGTTGTTGACGCGCCCGGAGGGTGGATTGTTGTGGGTAGCTGTGCTTCCAG
>CBFICN010000280.1:0-4512 GCA_965661045.1 uncultured Myxococcota bacterium
CCCATATGGTGGTGGAAAACGCGCACTGGTCGCTCAGTTGGCAAGGTTTGCCAAGAGTCAGGATGAAGACACGCTCGTTTTTCGTCCCACCTTTAGCGAAGAAGAAGATGGACAAAATACTCTTGTAAAACTGTATGCAGGCGTACTGTCGTACTTGCATGGAAATCCAGGGTTGCGTGGAAAAGTAGAGTTGGCATTGAACTCTCGTAAGCCATCGCAGTCTCAACGGGTTCAAGGGTGGATTGGTTCCTTTTTGGACGGAATGAAGAAGGGATCTCCCAAGTCAGGAGAAACCCAGTTTCAACTTCACATTCCATCAGACAATCCACTGTTGGGTTTTGTGGAATTGATCCATTTAATCTCTGAGTCCTATCCAGTGTTGTTGGAGATTCAGAATGTACACAACACACATTCCGTTGCGATTGCGACAATGGTGAAGGCGTTGTTGCACAAGTCTGCCAGTGCTCAAAACAGCAAACTGTTGACCATTTTGTCTTCTGTTCCCCTCGAAGACAACAAGGGTTGGGTCTCCCAACCTTTGCAAGACGTTTTTGCGGAACAAGAAGGTACTTATCAGACGGTGAACTTAGAACCATGGGAACCCGGTGAGGTCAAAGAATACTTGGCATCCAAGGAATACACTTTTGGGTTGGAAGAGGAATTGGTCAAAATGACCAACGGTCGACCCGGTTTCATCGCTGAGTTGGCAGAGTTGTTGGTAGACAATGAAGATCTTCGTGCAAAAATGGGTGGTTCTCTCGAACAGTTGTTTGACTTTACCCCTGATGAAGACGAATTGGATTCGGAAGACGAGTCATCTTCAGACGAGGGAGACAACAAGCGCAAAAAGGCTACGGCTGAAGACGCTGGAAAGATTGCTTTCATCTCCGCATTGCTGGGTATGAGTTTTCCGTCTGGTATCGTGGCAGATATGTTGAATTTGGATCGTTCGTCTGTGGATGATGTGTATGATGCAACGGAAGGTATTTACAAAGAAGTGCAATTCTCCAAGCCTTTGAACACTTGGATTTACCAGTTCAACCACGCGATGATTCGTGAGTCTGTGTTGGCAAACCACACAACCGAAGAAGACAATAGAATCGCTGGCAATACGGCTGCTTTCATTGAGCGTTTCTTAGCACCAGCTGGGTATGGATACGTGGTCAAAGCACTGAAAATTTACGCCAACGCCGGCGTCCAACAGCGTGCTGACGTCATGAGAAACGTTGCATTGGGTGCAGATCAGCCTCAAATGTGGAATCTAACCCGTGACATTATTGGTTATTTCAAAGAAGCGACCTGGTCCGATGCGTTGACCCGCACCACGTATCTCAATCTATGTGAACGCATGTCTCGCATGGGTGACGTGGCGCAAGCCGAAGAATTGCTCAAGGAAGCGTTAAGTTGGGGGGCAGAACGCGATGAAGAAGACAAAGGATTCCGTGCCTTTCTAAAACTGAGTGGTTCTCGATTGGACTCTCGTCGTCAAGACCACTATCGAGCGAGAGAACGTGCTGCGGAGGCTTTGGAGTTGTATCGCGAGTTGGAATCTCCAGTCCAGCAAGCAGAGGCCCTTGCTCAGTTGGCCTTGGTCGAGTTCAACGATGGCAAGCCGAATGCTTCATTGGATCGAGTCAATGAAGCCGACAAACTGACAGAGGCCGTTCCTCTTCGCGCGTTGACAAGTTTCATTCGTGGTTTGATAGCCAAACAAAGCAAGCAGGTTGAGGAGGCGCTCAAGCAGTTCACCAATGCAAATCGTTTGGCTGGACAGGTTGGACGTGGTGCTTTGGCTTTGGACGCAGGCGTTCAGATGGGTGAAATGCTTCTGACTTCACGTCAATTCGGGAAAGCTGCTGAAGTATTGACCCAAGTTCAACAAATGGCTCAAGGACTCAAGGCAGCTCCACAAGAGCGTCAAGTGTGTGCGATGTTGGCGCAAGCACATTTTAACCAGCAGCAGGTTGAACCAGCATTGGCTGCGGCTCAACGTGCGTTGCAAATCAGTCACGCTACGAAGAATACTCAAACATTGGCGGCAGATTTGTACAACGTTGGTTTCTTCCAGTTGGTTCTCAAACGACCAAGTGAAGCCGCGGCATTGTTGAAACAGGCCTTACAAGTGACTCAGTCCACCAAAAATGCCAATGCTGGTTTTGTAAAAGAGGTGATGTTCCACTTGGGACAAGCTCAACTTCAGCAAGGTGAGTTGTCCGCAGCCCAGGATACACTGGTTAAATCGTTGCAGCCGATTCAGCAAACGGGCGATGGAGCCAAAGCCATGACCGTATACCAGCAGTTGGGTCGCATGGCTGAAGATCGCAAAGACAAATCAGCAGCTGAAAAAATGTACACCAACGCGCTGACCGTTGCCAAACAACTGAAAAATAAAGAAGCGCAGAAAGTGATCAAGCAGTTGCTCAAAAACTTGCGTGGATAATGATATGACCGTCGTTGTGACAGGAGGGGCAGGGCGAATTGGTTCTGCAATTGTCCAGTCTCTCTGTCAGCAAGGTCAATCGGTGCTGCTACAATATCATCAATCCAAAGACCAGGCGGTGGCCTTGCAAGAGCAATGGCCCCATCTGGTTTCTTTGTACGCCTGCGATTTAACCAAAGATGGAGAATTACAAACTTTTGTTGAGTTCGCACGTCAAGGATTCACCATTGGTGGCTTGATCAACAATGCAGGTAGGTTCACAAAGAGTGACTCTTCTTCTGTGGAGAGACTTAAAATGAGAGAGCATTGGGAACTCAACACTGTTGCTCCCGTGTATTTGGTTCAGTGTTTATTGGAGTCACTAAAAAAGAACAAGGGTTCAGTCGTGAACATCGTTGACAATGTCAGTCACACACGTCCGTGGCCAAATTACGTTGGGTACGCGACCAGTAAAGCCGCGTTGGTTGCTGCCACAAGGGCACTTGCTGTTCAGTTTGCCCCAGACGTTCGAGTCAATGCAGTGGGACCGGGGTTGATTTTGGATGGGGAATTGGACTCTCCAGAGCATCAGACTTTGTGCAAGAAAATTCCCATGAAACGATGGGGTACACCAATGGAGGTTGCTCAAACCGTCCTGTTTTTGCTTCAGGGACCCGCGTATATTACAGGCCAAGTTTTGTGTGTAGACGGGGGCTGGGGGTTGTCACCTTAGAGTAGAGACTTGCCAATTGGGTGGGATTGAAGTAGATTATGACACCGGTGGAGGAAGGATGATTGTACCTAGAAAAGGCACTTCTTGGCAGAGTTTGCTCTTACAGTTGCGTGGAACCATTTTAGAGGACATTCAATGGCGCTTGTCGGTCGTCGTTGGTCACGCCGTGATAGTAACCGTTGTCTACAACCTTTTTGACGCTGAGGGGCACTGGCTGTCGATGACGCCTTTTTCATTGGTCGGGGTTGTACTCAGTATCTTTTTGGGGTTTCGAAACAACACCAGCTACGATCGCTTTTGGGAAGGGCGAAAACTTTGGGGAGGGGTGGTCAACACCGCTCGAACGGTGACTCGGCGAATCTTAACCTTAATCGATCAGCCTGATCAGGGTGTATTGGATCGATACATCCACATCGTCGCAGCCTATGTACATCTGCTCCGTCAGCACCTGCGTGGAGAATGGAACCCAGAAGAAGTGGCCCATTTGCTGAATGAAGACGACATTGCGTTCCTAAAATCTGAAGGCAACCGACCGATTGCATTGCTTCAACGATTGGGGGATTTGTTGAGTGAAGAATACAGAGCCGGTCGAGTACATCCGCAGCATTTGCCGTTGCTTGAGCAGGGGTTGGCAGACTTCACGAATTTACAAGGTGGGTGTGAGCGCATCAAGAGTACACCGATTCCGTTTTCCTACAACATCTTGCTTCATCGCATCGTAGCGATTTATTGTTTTGCGTTGCCATATGGTCTTGTCCCCGTTGTGGGTGGAGTGACGCCAATTGTTGTGGCGTTGATTGGGTATGCTTTCCTTGGAATTGATGCGTTGGGAGACGAGATTGAAGAACCGTTTGGAATGGACGACAACGATCTGCCTTTGAATGCGTTGACCACAATGATTGAACACAACGTTCGTCAACGGATTGAAACTGAGGGCTTGCCATCTTTGAAGAAGCCCAATCCCATTACAAGAATCTTGAACTAAGGTGAAGGAAAGAACACCAGCCACAATTGCCCCAACCTTTTACCTTTGTTGGTCGGTTGAGCAAGCAGTTTGGATATCCAACCGTGCGTTTACTTTTTGGGTGGAAGCAATTCTTCTTTGAGTGCGGTCGTCGTACTCTTTAACTCGCCTTTCTTGGGGATGTTGATGCGTTGAATACCAAACTCAGAAAGTTCTCTGAGTTCTCCATCTTCAGTTTTGCCATCGCCATCGTCCACCCAAAACTTGAGTTCTTCGAGTTCTTTACCTTCGATGACACCGTTGTTGTCTTGATCGAAATAGTGTTGTAACTTTTCAAACCCGTTTTCAAAGACCTTGTTTCCGTCGGCGTCAAACTCAGACATCATCTCGGTGTTG
>CBFICN010000281.1:0-4474 GCA_965661045.1 uncultured Myxococcota bacterium
CAGAAAGATGTACTTGGCATTGGGATAGACCTTCGTCAAAAATGGCAATACGAGTGCATTCGCCGGCGTTTTGTCCAAGAAGTATCGAATGTCGGTGTTGCCTTCTGGCTTGGTGATGTCGAACATCTTTCCGTAGAGTGAATCACAATAGGCTCGGCACGCCTCATAATAGTCTGCATCCTGATTGGGGAATGCTTTCACCAATTCTCGCATCGCCATTTGGGCTTGCAACTGATCAAAGGGTGCCTTCTCTACGGTTTCCCAAAAGCCAAGGTGTGCCAGTGCCGGCATCAAATGGGGTTCCGGTCTAGACACGATCGACGATGTGGCGTTCAAA
Organism: uncultured Myxococcota bacterium; assembly: GCA_965661045.1. GTDB lineage: Bacteria > Myxococcota_A > UBA796 > UBA796 > UBA796 > CAJWHX01. Next base: position 338 of record CBFICN010000281.1, read on the forward strand.
ATGCGCATCAGCATCGTTGAGCCCGCACGGGGTGTTGAAATGAGAAATACCAAGTTCTGTTCCATTACCAAATCCTTTCGCAATCTATCCTCGGTTGATCGACCAGACATCGTCATCCCATCGACCTTCACGACGTACTTCCGGTTCGAGTTCTATTCCTGTTTCATCAAAGACTGTCTGACGAGCCAGTTTGATGAGTTTTGCCACATCCATCGCCGTCGCACCACCAAGATTCACAATGAAGTTGGCGTGCTTGTCTGAAATCTGCGCCTGTCCGACTTGCGTACCCTTCAGTCCCGCTTGCTCGATTAGTCGGCCTGCATAATCGCCGACTGGATTCTTAAACACCGATCCACAAGACGGTAAATGCAACGGCTGAGTGGCTTTGCGACGCGCCAAATGTGCCTTGATGCTGGCCTGTTCTTCTAGAACATCATTCTGATGGGTGAACAAACGAACCCTTAGGACCATCGCGCCCCATGGCAATCCCACTTTGCGGTATGTAAAATTGAGTTCAGCACCCGTGTTTCGATGGATGGTATTCTCATCAGGATGGAACCACTCCACCCAATCAACCACAGCGCCAATCTCGCCAAGATAGGTTCCGGCATTCATGCGAATCGCACCACCAATCGTGCCGGGCACACCAGCCAGCGAACCCAAGCCACCACGCCCTTGACGTTTACACTGAGACAGAGCACGAACATTTTTGACTCCAGCACCGACAGTGAGACCTGCGTCGTCAAATTCGATCGATTCAAAATCACCCGCGAGAATGATGCCAATACCCTGTAAGCCATCGTCGCTCATCAGCATGTTGCTGCCGTTTCCAAGCACCAGCACGGGTACATGGTGCTCACGACCAAGCGCAAAGACGGACATCAGCTGCGCGCTCGTCTCCACGGTCACCGCATATTGAATGGGACCGCCAATCCGCCAATACCCCATACTCGCATAGGACACCTGTTCTGCAACAGTGCACCCCAACTCTGTCAGCGCAGCGGTCAAATTCACAGAGTTACACCCAACAGTTTACCCAACAGTGCACGATCACCTTGAATGGCGACCAAGTTGGTATACAGGTCTAAGCCGCGCGTTCCACCCAATTCCAATCCGCCACCAGCTCGTCCAGGACCGCCGTGATTTTGATTCGGCAGCACCGTACTTGGTGTGAGAGCAGAATCAGCGACTTTTGCTGACACCACAAACAGTCTACCGTTCCAAACCGCTGCTTTGAGCAACGCAGCCTTCAACCATTTGCGATCGTTGGAATACAAAGAAGACACCAAACAGCCCTCTCCACGAGCAATGTAGTCCACCGCTGAATCCACCGTGCCATCGTATGAAAGCAAGGTTGTCACTGGACCAAAGACTTCTTTTTCGTGAAAGATGGCTGTATCAGCATCGTTTGCCACAATCACAGTCGGCGCGACAAAGTACCCTTTGCCTTCTGAAGTATGTTTGCCATTGACGGGATGGGAACCGCCAATCAAAATGGAACCGTGTGCTGCCAACTCGTCAATACCCGCACGGACATCCAGCAATTGCTTCTTTGACACAACGGGGCCCACGTCAACATCACGCTCTACCGGATAGCCAACAACCAGCCCTTCCAAACGCTCAACCAACGCTTCTTTGACAGCATCCATCAGTCCTTCCGGGACGAAAATACGTCGGGATGCGGTACACTTTTGACCCGCCTTTTGACGTATATCGGTCACCACATTGTTGAGGAATCGATACCAAATATCTCCACCCACTTTCACATCTGGTCCAAGCACTGCTGCATTGAGCGAATCGGCTTCTGCATTGAAGCGCACCGATTTGTGCAACACACCTGCCGACTGACGCAGTTTGGCTGCCGTCGTAGCGGAACCCGTAAAAGCCACAACATCTTGGGCTTGCAGTTTGTCCAGTGCGTCTGCTGAGTCCCCTGCAATGAAAGACAACGTACCGGGAGGAAGAAAGTCTGCTTCCACAATGATTTTGACCATCTCATAGGTCAACAGCGCCGTTGTGCTAGATGGTTTTGTGACAACCGGCATCCCCGCCAAAAAGGCACAAGCAATCTTCTCAAATGCACCCCATGCTGGAAAGTTGAAAGCATTGATGTGAAATGCGACCCCTTCACGCGGCAAGCGAAAATGCTGCCCCATGTGTCTGGCATTGGCAGCAATGCGATTGGCCGTTCCGTCTACCTGAAACGTCTCGTCTCCCATTTTTGCACCATAACGACCATACGTAGACAACGTTCCCGTTGCACCGTCCACATCAAACTTAGAGTCTCCGCGCGTCGCACCGTTGCAATCACGCGACACTTCCAATAAAAATTCACGTTTCTCGTGCAAAACAGCCGCCATTTTGGTCAACAGAGCCCCTCTTTCGGCAAAGGTCAACGCTCTCAGGGCCGGTCCACCAACGCTGCGTGCGTGCTCAAAGGCCGCATCAAAATCCAAGCCGGTTGTGCAGGTCACCGCGATCAGTTCTTCTGTGGATGGATTGAACAACTCTTCTACATCACCAGTTCCGACATGCCACTGGTCACACAGGTAAGATTGTAATTGAATTGGGGTGGTTTGCATGGGTACTCCAAGGCTAAAAGGGTGCCAACTATCATTCTGACAAGAAATGTTGAGTACAGGTATAACGTGTTGATCACCACTCTGTCACGGTGAGAACAAAGCACACTTTGCCCATCTATGATAGAGAGTGATAAAGACAACCAAAGACCACATTTGAAACGCTGCATACATGACTGACAATCCAGCCACCAATCGCGTCTCCCGCGCCAGCATCAATCGAAACCTACTCAACAGTTTGGTCGGTTTCTTCGGTGTCCTCAGCATTGTACAGATTGGGTTGCTCATGGTGTTGCAAGAGGCCTTGGAAAGCCTCATTTTGACTCCCATATTGCTACTGTATGTCGGCGCATTGGTTATTGGAAAAAAACGAGACTTGGTGGTGGCCAGCATCTTCTTTATGATGACCGCCATCCTTCATGTGGCATTGAGCAACCTTCTATTTTTCCCGGCAGAGTTCGGGATGCAACGTGCACTGTTGGTTTTGATGCCCAGTACGTTTCTACTGCTGCCACAGTCTCAAGAACATTGGATCAATGGTTTGACCATCAGCAACATCTTGCTCACCATTTTGCTAGAGGGCATCAACCCAACCCCCTTCTGGACGGTCTCTCTGTCTACCAACGTTGTGTCTTCCATTCGCCTGATTACAACGTTGACAGCCACCATCGCAACCACTGCCATCGTTTACCAGTTCTACTTATCATTGCGTGGCCAGCAAAAACAGCTGCGGGTTGAACATCGACGTTCCGAAGAGTTGCTCTACAATATTTTCCCGCCAACAATTGTGCAGCGACTCAAACTACAAGAACGGACCATCGCCGACAATTACGAGGATGTCACCGTCATATTTGCTGACATTGTAGGATTTACGCAATTGTCTGAAAACATGGAACCAGAAAAATTGCTGTGGATCCTAAACAAGTTTTTTGGAGAGTTTGATCAAATTGCCCACCGCATGGGTGTAGAAAAAATCAAAACCATTGGCGATGCCTACATGGCGGCAGCCGGCGTGCCCACACCACACAAAGACCACAAAAGACAGGCGATGCGCTTTGCTTCTGCGCTGTTGATGGCCATGGAACGACTGAACGTCAAATTGGACAGTGAACTCTCCATTCGCATTGGACTGCACTCTGGTCCTGTTGTTGCCGGTGTCATCGGTCGCCAAAAGTCCATCTATGATCTCTGGGGCGATACGGTCAACACCGCTTCACGAATGGAATCCTCGGGAATTCCAAATTACATTCAGGTCAGCGAACCCATCTATCAAGCCCTCAAAGACGAGTACCCGTTTTACCCTCGTGGCGCACAAAAGATCAAAGGAAAAAAAGGAGAACTCTTTACCTACATCATGTCGCTGGCTGACCTAAGAAAAAGATTGGATGAACCCGTACCCAAACCCACACACGAATACGAAGAAACGGTCACCCTAAAACTGAGTGACTTCAAGTAGTTGTTTACGCTTCGTCGATCAGAATTGACTGCAGACCGGACAGTATAGACGCCGGAACCTCGACGGATTGAAAAGCAAACTCACCTTCCGAAACCGCGATGC
>CBFICN010000282.1:0-4431 GCA_965661045.1 uncultured Myxococcota bacterium
CCGGAAAGGGTTGAGTGAGGATGAGTTCACTGCTCTCTGTCGCTTGAAACTCATTCACAAAAAGCGTTTCTCCACCGAAGAAACGGCGCAAGACAGCCCCGACAAACCCACCGTTCCAGCGAGTGTTCATAACGATTGATGTACTCATCGACGCCATGGCATCGGCTTCGGCAATGATCCGATCTCCTGCTTCCATTTTCACCTGCACATTGGCAAAAGCAGGTCGATCTCGAGTGATGGTTTCCATAAGTTCTCCTTGAATGTTGAAGGTATTCTATCGAAAATGAAACAATAATCACAAAACAAATAAAAATATGGGATTGAAATGCACATTCGAAACCATCTTTGCGGATTGTGCACAAAAAGCATTTCAGCTACTTATACGGAATCAAAGAATCTGCGTCGACCGAGCACAATCAGTCCAAACAGTGTTCCAAAGAGGGTTGCGACAATCATTCGGCTGTGTAAAAGAACCGGTGGAGAATTCAACAGGGGCAATTCAATTTGAGGTCCCATGTTGGGGCGAATCAACAGTTGGTCCTCACCCGTATTTGGATACACTGTACCCTCCCAGATGACCCGTCCGCCTGCATTTTGAACAAGCAATCCTACGCCGTTGGTCTGACCATCTATGTGAAATCGATGGCGTACTGTTTGCAGTCGAACTTGGGGTTCGCTTTCTTTGAATACACCATCTCCAATGACGAGTAAGGGTTTCTGCTCATCTCGAGAGGTGATGATGTCGATGGTCATTGTGGCGTTTTCTATAGGATTTCGATCAATATTCGAGACTGTTTGAGACCGTTTCTTCGATCGATAAACCCAATACAGCATCGGGTCTGCACCGGAGTCTACACGCTCACCTTGCTGTTCCAACGCCCTTCGGAGTCGGGTTCGATCAGCCGATTTGAACAGTTCGGGATATACGAGCAACAATTCCACATTCCGTTCAAGCAAGGGTGCAAATATTGACTCTTGAGTTGTCAAGTTGACCAGCAACTCTTGTTGAAGCCGTCTCTGCTCTGACGTTTCCATATTCACAGACAAACAATTGTTGACGATTGATTTTTGGTGCTGTACTTGTGCCACACAATCTAGCATGGGCAACAAGATATCCATGTCGGAACCTTTGACCCGTTTGTGTGCCAATGGATAGAGGGTGAAAATACTTTCTCCTTCTATTTTCTCTATCTTTGGGGTGTGGGTAGACCACTGAGATTGCCGACGATGCACACCAGACTGCTCAAGTTCGACCAGCATCAACGGAATCAGCAACCATCCCCAACGTAGACGACTGGCAATATTTTGTGCCGACAGTCCCGCAAGCAAGCCAACAGCCAACAGAAAAGGATGCGCCAATCGAACTGGGAAGCCAATGGAAGAAAATCCAGACTGTTGGTAGAGCCAGTGGGTTGGCAGAGCACAAACTTGCTCCAAATGCGACCAATTCAACATGGGACCCAACGCCATTCCCAACGATGCGGCACCCATCAGCCATAGAAATCGCAAGCGACGTTCAAACAGACCCTTTTGTCCTTGGGTGATCAACGCCAACAGCACTGCCGAGACACCGAGGGCTATCGCGTGCCCTTCTCGATCCATCTCTGGACTCGAACCCCAAAAGTTGCTCAGAGAAACCGAACCAATGATCATGTCTCGTATCTGGCGTTCATCGTGGATGCCTTCGGTTGACATCCAGCCATACTGCATCAGCATCAACCCAGTTACCCCAGCAAAAACCCACAAGGAACTGAACTGACGCCAAGCGTTGGTGCCCAACAACATGCCCAACAACAGCAACAAACAAGAGGCACCCAAATAGGATGAAGAAAATAGACAGAGTGCAAACCCCACCATGATGCCCAACCAGTTTCGAACATTTGGACGCTCAACATAGCGTAGAACAAACAACCCCGTCATCGGAAGACCCGCAGTGAAGCACTGATAGACTTGCCCCTCCAAAATGGCATTGGACACCAACCCTGAAAAGCCAAACCCCAATCCCACCAACCAAGACCACGGTGCAGAAATTGAGAGTGCTCGCGCCCATCGCTCTGCCATCCAGGCCGACAGCGCAGGCAATACAATCAACAGTGCTTTATACAAAAACAGTGGGGACAACCCCGAAAGCAACCTCGACAGTCCCCACAGCACATAGGAATCCAACGCTTGATAATTGGCTCCGGCAGGAAAGTTTGTGGTCGGGTCAAACATACCTTGCCACTTGTCAGACTGCGCAAGCAACCAATAGGTCCCCAACGCGTCGTGAAACCTTGCCGGGATACCCTCGTGCCACAATACCCCTCGATAAAGCCACAGAGATGTCAGCGCAAAGAACACACCAGCAACCCAGCCAGAACGGACCCATTTTGGATACGCATACTCAGCCGTGGATGCACCACCACGCCACCGAAACAGTACCACCACCAGACCAACCGATAGCAACCACAAAAAACGCTGATGGTAAACCATCTCCTCTTGTGCACGCACTTGTTCGATGCCCCCCTCTGAACTCAACCACTGCTGTCGTGCGTCGCGACTTTGATTGAGAAGGTAGCGAGTGTCGTCTTTGGCTCGGGCAACGAACACCGTCTCCAATGCATCTTCTTCGATTGTTGAGGGGTGCTGAATGGAAAGGTGCTGAACGGCCCCCTCTGCTGTCTGCCACCGAGCGGTCCAAACGTTGAAGCCGTCTGCGTCTGCGCTCGAAGACAAGTCGGTCTTGACCACCTCTCGTTCACCTTGATGCTCGACTTCAATCACCGGTGGATCAGACAAGTCGGTGGTATACATGAGGGTAATCTCATGCCCATAGGCCACACTCAATATCCAAAAACACATCCACATCATGGATTTTTATAACCCCTCTACGGCATGACCACCTGCAAATTTGAGCAACGCTCTACAGCCAGACAAACAGATTGGGAGATTCAACAACGACGGCGGTATCAATAAATATACGTTAGCGCTTACGCCAAAACCTCTTCGGTGATGCCTCTTCAATCGGTTCAGAAGCATCCAACGTATTTGCATCCGTACCCGTGATGAGACTGCCGGCAAACTGGATTCTCGGATCCGATACATCGACCAGTTCATCCAGTTCATAGACATTTCGATAGCCATAGCCGTACAAATTGATGTAGGTTGGCACATTCAACGCCATCATGATCGGTCGCTCTTGCACGGCAATCTGCATCGCCACGTCTGTCGGTGCCCCTCCACCTCCAGATAAGTTTAGGGAAGAACCCAAAGCCGTATCCGGTGCCAAGGAAACTGGGGTCGCCACCTTGGTCACAAAATCAATTGGATTGCCGTCAAAATTGTTGTTGCAGTAAATGAGTACACGCGTCTCAGGGCTCGGAATCACCTCGGCCAGACTTCCCTGATTGAAATCAGAAAAGTTCAAATGCTTGGCTCCATCGACGTGAATTCGACCGTACCGATAGGCAGACCGAGTATCCAGGACTATCGTATTGGGGTCTTTGGTCATCTCCAAAAATGTATCCAAGTCCACCAACCTAGAGGCGCGATGTGCTTCTACGGTATCAACCAACTCTTTAAAGTCGGTGTAACTGACCTTGGCAGAAGGATAGGCCGGCATTGCCACAGGCTCTCCATCCTCAATGGCGTCGACAGGATCAAACGGTTGCGCACCCACAGTTGTGCTCATTCCCAGTCCCAACAGAACCATCCAACCAGTTCGCATACGCATATTCACTCCTTCAATGTAAAGATATTCTTGGCATTTCGCTCTCAACACGGGACCATGATGACACATTCCATACCGTGTTCAGCATTCTATATTCTATCTGGCAAACTGTATTCTATGTGGCAAAGACCTGCGATGGATCTTGAAAAGATTTAAATTCCAACGCATTACCCGACGGATCTCGAAAGAACATGGTCGCCTGCTCACCCACTTCTCCTTGAAAACGAATCTTCGGCGTGATGATCCAAGATATTTCCTTTGCATATTCACCGTGCATCAGTCGATCGCTGAGTGCATGCCAGTCCGCCCAGTCCAAGATGAGTCCAAAGTGTCTAACGGGTACAGCGTCTGAATCCACACTGTTGGTTGGGTCAGAAATCTCTAGGTCATCCACCAAATGTAAACTCACTTGATGACCCCAAAAATTGATGTCAATCCAGCGCTCTGCTGTTCGTCCAACGGTACACGCCAGCACCGTTTCATAGAAATGCCGTGCTGAATCCATGTCGTGAATGGGAAGTGCCAAGTGAAAGAGTGCCATAACAGACTGTCCTAGAGTATGGGTTCTTCCTTGAATACTATCACATCATGATTGTATACGGCATCCCATCAACCGTCGATTGATTATAAGAACAGTATGAAACTTTCCATCCGAACCATCCTCAAACTGCTCCGTTTCTACCCACCCTACTTTGGCGCTGGGGTATCCGTGAAGCACATCA
>CBFICN010000283.1:0-4390 GCA_965661045.1 uncultured Myxococcota bacterium
GGTCTGGTCGGACTGGCAGTGCTTGGGGGATTGGAAGTGTGGCGTTGGATGACCTATGACGAGTGGTTGCCCAATACCTATTATGCCAAAGCCCAGTCGGCACAGTGGAGACAAGGGTGGTTGTACGTTCGTCTATTTTTCCAAATGTACTGGTTTGTTCCACTCGGGTGGTTGGCTGGCGGTGCGCTTTTTCGACGGGGGGCACAGGGCAATCCCCACCGAGAGTGGGCTGCTTTTGCTCTGCTCTTCTCGACACTCTACGCGGTGCACGTTGTGCGAGTCGGGGGAGATTTTATGATGGCGCGCTTTGCACTTCCCTGGGCCGTTCCCTTGGTGATGCTGTTGGGGACTTGGGCGCAAGAACGCTTCTTTGAAAGTTGGAAAGCACTGGCTGTATTGGTTTTATCAAGCGGTATTTCTGTCACTGCGATTGCCCCAACCGGTTTGACATCCATTGAGAGCGGTGTGTTTGGCATCCAAGGAATCACTGAAGAATCGCATTGGTACACAGAAGAATGGCGAATCAAGGCTCAGCAAGCCGGTCAGGCCATTGAACCGTTACTCAAGGACACGGATATTCAAGTGGTCATCTACGGTGCCCAAGCGATGTTTGCCTATTATGCCAATTTGCCCTATGCCCTTGAGGGAATGACGGGGCTGACCGATCGAGAGTTGGCGCGTTTGCCCAGTCGGGACGGTCGTGTGGGACACGGTCGAAAGGCTACTGTGTCCTATTTGCAGGCTCGAGGCATAGATCTCTACATCGACTTTCGATTGCAACAAGGATCGCACCCCCTCAATCAAATTCACTTGGGGGGCTTGTCTGGCAGTATTCTCTCCTATAAGAAAGAACACATGGCGTTGCTGCGACAGCGTGGGGCTGAGTTTCAGGACTTTGAAGAATATTTGGATTGGTATATTGAAACGTTGTCCACCAAAACCGACGCAGAAATTGAGCGCGATGTGTCTATTTTTGCACAATACTATTTTCAATTCAACGATGACCCTGTCGACCAAGAACGCCGGCGTCAATTAGAGTCAACTGAAAGGTGAACCCGATGCCCGTACTGCCTTGGAAGGTTATTCAAACCGAAACAGTCCTATCCACTCGGGTATTCACAGTTCATCAGCAACGTGCACACTCTCAGCTCAGCCCTGACAAAGAAGGACTCTTTTCCATTTTGGAAGCCCCCGATTGGGTCAACGTCATCGCTTTGACTCCAACTGAGGAAGTGGTGTTCATCCGTCAGTTTCGCCACGGTACCCAAAAGATGACGTTGGAGATTCCAGGTGGTATGGTGGATCCTGGAGAGGATTTCTTGACCGCCGGTCTGCGTGAATTGAAAGAAGAAACCGGTGGGGTGGGTATCGATGCCCAACAAATTGGTGTGGTGGCCCCCAACCCCGCAATCCAGCAAAATCACTGTGCGACGATTTTGGTGCACGATGTTGAACTTGGAGAGCAGTCTCTGGATGGCAATGAAGAAATAGATGTACTGCTCTATCCCTTGTCTGCAGTGCCTGAACTCATTCGCAGTGGGGAGATTGTCCACTCGCTGGTGATCGCTGCCTTTCACCACTTGCATTTGCACAGGACCCTTGAGTCTACATCATGAGTGCCTCTAAAAATCCAACAGAAGTGGTTCAACCAGTTGGCTATGTACAACTCTTCAAGCAAAATCCCAATTTTCGTCGTTATTTCCTGTCTCACCTGATTTCACTCTTTGGAGATTGGTTCAACATTTTGGCCATTTTGGCTTTGTTGCGCAGCATGGGGCACGATGGCGCAGGGGCTTTTGGGGGTGTGTTCATTGCCAAGTCACTGGCGACCCTTAGCATCTTGCCCATTGGTGGCGTTGTGGTGGACGCGCTTTCTCGTAAATGGGTCATGTTGCTTACCGATTGGGGACGTGCACTGATTGTGTTGGGAATGTTTTCGGTGATTTGGTTTCCTTTCCCGTGGTTGCTCTACGTTCTGTTGTGGCTTCAATCGGCGTTGACTGCTTTCTTTGACCCCGCCAAACGTGCCATTTTGCCAGACATTGTGAATGAGGCAGAGCTTCCTGCTGCCAACGCGCTCAATGCGGTGACTTGGTCCTTGATGTTGAGCATTGGTTCAGGTTTGGGTGGTTTGGTGGTCGACGCTTATGGCTGGCAGGTTGCGATGGGGGTGGACGTGTTGAGTTACCTCATTTCAGGGGTGTTGTTGCTTGGGGTGGTCGAGCCTCCCTTTCAAAAGAAAGCCTTACAGGGCAATGTGTTGGCGCCGCTGAAAGAAGGGTGGAATTACATCATCCAACGTCCGACCATTCGTGCCTTGGTGTCCCTAAAGATGATGTGGGGCGTCATGGGTTCGGCGTCAGTCATGTTGGCGATGTTGGCAGAAGGAAAGTACAAACTGGCTTCGGGAACGATGGTGGGGGTTTCGCTGCTCTTCATTGCTCGTGGATTGGGTACGGGAATCGGTCCAATTGTGTCGAGGTGGATTGCCAAAGACCGTGTGCAAGTGATGGATTCGATGCTGGGGTACAGTTTTCTTTGGGCATTGTTTTTCTATGCGCCCTTGCCCTTTGTAAACAGCATTTGGATGGTGGCGGTATTGGTGCTCTTGGCTCATTTGGGTGGCGCGACCATTTGGGTCTTTTCTACACTTCGACTGCAACAACTGGTGCCGACAGAAGTTCGGGGTCGAGTCTTCTCATGGGACTTGATTGGCTATTTGGTCATGCACTGCTTTTCGATTTGGCTTTTTGGTTTGCTCATTGACCAGCACGGTTTGGCACCGGACGTGGCCTTGGCATCGGCTGCAATGTGCTTGATTGTGCCATTTTTGATTTGGACATTTGGTCGAACTCAAGATGTGCCTGTATAGTTCTCCCTCTAGGATAGAAGATAGAAAGTAGAACAGGCGAAAATAACACTGTGGGTTCACGCTGGGGGTGATCAGCGCGCAGGTTCAATCCCATTTGTTGTGTCTGTTTCGTCGATCAGTCCATCACAGTCATCGTCTATGTTATTTGTGGATTCCGGTTCCGCAGGATTGACCAGTGCATTGTAGTCATCGCAATCCAGTCCTGGCGTGACTCCTGCTGATGGTGTACTGTTTCCGAACCCATCGCCATCGTTGTCCGCCATGCAATCCACACTTGATTCGAGGTACGCCGCACCTGGATATGCGAGTATGTTGTTGTCTCTACAGTCCGTCCCAGCAGTAACACCGGAGGGTGGAGTCAAATCGCCAAATCCATCGCCATCACCATCTTCCATACAGGCGGTGGTGGAGTCATTCGGTGCCGCACCTGGATAGGCATTGGCATTGTTGTCCTTACAGTCCCCTTGGTTTTCAGTGAAGCCATCTCCATCATCGTCGTAGTTGACCGTGCCTTCGTCAACGATGCCATCACAGTCATCGTCGATTCCGTTTGCCGATTCTGCTTTGCCGGGGTGTCGGTTGGGGTTGTTGTCGTTGCAATCGTTGCCGGCAGTCACGCCCGATGCGGGGTTGTTGTCTCCATATCCATCTCCATCGGCATCCGTTCTGCAAGCCGTACCACTTTGATTGTAGGCGGCACCTGCGTAGGTATATGGGTCGTTGTCGTCGCAATCAATGCTCCAAGGGGTTCCACATCCAGACTGCCCATCTTGGTCATTGTCGATGATTCCAATGGCGGGATTGTTGTCGTCACAGTCTCCACCACAGGTGGTCAGTCCATCGCCATCGAGGTCGTCGTGGTTCATTTGAGCATAAGTGTCGTTGCAGTCTGTTCCGTCTACGGCACTGCCCGACGCATTGGGAGAACCCCAGCCATCGCCGTCGCCATCTTCCATACACACCTGTGGGTCATCCAAATATCCAGCACCCGTAAAGATGGTGGCGTCTTGGTTGTCGCAGTCCCCAATGAACTGGCCATCCATGTCATAGTCACAAGAGTCATTTTCTTCTCCAGGAGTCCCGTACAAGTTGTTCCACGAGGAGCCATTGGAATATGCCGATGATGAAATGCACCAAAAATCCAGATTGTCGTTGGGGAAAACAGCAGCATCATACACAACTTTGGATCGACCTTGAAAACTCTCCCGGTCATCGTCCTCTAGATATTGAACCTCGGAAATGATGTTCAAGACTTGTCCATCGTCGTAGAAGATGGAAATCCAATCTTCGTCTCTGTTAAGATTTTGACCGGTTTCCACATCGATGGCAACACCACCATTTTGATTTGGGTCAGCGTTTCGTCCTGCTACGAAATAGTCGCCTGGTGCCATGAACAGATGCTCTTGTATGGTATATACGTCATTGTTGGCTTCCAGTGATACACCAAAGAGATCGACCGTTTGACCACTGGCATTGTAAAATTCATACCACTCTTCGTTCCGCCGATCGGTATTGTGT
>CBFICN010000284.1:0-4371 GCA_965661045.1 uncultured Myxococcota bacterium
TGTCCAAGTAGGGGAATCCACGCGTACCGAAAGCCCAAAGAATGTGACTGTTGGATAGAGAGGGTAGCAAGCACACTTCCAATAAAAAATGCCCCTGTGCCCAAACGTTGTATTGTTGTCTTTGACGTCCAGATCATGACTGTCATTAGGCCGAAACTCAACAAATACACCTGTAGTCCTGTCGGTGGGGCGGCGAGTGGAGAGAGGTGAAATCCGAACCATACACCGCTTCCAATCACTGTGGTCACTGCATTTGCCCACTCAATATTGAGGGCAATGGTACTCAAGTTGGCCATGCTTCTTAGCACAAACCACCCAGCAACTGCACAGCCAAGACTCAACCAGTGTCGTTTGATTTCTGCCCACTGAACACAAACGATCAGTCCCAACCAAAGTGCCGCACTTTCTTTGCTTGTCAGAGCCAAGAATGCCCAAAGAGTGCCTGTGAAGATACTGAGTCTAGTTGGAGGACCTTTGAGCGACAGCCCAAATCCAAGAACAAAGGAGAGAACCATTGTATCGTTTCGAGCCGCGATGAACTGTGTCAATTCCAAACTGAAAGGGTGACAAATCAACAACAGAGCCATCCAAAAAGTCTGATGTGACGACATCGACAACGTTTTGTGACACCACGTTCTCAGTAGAAACAACATCGAGCCAAACCAAGCCACGTTGACCCATTGTCTACCAGCGATGTCGTCCCCAAAAATCCATTGGTCCAACAATAGGTGCGTCGCCATCAATGGGCGATACCACTGTTGGGTGTGTTCGCCTGGAATTCCGGTCCAAAGACTTTGTTGCCAAACAGTTGCCCAGTCGTTGAGTCGCCATGGATTCAACCCAACCAATAACACATCGTCCCAAACAAAAGTCGAACTTTGTGGGAAATGAAACACAAACAATGCGGTGAGCAACAGTCCGTATTGAACTGTCAATCGCTCTAAAACCAGTAGGGGTGTCATGTCGTATGGATTATTGACTTCGCCGGCGCAGACCAAGCATCAATAAAGTAAAGGTGCTCCATACGACTGTAGAGAGTGGAGTAGATGAAACTGAACGACAACCCTTTGACCGTTCATTTTCTGTACCGTCAACGGTATTTTGATTTTCTGACTGACCTGCGGGCTCTTCATCAATCTCACCATCGCAATCATCATCGATGCCATTGTTGGGGATCTCTTCGGCTTGTGATGAAACGGTTGGATTGTCATCATCGCAATCACCATCCTCTTCACTCAAACCGTCTCCATCATCGTCATAGCTTGAAGTGTTGGAGTCTACGAAACCATCGCAGTCATCATCCAATCCGTTTGCCAATATTTCATTTACGTTTGGATTGACATTGGGGTTGGTGTCGTCACAATCTCCTTGAGTTTCGGTGAGTCCATCTCCATCATCATCATAATCCAATGTGCCTTCGTCCACAGTTCCATCACAGTCATTGTCTACACCATCTCCATTATTGGTGCCATTGCCACCATCTTCTGGAGCACCTGTGAATACATTGGGGTTGGTGTCGTCACAGTCTGTACCCAAACAGTCCAACGCAAAATTGCCATCGCCATCCAAATCACAACACAGTGGCTCTGTCCAGCAATCATCGTCTGAGCAGTCAATCTCACCATCCAAGTCATCATCTAGACCATTGTCGCAATCCTCCGCACAGCCGGTACTCTGCGATACATCAAAACTCAGCGTATAGGTCGGAGAAATGATATTGCCAGTGCTGGTACCATCGTCGGTACACGGTCCAGAAGCAACATCTAGATGATTGGTTCCGTATGCCTCTACAACGACGTAATAGGTTGACCCAGCAGTACATTCGAAAGTCACGGAGTCAGTTGCGTTAAAAGACTGGGTTGAGCCATCTACACATCCAGCATTTGGGTCACAGGTATCGTCTAGAATATAGATGTCCAAATCACAGGGGAGATCGGTGATCTCCATCAACACACTGCCCGACTGTTGGCAATGGAATGTGTACACCGCTTCCGGTGCGACTTGGGCTTGATCACTCCAAGGTTCCCCGCAGGTGTAACACCCACCGTCAGCACACTCACCACCCAAGTGACTGGCTTCCGTAGCGTCCACTGTGCCGTAGAAGGTACTTGAACAGGTAAGATTTCCTTGAATGACTTCATCAGATGGGCAATTGCCAAATGCGCCAAATGTCAGGTTGAGTAAGGTCCACATCATAGAGTTCTCCTAGTTCTGAGTCGTTGTGTGTTCCCAAACGCTGACCCATTCGCAGTGGGGAGTGTTTGGGAACTGATCTACACCCTGTAAATGCTTGAGAGTATACCCCATTGTGCGCAATTGTTGACCATCTTTACACAGTGTTCGACCATGGCAGGACACATACACGATGACTTTTGGTCTTTTTGGTGCTTTGTCAAGAGTACGCAAAGTGTGTCCAAGCCCAGAACGGGGTGGGTCTACCAATAAGGCATCTGCTTGCATCATCAAGTTGACTGAAGCGTCTGTTTGTCGTTGGATGTTCAACGGTGATATTGCAACATTTTGAATACGGTGATGCTGTAGGGCTTTATCCAGTGCACTTCGAGCGATGGTAGACGATTCTGTCGCAATGACTTTGGTCACCAAATGGGAAAGGGGCAGAGTCAGGGTTCCAGAACCCGCCCCATACTCCAACCATGTATCCAGGTGTTTGTAAGGGGAAATGGCTTGTTCCAGAACGTGTACGAGTTGTCGAACACTTTGTGTACTGGGTTGGGAGAACCCTCCAACCACCGACCAAAGCAGCATCGGCTCTTCTGATTGAGGGATAAAGGTCTGAAACCAAGGTCTAATGAAAGGGGATTCAAGTTTGAGTCGACCATTGGACAACTGTAAAAACTTGCGTCGTTGACCCATCTCAATATGTACATTGGTCATCCAGCGTTTCAACCACTGTTGTTCATTCAAGAGTGTTCGAATGTCGATGTTTGCTGCATCAATCCACATTCCCCATTGTCCGTGTGGATTTACCCTCAGTCTGAAACTGGCGCGTTCGATGGGCATGGGGTCTTTGCTCAACGCTTCAATAAAGTCTTGTAAATCCGTTGTCGCCGCAGGGCAGCGTTCGATATTGACCAACTGTTCTCGATTGGTGTCATACAGGCCCAAAACGGTTTGTCCAGCTGTTCGTTCAAACGACGCGTCAATAAAGATGCGTTCTGCTTTTGTGCCACAGGTGGAAATGGTCAAGGGAGATTCAAACGGAATGCCATATTCCGTTAATAAGTTTGTTAGAGCAATTTGTTTTCGTTTGTGCTGATCCGCCAGAGGGGTAGATATCCATTCACAGCCTGAACATCGGTTCGCCTTAGGACAAAGAGCATTTTTCTTTCCAAATAAATTTGATAGCATCAACCAGTCACTCCGTTAGTAAGTTCTATCCGATTTGACTGTGGTTCTTCAAATCTTTTATTGCTGGGTGTTCCGTGTCGTATTTGCAATTGTATGTATCCAAACATTCTTCAAAGTTGTGGTGGGGTGTGTTGTTGCTGTGTACATGGCTCCCATTTTCTTCTTTGGGGTGGGATTGGATAGCTCAAGTTGTATCGATTCCAGATTCTGAATTTCCAGTCAAAGTTTGGTCTTACACCACCTTTTCCGAGCCACACATGTGGTTTGGGGGACCAATTGAGACTGTATCCTATCCTCAGCAGGGCTATTTGAACAACCCAGACCTGTTTGCATCGATCTTGTTTTGGGTATTTCAAGACCTCCCAGTTGGATTGGTGTTCAATGTGTTGTTGTGGATCGTCATGTTCTTCAATTGTGCTGCTGGTGCATTTATGGTTCGACAATTTGGTGTGTCTAGATGGCCGTCTTTGGTGTCAGGCCTATTTTTTGGGTGGCAACCCTTATTGTTGAGTTACGGGTTTGCCAGCAATATTACCGATTTGACTCACCTTTGGCCCTATGCGTTGGGGCTTGGATTTGTACAACGAGCACTGATTGAAGACAACCCCATGGACGGCAACTGGGCTGGGCTATTCTTTGCAATTGGGTTTTTGACCTGTCCGTACAATTTTGTGTTGTTTATTCCTGTATTGCCTGCGATGCTCATTTGGGTTGTTGCGCGCAGTGCACAGTGGAAATTGCTGTTGTGGAAACTCTCAACAGTTGCTGGTGCGCTGCTGCTGCTGTATGGGTTGCGCGTTGGGTATGTGATGAACCAAGAGGGTTCTCTGGTCGCGGCAGATGCGGTCGAGTCTGTTCGACATGTGTACCCATTTGACGGTTTGAGGGCTGACAAGGAAACCCGATTTACTGCATTTTTGACCGAGATGTTTGGTGTGTTGCCACGTCCTGTGGTCATTATGGAGCAAGTGGCTCGATTTGCACGTCACTTTCAATGGGGCG
>CBFICN010000285.1:0-4351 GCA_965661045.1 uncultured Myxococcota bacterium
CTTGTGGCAACTGCATTCGCGCCACAGAAACGATCCCCTCTCAACGCTCAGGGCAAATCGCGTGGCTCAAACGGTTTTTGAACATCCAAGAATTGGACTGGGTAGATTCCCCCAAAGCGATGCATTACCGGTCTCGGATTCGACTGCGGGTCCAAAAAGATGGGTCAATGGGCTACTTCAAACCCAAAAGCCACACACTGGTCCCGATTGACCACTGCTCGATTGCCAATGAGTCGATCAACCACGCCCTCAGAGCATTGGGTTCTGTTCCCTTTCCGGCAAAGGCCATTGAGTTTCGAAGCAACGGAACGAGTGTGGTCGCCAACGTACTGTCGCTCAAAGGACAACGACCCACCAAAGACATTCTACAAGAGTGGGCTGAAGGACATTTGGACGGCATTGGACTGGATGGACACAAAATGTGGGGCCACTGCACCACCACCATTGAAGTCTGCGGCGTCACCCACACACTTGGATTGGCTTCATTTTACCAAGTCAACCAGGGCATCAACGCGCTGTTGGTAGAAACCGTGCGGGATTGGGTACTCGAACACAACCCCAGTCAGGTTTTGGACCTGTACTGTGGTGCCGGCAACATCGGTGCCGCCATCGCCCTCAAAGGGGTCCGCGTTGTTGGGATGGACTCGGCACCATCCAGCATTCAAGACGCCAAGCGCACCATCCAACGTCACGAACTGTCGATGGAAGTCCATAAAAAAGACGCCGACAAATTCCAAGCTGGCGACGCTTTCTTTGATGTGGCTGTTCTCGATCCACCACGCAAAGGCTGTAAAGGCGTGATTTCTGAACTTCAGATCACCCGTCCCAAGGCGATTTTCTACGTGTCGTGCAATCCAAATGCCCTGCGCAATGATCTAAGAGAAGCCAAGAAACATGGATACACACCGCACCGCATCAAAGTCTTTGACATGTTTCCACACACCCACCACGTAGAAACACTGGTCGAGTTGCGTCGACACTGAACGCCATGACCAATGCAGTTTGGATTGGGCTGTCTTAGGTTGTCGAGGTCAGACTGTACGGTACATCCAACACCGGTAGGTCTAAGGCATTTGGCAGTTCAAAGTGCCACCACTCCACGTCATAGGCCACAAACCCAGCGTCCACCATCGATGCCCGCAACAGCATCCGCTGATCGAGTGCTGGACCAGAAATATTGAAAGTGTTGCTGGTCGTCCCAAATAAATCCCACTCAGTGCCCATATCCATCAGCGCGCCGTTGTCGAGTATGTACAAACTGAGATCGATGGCTCCACCACGATTGTGTCGCGAGTCACGCACCAAATAGCCCTGTTCTAGCAACCATCCATTGCCGGTGCTTTCTGCCCACTGTACCATGTCCGTCGTTGAGCGTTTTGGACGATAGGCATCCCAAATGTGCAGTCCAAAGCCATCCCCTTCCAGTTTCTCAGCAAGCAAACGCAATTTCTCTGCCCCATCCTTGTGCATCCAGCACAACGGAGCGTCGTACCCAACCACGCGACGACCCATAAAATTGTTTGAGGTGGCGTACCGCATGTCCAAACGCACGTTTGGCAAGTGAGACAAGTCTACAAAATCCATCGGTAAATTGGACATATTCCCTCTCCATTTTGCCAAAATTCCCCACTGTAAACATAGCGTATTCACTGCAAAAAGATTACCCATACCCATAGACTTTTTTGAGGTGAACCATGTCAGAAAACTCCAGCACGCCAAAGAGCACACCCAATTACTGGGACTATTTGGAACTGAAACCCCTACTCGGCCTGCAAGGTGGACTGGAAAAAGACGAGACGCAATTGCACACCGATGAACTGCATTTCATCGTGACGCACCAAGCGCTTGAACTGTGGTTCAAACTGATTTTGGCGGAAATTCGAGACGCGCGCGATGCCCTATCTTCCCCACAAGTGCCTGAAGAGGCCATTCCAAACGTAGTGCACCACTTGGGCCGCGTCAACGAAATCTTAAAACTCGCCGGCGACACCTTTTCCGTGATGGAAACCCTGACGCCACAAGACTTCATGTCCTTTCGAGACAAACTAACCCCCGCCAGTGGCTTTCAGTCCTTCCAAATGCGCGAAATGGAACTCTTGCTGGGCGTACACTGGCAATCTCGCGTCAAATATGGCAAGGTCGATCCACTCGATCACATTCGCAAACTGGCCAAAGATTCCCCGGCTGGTGAACTGGCACTGGGCAGACTCGAACAAGTATTGAAAGAGGACAGTTTAAAAGACGCCATGCGCTCTTGGGTCTATCGCACACCGATCTTTGGTTCTCAACCCCACCACGATGGCGACGCCCAGGTCGTTGATCGCTTTATCAAAGCCTATGGGGAAGCCATTCGGGCCCACCACAACTCACAATACGAGCGCTTGGTCGCTACGTCCGTCGGACGGGCAGATGAATTGCGTCGTAGGTACGATGGTACCACGGCCACAGCACTCTCCTACATCAACGCAGAAGACATCGAAGACCCGAAAAAGCGTCCCTATGTCAAACGATATCGCGCTGGCATCATCTTCATCGAATCCTATCGTGAACTGCCCCTGCTCGCTTGGCCACGATTGCTGATTGATGCGCTGGTCAGTGTGGATGCCCAAATGGTGAACTTCCGTCACCGTCACGCCCGTGCAGTAGAAAAAATCATCGGACGACGTGTGGGAACCGGTGGGTCATCGGGTGTGAACTACTTGGATGAAACAACGAAGATTCGTGTCTTCCACGACTTGTGGACGGCTCGTACAGTTTTGTTGCCGAAAGAGCGCCGCCCTGCGTTGGAGAATGTCGATTATTATCGCTATGTGGGGTAATTCCTCGCTCCCTCACTTCACTGCTATGACCTGACACATACTCAACAGTTTGATTGACAGCACTTTTTACAAAATCCTGAGTCAAAGTTAGAGTCCACTGCCGTAAAACCAGGGTTTAACCTGCATCGAAATTGTATCTCCAACAGCCCTCATTTAAGCCGCAAAGTCACAGATTTCCAATTCCACATTTCTCTCAACAACTCGTTGAGCAATTTGTAACACTTTTTTGGTTGTTTCTTCATCCAAGTAATACTCTCCGCAATTTTCACAAATATCAGCAGGAACTTCTCGAATAATGACACTTACCTTATTCCTTGTAAAAATAACTGTCGTTTTTCCTTGGGAAGTATGACCATGTTTGCAGATGACGCATCTCATTTCTTTCTCCTACTTGTAAAGTCTTCATTCCAAAGATCTGGATTGGGTATATATGCTGTAATAATTATGTGTTTGTTTTCTTCAGGATTGTATGCTGTGACAATATGAATGGTGCGAATAGAAGAGGTGAAGGATAACAGTTTGCTAGGATATGGCGTATCATTCGGATACTCAGCAACTGTTATGCCATGTATCAAACAATTCTCTACTTCATCTTGTGTTATAGATCGAGAAAACATTCTTTGCAATGCATGAGTACTATAAAGCAGTTGCTCTTTCTTTTCAGACATTCTCTATCCATCGATTGTAAAACATTGCAGAGCCTCTACACCAAAACACAATCAATTGTACCATACCTCCATCATAAAAAAATCAAAAAGTGAACATTGCCTCCCCACCCACCACAAAAAGGTACGACTCGCCACTGTTTTCTCATTTTCAACAATCTTTTCCAACCCCCAATATGATCGATGGACGAAAACCAGAGTCCACCGTTCAACCGGTTGGGCCTCAAAAGTCTACCTCCAAGAGTAATTACACAATAATCCCAGATGGCAGAGAAGAACGCATGACTGTCGCACAAAACCTACTGGCAAACGGGGTCGACATTCAAATCATCGCCAAAAGCACCGGACTCTCCATCGAGCAGCTGAAAGAGTTGCAGTCCAAGACGAAGGCTCAGTGACGGGCAGTAGATTCAACCTGTACCCCCCATCACCTTCGTACGAACCCAATTTGAAAGTCGACCGATGGTGAACGCGAGAAAACCGAGCCTCCGTCACCCCTTTGATGCTTCGCTGTGGAAGCACTGTGGGATGTTGGAGAACTCGGTTGCCTTATCAAAGGATTGACAAATAAGTTTCAAGCATACCTTGCATTCAATCGTTCTCATTCAAGAAATGGCAACTCCACGGCCCTGGATTGTTCACTCGAGAACAGAACCATCAGCAAGAGAAATGGATTGAGCAAAGCCAGCAGATTCCCAACCACTATTTCCCACAAATATACCCTCGACTACACAGACATACCCACAACACATCGACAGTACATCTGAAATATCGTCAAATCCAGATCACTAACACCCACAGAGTCACACCAGTATTGTCGCAAAGATAGTGCATCAAAAACACAAATACATGTAATGATTGAGGTAT
>CBFICN010000286.1:0-4313 GCA_965661045.1 uncultured Myxococcota bacterium
CCTGTGCTCTGCCATGTTTTCTTGTAGTGCCGCTATCGAAGAAGAAGGCAGCAATACCAAAACCGCACCGATCAATGCAAACCGCAGCAGTGGTGCTCGCTTACTGAACCACCAGCCCAGTCCAAGGATAGCCCCCCAGCCGAGGCTCCAAACATAGGTTGTCAGCGACGTGGGGTTGGCGTCTGGCAAGTGGTGAAACAAAGTTTGTTTGATTGGCAGAATCCACAGTCCACCATAGCGCAACCACACTTGAGTTTGGGTGAGCAACTGAACGTGTAGGGGACGCTCAACTTCTTTTGGAATGAGACCGGCAAACACTGTAGAGGCTGTAGGGTTCTCGATAGAACGCCACACGTTGTACCCTCGCAAACCAAAGAATGACAGACCACCAAGTGTGCAAAGCGCCACAGTTCCTTTCGATAAACGTCGGACAAATACCCACTCCATAGCGATAAAGACCAGTGGCAAGACTGCACCCACCTCTTTGACTAAGGTCGCCAACAATATCATCCCCCAAGCGAAGATGGACCACGCCCACCGTTGTTGTTGAATCTGGAGTGCTTTAAAACCGATTGCCGCAAATGCAAAGAGGGCACACATAGACTCAGATCGACCGGTGATGTAGGCAACAGACTCTACACCCATTGGATGGATGGTCCACCAAGAGGTGAGCAGGGCAGAGAACAAGACTGGTTTCGGAAGTTTTCCGAGTTTTGCCAGTTGTTCTCCAGCAAACAGAGCGGTGATCGCGGTAGCAGAATGAACAATGGTATTCGTGAGGTGATAGTCAAAAGGATTGAATTGACTGGTAGAAAAGTTGTAGGCATAACTAAACTGCAACAAAGCCCGAGCCGGGTTGTAGAGCAAAATGTCTTTCCACTCGTCCCAGAATCGAATTGTTGGATTGCCCACCACTTCAATTTTATCATCGTACACAAAGGGCGCGT
Source organism: uncultured Myxococcota bacterium (assembly GCA_965661045.1). Taxonomy (GTDB): domain Bacteria; phylum Myxococcota_A; class UBA796; order UBA796; family UBA796; genus CAJWHX01. The sequence continues at coordinate 948 of CBFICN010000286.1, forward strand.
GTAGGGTTTTGTAATACAACACCCAAATGACAACCACAACCCCTAAGGCGATCAGTCTTCGTATTGGGAGCGAAGAACCTGTTGTGCTCTCTTGTTGCATACTCATAATGTGTCAGGTGATGAGGGTTTCATAAAGTTGTTCATGCTGTGTTGCGATGCTTTCCCAAGTGATGTGCTGTCGAATATACGCTTGACCTTTCTTTACCATATCACGACAGAGAGCGGGGGAGGTCAATAACCTATGCATGCTGACTGTAAGTTTCTGAACATGTCCATAGGGGACGACAAGACCAGACTGGCTTTGCTGGACAATTTCTCCACACCCACAGTCATCTGACACAATGACGGGCGTTCCACTCAACAACCCCTCAAAGGGAGATAGACCAAAGATCTCATCCTTGGAAGCGTAGACCATGAGGGTGGCAGTGTGCAGCAGAGACAATCGTTCATCTCCACTTACCGTATCGACAAAATGAATCTGATTTGAGTCCTTTGCCAGACGTTTTGCTTTGCTGAGGCCACCCATATCGCTACCCGCAATTACGAGGTGTGCGGTTGGGTGTTGTAAACAATTAAACGCCTGAACCAATGTATCTACCCCTTTTCGAGGAGAGATTCTTCCCAAATACAAAATGATGGGGGCTTTGAAAGGAATCTTCAGTTTCTGTCGAAATGAAATGGAGGATATGCGTTGTGAGAACTCCGCTTCGTCCAGTCCGTTGTGGATTGTGTGGATGCGCTCAGGAGAGATACCCCAATCTAGGTGGATTTGATGATCCGTTTTGGACACCGCGATACAAGCTTGGGCCTTGAAAGGAATTTGACCACTGATACAACGGTCCCAGATGACTTTCAAGCGCACGTGTTGCTCATGACGACGCAGTGTGCCGTTGGCTGTGAATACATATGGAGTATTGTGTTTGTTTGCCCATCGAGTTGCGACGGTGTTGAGCAAGTGTCGGTGACCATGCAGGTGCAGTATGTCAATCGGGGTCGCTTGGTGAATCTTCGAGAGGTGTCTGTCTCCGTACAAAGGTAGATACAACTGGCGATAGGCCAATCGATTGCTCAGGTTTGGCAAAGAACAGATTCGAATATTGGATTGCTTTGACCATATTGGGCGTGAACAGCGACGATTGGCATCTAGGACGTCCGTGGTCAGCACAGTCAGTGTGTGGCCTCGTGTCTCTAAACTTTTGGACAGACCTTCCACAATGCGTGGGATTCCCCCATAGGCATAGGCTGGAGGGTAATAAGGAGTGACTTGTACAATGTGCATGCTGTTCATATAATGTCATTTGACGTTCCATAGAGACTGATTTTACAATCGAAGCAAAAATGTTGAGCGTCTTTATTGACCATCCATCTTGACAAGGGTCACACAAACCAGTAATTTTCACTACAACAACCCACCATTGTGAGAGTATGATGAACAAATTTTGGATGAGAATTGGTTTGTGCGTAGCAAGCTTGGCAACAGCATGTGGACCAGACTGTCAAACAACCTGTGAAAAATTGTATGCCCAAGGTGGGGAATGTGAGTTCACTTCTGCTGGCGACCAGTACGGGGAGAAAAGCTTTTCTCGGTGCATTGAAACTTGTGAAAGTGCCGTTGCAACCCCTGGTGATGCTGGCGATTACAACCCACAAGAGAAAACACCGTCCTCTCAGTCCATTGAGCTTGAAAACGATCAACAGGCCGCCCTTTGGATGGACTGTGTACAAGAAAAATCTTGTGAACTGTTGAAAACTTCCGGTGGACGGTTCTGTGCACCAATTTGGTAAGTCATTGGGCGCATCCTTTCACGAAATGAGTGTGAGCAGACCGATGCTTGGAGTAGTGCTTTTGGGAACTGTTCTGTTCTCATCGGCCTGTACGCCAACTTGCGAGCAGACCTGTACCAAACTGTTGTCTTGTGAAAGTGAAGGGTTGAACTCACCGATGATGAATCTTGATGAATGCACCTCTTCTTGTGCGGCTCAGTCCAATTGGTATGAAGACAACGAAAAACCAGAACAGCAAGAAGCCTTTGATGAACTGAAAAGTTGTTTGTATCAAGAAAGTTGTGAGGATGTCGTCGAAGGCGTTTGTTACAACGAGGATGTCTACGTCTGGTAACTGCGACGGTAGAAAGTGGACAAATTGCTTACGTTAATTTTTCGCTTTATTTCGGTTATTTTGGTCACTTTGACGCTGTATCGGACTTTTTCCGTGGTTTCTTCCAAGCGAGGTCCAGCCCATAGTTGAGTGTGGGTGCTGTAGCGCGTCCTGGCATGCCTACGGTATCCACTGTAAACCCCCAACGTACTCGCCGTCCTGTTCTTTCCATTCGAAGGGTTCCCCCAACCATACTGGTAGCGATCGTTTCTTGGAGGGGATCTATGTGAATCAAAGTGTGTTGTGTCATGGGGGTCAGTCCCATTGTCATCGACCATCGTTCAGAGAGATCTCGCTGTGCTCGAATTGGAATCCGAAGGTCCACATTGCCATAGATCCCTGCATAAAACCCACCAATACTGGGGGCAATCGCCAATGTCCAGTCATTGATTTCAGCAAACTGATAGCGCACGTCCATCAGACCGCCGCCCAAATAGAGTTGAGCACCGACGTCCATTGAGGGTTTCCAGCCATACCGGGTAGACAGAACCATCTGTGGCACAGGTACACCAAGAGATTGTGACAGACTGTTGTTCTGCTGCAGAGACGTGCCCAAAGCAACTTCCCACGTGTCTGGTTCAATTGTTTTGGCCCCCTGCAAACTGTGAAGGCTGGTGCAGGCTTGTAGCAACCAGATTACCATACTGTCCCCCAACCGATAGACATTGAAGGGTTTGCACGATGGAGTCCAATGCGTTGACCGCCTTGTATCGAGACAGCCGTGCCTTCCTGCAGTGGAATCTGAATCTGAATCTCGGTTAACAGCACTGGTCGAATGCTCCACGATAGACGTTCAACGCCTCCAAGCAGGACATCGCCACCCAGACCAGTGAAAAAGCCCACTTTTGTATCCTCTTGTCCCAACACGATACCCTTCATCGCGTCCAGTCCAATATGGGTGGTCAACAGCGATCCTTCAAATAGGGTAGTTGCACTGTGCAGGACTTGTTGAGAATCAAAGCCGATATGCCCATCCACTTGCCAGCAAGAAGAAGGTGCCCCAGTGATGCTGACACTTTTCAAAGAAATAGGTGTGCACTCTTGCCACCAGCCACCGATCCCGTGGTGATAGCGTTGAAACCCCATGGAAGAGTCCAAGCCCGTGGTCTGAATGCTCAATCCCTTCGAACGTTCAGAGCGAGAGGGGTCACTTGCATCGTCTCCGAACGCAGATCCCGAGTACAGAATGCTCAATATGATGAGAGTCA
>CBFICN010000287.1:0-4303 GCA_965661045.1 uncultured Myxococcota bacterium
CACTGCCTTTGAGCCAGTTGAGATCGAACTTGGGGTGGCAACTTCTACAGAGTATGTTGTGAATTCTGGCTTGACGGAAGGGGATGAAATTGTCAGTCAGGGTGCCTTTGTGGTGGATTCAGCAGCCCAACTGTCTGGAATGGACAGCATGATGTCGAGTCGAAGCACCAAGCAGGATGAACACACACATTCACTGCTGGAAGATACGGGGCCAATCGTTGTCACGCCACAAAACCTCAGAGGACTGAGACACATACTGCAAGGATATTTGTCTCTCAAAGATGCTCTGGTTGCAACGGATTTGGAGAGTGCTGTACGAGAGGTGACGGTCTTGAAGAGTCGAGTGTCCAAACTCTCGATGGATGAATTTACGCTTGAAAACCAAAAAGATTGGGGTGTATACCAACATAGGCTGACACAGTTGCTCGAAAAGATGGCCAATGCCAGTGAGATTGCCACTCTTCGGTCTGATTTTGCACAACTGTCAGAAGTTTGGATTCAGTGGGTGCGTCGTACTGGGGCCTTTGAGGCGTCGTTGTACGTTCAACTCTGTCCAATGGCAGAGCACAATCAAGGTGCACAGTGGCTTTCAAAAGAGTCGGAGATTGCCAATCCGTACTTTGGAGACGCCATGCTTCGATGTGGTGAGGTTGTAGAGACACTCAGTCCATAGTACGATTTCAAAGATGTGGTTGGTGGAGAACCTACTGTGCAGCGCAGTCTCCAATGGCTTCGGTAACGTAGTAATCTTCGGTGGAGTTGTTGCTGTCCACGAGTAGCCCATTTTCAGAGATCCTTCGAACAGACTCTCCCGTATAGGTTCCCGATACGTATTGAAATCCACTGTCTAGGCTGCTGTGCAGACGCTTATTGTCACCACTGTCTTCATCCATGACAGCCTCCATCGTGTCGATGACGTGTTCAGAGGGTATTGTCCAGATGTCGTTGCCTCGATGCCGGATGACCTCTCCATCATCAATAGCCGCTGCGTCCACAATTACGATGCTGGGACCAAAAACGGTGATCAGCCAGTCATATCCGGCCGAGTAGAAAATCGACGTTAGGTTTTCCACAATCGGATCATCGGTGTCTCGGTCAAACTCTTCCACAAAGGTTTCGAAGTGGGCATCAAAGTGAGACAGGGGAGAGTATGGACTGTGGTCAGCCGCATCTTGGGCGATTTTGATGCACCCACCTGGCTCTAAATAGCGATACTCTGAGTCCAGTGGAACTTGCCACAGATTGCCAAGGTAGACGTTGTCGGCATCGTCTGCAAAGCCATCGGGTTCATAGCCACTGTTGATTTCACCAGCGAGACCAAAGACATCTCCAATCCCTAGTCCGCCGATGTCCAATGTGTACTCACTGTTGTTGCGGAGTTGAATGAACTGATCGGAATAGTATCGGTCGATGCCTTCCGTAGGTATGCTCCCTGAATAATAGACCTCTTCGATTTTAAGGTATTCAAAGGGAGAGCGCGGTGTATCATCGACAACGACGTCTTCTGTACAGGCTAAGATACTGAGAAGGGCAATCATAAGTCTTTCCTGATTGTCGAGGGTGAATGGTATAAGGGTATGGTGAAGTATCAGTGTACAATCCTATGAGCATCTGTGATGCAGGACGTGAATGCCTGATTTAGCTGTGAGACGTGTTCGTCATCTAAGTGGCCTAAGATAACCTCAATTCGAGAGTCTCGTCTATACCCTGATTTTCTCAGGGTTTGAGTGGGGCCAATAAAGTTGAAGAACCACCATCCTTCATTTGTGTGTACAACTGCTTTTATGCGATGGGATTACCCATTCGGTATGTTTTGTATCGTATTTGACCATTTCCTTTTGATGTTTGGTAGACTGAGTGAAGCAATGTTTTTTGAGGGTGGTGATGCTTTATCTATTGGTGGTGGTGGATTTTTATTTCTTGCCCATATGTACAGTGCTCGATGCTGTCAACGTGCATAAATCAGTTTTGTAAAGGGAGTCAAAGATGTCTATGGTTACAACAAACACAGTGATTGCGATGGACTACCAATTGTTTGCTGAAGACGGACGTCTTGTCGACAATCGATTGAACCATGAGTTCATTCAAGGCATCAACGATGTATTGATCGGCATGAGAACACAGTTGGATGGTGCAACAGTCGGCGATCGCATCGAAGGAACCGTGGATGCCAAAGACGCGTTTGGTGAAATCGTAGATTTTGAACCGCTAACATATCCAAAAGATGCAATTGGTTCTGAGTTTCATCGTTTGTATATCGGTTTTGAAATGCCGTTTAATGATGAGTCTGGCAAACGAGTATCCCTGTTTGTGAAAGATTTGACCAGTACCGAAGTAACATTTACCATCAACCATCCGCTGGCGGGGCAATCGATTGGATTTGTTGCGACGATCAATGCAATTCGCGATGCTACCGAAGAAGAATTGGCGCAAGGATATCCCATGGTGCAAGGTTCTTCCTGCGGGTGTTGTTGAGACGACACTTAAAAGGTCACCATTGGTTGACCTATGTGTTGAATCGTGTATTTGCCCATTGTTTCTGTTGTTTCGATGACTATATTCTTCTCAGTCACCACAGGAGAACACATGTCTACCGAGTCCACAGATTTATTCGCTGAAAAGTCCAAAGAGTGGGATGGCAATCCCGTCATTCAACAACTCTCTCACAATGTCAGCAACGCCATACTCCAGCATACAACCTTGAACAAGGACATGACTGTAATGGATTTTGGTGCAGGAACCGGTTTGATTGCCAGTGCCGTCGCCCCAAACGTCGAAAAGGTGTACGCTGTGGATATCTCAGAAGGTATGCTGGAGAAACTGGCAGCCAAAGCACACCTCAAAGGCATCGTAGAGCCGGTATGCCAAGACATCACCGAGAATCCTTTGGCTGTTCAAGTGGACGGCATCGTGAGCGCAATGGCTCTCCACCATGTAGAGGACACTCAAAACTGTTTGAACAGTTTCGCTGCACACCTCAAAACAGGTGGGTTTGTCGCCCTTGCAGACTTGGATACCGAAGATGGAACTTTTCATCCAGAAGGCATCGAAGGGGTGTTTCACCATGGCTTTGATCGCGCCGACTTGCAATCCAAGTTTGAACGTGCAGGGTTCAGCAATGTGCAATTTGTGACCGCACACACCGTACAACGCGAACCATCTGCTCCAGCGTATCCAATATTTTTGGTGACGGCGACGAAGGGGTAATACCCAATAATGTATACGTGTGGGTCTCGATTGCAGTATGGTATGATCAAATGCTGACTTGGAGCTTCACATGCACAAAATGATTCTATCCGTCGCTGCACTGATTGCGTCGATCGCCCTTTTCGTTTCATCGATTGGAAATTCCTTTGCCTATCCACAAGGACCCAACGTGAGCACCGGAACCAATCCGATAGTGAGTTTTAACTGCAACAGTACAGGATACACTGTACCATCAACAACAGATTACATCATTACGGATTACATTGGGGTCTCAAGTAGCCCCTACATGCAATTCGACGGTGGAAATACACTGTATTTAAATTTTTCCGGAAACTCTACCCTGATGACGGGCTACCGTGTAGCGGCTGGAACCACCATCACTTGTAATAGTGGAAGTGTACACATCTCTGGATACTTGGTGCATCCATAGTATAGTACATCGTAGATGGCGTGATTTAGTCTACGTCCATGTTGTGGTAGACCTGCACCACATCATCGTCTTCTTCGATGACATCAATGAGTTTCATGACTTGCTCAAAGATATCGTCGTCGACATCCTTTCTGTTGTTCGGAATGCGTTCGAGACTGGCTTCTTCTGGGGTGATGTTTAGTTCTTCAAGTTTGGCTTGAATCGAGCCAAAGTCTTCTTTGGCGCCGGTTACGATGACGTCTTCGCCTTCCGGTTCAACTTCTTCTGCTCCAGCGTCGATCATTTCCAGCATGAAGTCGTCTTCATCCAATCCTTGTTCGGTTAGGCGTGCCTGTGGAATCTCAAAGACCGATTTGTGGTCAAATAGAAACTGCAACGAGCCTGACTGACCGAGGGTCCCACCATTTCGCGAGAAATAAAAGCGCATGTTGGCAACGGTGCGGGTCACGTTGTCGGTGGAGGTTTCTACAAAAATGGCAACTCCACCCGGTCCATAGCCTTCGTAGACAACGTCGGAAAAGTTGTCTCCATCTCCACCCAAACCTTTTTTGATGGCACGTTGAATATTGTCTTTGGGAACGTTGTTCTTGCGGCATTTGTTGAGGGCGACTCGAAGTAGAAAGTTGGTATCGGGATCTTCTCCGCCACGTTTGACTGCGCGGGTCA
>CBFICN010000288.1:0-4299 GCA_965661045.1 uncultured Myxococcota bacterium
GGGTCAACGGGACATTTGTCGGAGAATCTCAAGTCTGTCAGGGAGCCAGTGTAGACAAATACAGTTTCCCGTCCAGCCTAGACGCCGGTTGGAACTACCTCCTCACCCAAGTTCACGACAACGGTGGTGGCTGGGGCATGTTCTTCCGCCTCACCGAAAATGGAGAGCCAATCACCGACCTCATTTTGTCACCAGTGCACACCGGCGCCTTTGAGGATTACCAAAGCGACTCCGATGGAGACGACATTGGCGATCGATGTGAACTGGCTGGAGAATGACCCCAGTCAGGTGACGCCACGGGACAAGTTTATCCCTCGCCTTGCAACAGATACCCAGTCTGAAGAGTGTGCGGAGCACGAACCCTACATTCTCCGGGACGCACACCGGCAAACGTACGGAGCACATACAGAACAAGCCCGTATTTCGGAACCCGTATACACCCGCAGCAACGCTATCGCAGCACCGTAGGTGTCAGACTCCGTACCAATATCCCACACCATCAAAAGAACACAGTACAGACAGAGACAGACCTACACTGGTTCAATTTGCGATGACCCAAGAATCGATCAAGTTCTCATTGAGGTCGTAGGTTTCCCACCGCAACTGGTTGCCTTCTCGCACCATCAGCGTGTACTGGTAGGTCAAATTCAGGCCCAGCCAATCCCACACGTCAAACTCTTGAATGAGCAATGTCGATCCTCCACCACCGGTCACCAAATACTGGATGCCGTTGAGTTCCCCACGCTGATAGGAATGATAATGGCCTGAAATCACAGAGTCTACATCGTATTGCTCGAAGAGTGGCACCCAATGATCTCGAATCCCCCTGTTGCCATACATCTGATCGGCAGTAGAGGATGTCGATGAATTGGAATACGGGGCTTGATGAAAAGCCACCAGTCTAAAAGCGGCATTTTGAGCCTCTTCGGATTGAAGTTGTTCTTCAATGTACTCATATTGACCGGGAAAGTCTTGGTCGTTGGTTGGAAACAAATCGGCGTGGCTATTCAAGACCAAAATCCACACGTCCCCGTACATGAATGAATAGGACGAACCATTGCCCGGCAAGTCCACATAGGCATAGGAGTAGGCGTGGTCCATGTCGTGGTTTCCGCGCGCCGCCAAAATGGGTGTGGTCTGTGCAAAGTTTTGAGTCTGTAGGGGTTCCCACCACATCGAGTCCCACTCTTCGAAGTTGGATCCCCACTGTAGCAAATCGCCCACCACAAAGAGCATGTCGGGGTCTTTGGGGGCAAAATTGTTGATGTGCTGGGTGAACCGATTGTAGGCTTCTTGGTTGTCCCCCAGCCACACCATCGAAAAGTCCTCTCCCGCTACAGGACCCGTGTGAAAGGTAAAGGCGGGAAAGTCTTGAACAGGCACTTGATACTGGACCTCTTGCCCTGCTTCCAAGCCTTCAATCACCCCAACGTGGACAATGTGGTTGTCGTCAATCCACGTTGAACGGATGTTGGTCACTCGACTCTCAAGGTTGTCCCCCCACAAGATGAGCGGATCGTGGTCCACACCATCGGTTTCCCAAATGATCTTCATCGCGTCTTGTCGATGGTCTTGCAACATCGGCTCTTTGATCAACAGTGGTTCGGTTGGAACCGCCGGCTCAATGTTGAAGGACAGTTTGTCGGCAAAAGAGTCGTTCCATCGATCGGCTCGCCAGTCGGCCACCACCTGTACGTCCAAATAGCGTGTTCCAATCGGGAGCATACGCTGAGCATCTCGATACAACCAATAGTCAACCCCCGCAAACAGAGAATCCAAAGTCCCCAATTCTTGCTTGTCTTCATCGAGGAACACTACGCGCAACCGTACTTGATCGTCGTAATCGTCATCGACACCACTGTTGGCCAAATACCCTTCGACGTGCACCCTCAATCGAGAAGCATCAATGTGTTGCTCGGCATAGCCAGCTCCAAGTAAGTCCACACGCTGGCGAGCCAAACAGTCATTCTGCTCACCAAAGAGCATCCAGTCGCCGTCAAAGGGCACCATCCCTTGATAGTCTTGAATGCGTGCACACCCCTCATAAGTCCAGCCAGAAAACTCTTCTTCAAAAGAAGTATCTTCTAAAAATGGGGATTCATTGGGCAGATCAGGCAACTCTATGACGTCCACCGTTACAGAGTCGATCACCACACCAAAACCGTCATCGGCCTCAACCGTACACGTCCACGTACCAATCGACGACTCCACCGGGGACAAACTCGGCGACTCAATGTGAACACCCTCTTGGTTGTCCCAATAGACATTCAAATCAATGGGATCGTCATCGGCGTCGCTCACCGTTACATCACACAGCACTGGATACCCAGCCGTTGGAATTTCTGGCACGATTGAGACCGTTATGTCTGGCAAGGCATCCACGATGGATACGGCATCGGCAACCAATACTGTTCCCGTCTCCAAGGTTACCTCTGCATGCCACTGTTCTCCCCTGCTTGTCCAATTGGGACTCAAGGTTCGAGATTGAACCGTCAGTGCACCATCTTTGTACCAGCCAACATCCGACACCACTTGTCGCTCACCGTTTCGATCTTCCACGATGACTTCAATCTCATTTGTTGTATCGGGTGTGGTTGGACTCAAATAAAGGGTTGGTTCTGAACAAGCCCACACGGTCAACCAGAGCATAGGGACTCCTTACCTATTGTTCTATTTACTGTTCTTATGGTTCTTACTGTTCCGTGAAACTCAGTGGTTGTCTTGTGGATTGCTCTCGGACGCCTTCTTCATCTGCTCTTTGAGTTTGCGCTCATCTTGTCGACGCTCCTTGGCGTACTCCAAATAGCGTTCAGACTTTCGAGACTGCAAAATGCCGTCGGCACGCTCTGCCTTTTTGACCATGCGATCATACTCTCCAATCGCTTCATGCAAGATTGCCATGTTGTGGAGAGCCTTGCCTTGTACCTTGTTGGAAAAGCCATCCATGTTGTTTTGGTATACATCCTTGGCTTTGGCATAGCGATGGTCTTTGGTCAAATCCACCGCTTTGCGAAATCGCTTGCCTTTCTTACCGATGGGTCCGCGATACAGTTTGCGGCTTTCCAAAGTTTCAGATGGCGACACCCGTCGAAAATAGGCTGTACCCAATTCATCTGCCAGTTCCAATGCCAGTTTGTCTGTGTCTCCAACATTGGACTTTGCATCACCGGGTGTATCGCCTTCACCGGACCACGTCGCCCCATTTTGAGACATAAAGGCATCATAAGTCTGCCCGCTGCACCCTCGGAATCGCCAGTCGGCTTGCAGGTCGGCACGATAGCGAGCAGTATAAATATCAATGGTTTGTTGTTTGCCGTCCACCGTACGGGTTTGGGTATTCTTGTCGACGGACATGTCGTCTTCGTTGCGGAAGCGATGCAGTACAAGCGCGCCTTTGACGTTGGCCTTTTGACACAGCGTCTTCATTGCGTCATTGGGAATTGGACCGTTGACCGGAACCGCCAAATCTTCGTAGATCTGCTGGGCATCAACCACTTGAAAGCGCACCAAATCCACTTCTTGTGACTGCTCTAAAAATCCTTGAATCGCACCTTGCGTATACTCATTGGAAACTCGGTCTACCACAGCAATTTTTGTGATGCTGGGATCGATGGTCACCTCAGCAGGATGGGTAATTTTCAAAACAATGGCTGGTCGACAAGCAACAAACAAAGACAACAATGCAAACATGACTCCTCCAATACAACTGCATGCAATTTCAAATTACATACTGTGTAACACAATTTATAAGAAAATAAGTACCCTTATATACACCATTGCAAGCGAAAATATTACATTGATTCGCAACACCAAGACAGGATACACCATGGACGCTTTAGAAATCGATAAGCAATTTGCCTTTCTGCAAACTGCACGACATTCCATCGAGGTCCTTGAAGAATTGGGTTTTGAATTCGAATTGATCGACGATCAAGAGCACGAGTGGTTGATCGCCGGCATTGGAGAAACTGAAATTGGCAGAGTACGGGTCGCCATTGGAATTCTCGACGACCCCGGACAGTGGATGTTCACCGCCTATCACCCACTGGTCATCGTATCGAGTCTTCGCCCAATCACCAGTGAACTGCTCATGCGTTTCAACCAGCAAATGGCCGTGGGAAACTGGGAACTCAACTGGGAAGATGGACATGTCCGGGTCCGTTCTGGAACCTTCTTTCACGGCAGGACACTTCCCAAAGATGAAGTTTCCATACTCATTCAAAATGCGCTGTACTCACTGTTGGAATATCACACGCCCTTTGTGCAAACCATCTTCGACGGTCAACCACCAGAAGTGGC
>CBFICN010000289.1:0-4269 GCA_965661045.1 uncultured Myxococcota bacterium
ATTGAAGAAGTTGCTCAACACGCGATTCTATCCAAGAAAACCCAAAAGGTGCGATTGATCGCCGTTTTGGAACAAGGATTTGATGGCTTAAAGGGACACCGTTTGCGGTGGTTGAACAAGTTGATTGAACGTGATGGTCTAGTTCTCAGTGCGTACCCACCAGACCAAAGAGTCCAGCGATGGCAGTACAAAGAACGCAATCACCTGCTGGCAATGTTGTCCGATAAAATTGTGTTGGTGGAAGCTTCCAAGACATCTGGCTCAATCAGTACTGCGCTCTATGGCTCTGAACTGGGCAAAGAGGTCTATGCGGTTCCCCATCACCCAAACAAAATGAATGGCCACGGCTGTCTACACCTGATTGAACAGGGAGCTGCACCACTGTGGGATCCAGCCCATTTATTTGGCACTCAAAACACAGAGCACACATTGCTCAATTCACTGAGCACCCCTCTGTCTCTCGAAGCACTCGCTGAAAGTCAACAGTCTACCCCTTCCGATACTTTAGAAACCCTACTGGAACTCAAGCGGTTGGGGTACATTCGACAACGTGGAGCACTGTGGGAACGGTTGTAACTGTGCTATAATTATTGACACGTCAATAATTTAAATGGAACAGTTTATGTGCAACCCCAACGATTTACAACTTCGCGATACCTGGCTCTATCATTTGTCGGTGAACAAAGGCCTGTCCAAGAACTCTTTACGCGCTTATCGTGTCGACTCTCAAGGGTATTTAGAATATTTGCACCAAAAAAGCGTCGCTCTGGTAGACAGCCATCGAAACATTATTCGAGGATGGTTTAGGGCTTTGTTAGACCCCCCAAAAGGTACAAAACCCGTCTCTTCGAGCACCTTAAACCGCAAACGCTCAACCATTCGAAATCTACACCAATGGATGATCCAACACGGGCATGGAAAAATTGATCCCACAAGCAATGTCGCCATCCCAAAAATACCCAAACGCAACCCAAAGTTCATGAGCATTCCCGAAGCTACGGCCGTTGTTGAAAACCCCTCTCAAGAAGGAGTTTTTCAACTTCGCAACCAAGCGATCTTAGAAATGATCTACGGTGCTGGTCTACGCGTCAGTGAAGTCGCAAACCTAGATGTAGAGCACGTAAACCTCCAAACCTGCATGGTACACGTAGTAGAAGGCAAAGGCAAAAAGGATCGCATTGTACCATTTGGTCCACCTGCGGCCACCGCCATTCAAAAGATTCTTTCTGAACCCAATCATCCAAACAAGGGGGCACTCTTCCTCAATAAATTTGGCAAACGTCTCTCCACACGTTCGATTTGGAGTATTTGCAATGACTCTGGAAAGAAAAATGGGGTGTTTGGATTGCACCCCCACGCATTTCGACACACGTGTGCAACCCATTTACTTGAAGCAGGCGCAGATCTTCGAAGCATTCAAGAGCAACTCGGACACAGTTCATTGTCTACGACACAACGGTACACACAAATTAATACAGCAGCGCTGATTGAGTCCTATCGCAAAGCCCATCCAAGGATCAATCGTGCCAATATGGACAACCCAGATGGTGACAATAAAGATTCGTGAAAACCAAGTAGAATTCACCAAAAACACACTCCAACCGTTATTTTTTGTCAATAAAGGTGGTCATATCCTTCAAATAATTGTAATTTCTCTGCTGTACTCTCTCTATCTCCCACTCAGAGGTGTCATTCCGTGCCAAAAACACCACTTACAGCAGAAGAAATTACCGAACTTGAGCGTTTGTGTGCGCTTGTTGACGAAGAACAACATTATCGACTCTTGGACGTTGGTCGAAATACTGAAGCCTCTGTCATTCAGCAAGCCTATTACAAACTGTCGAGAAAGTGGCATCCAGACGCTTTTTTTCGTAGAGATGTTGGGGAACATGGACCGTCCATCGACAAAATATTCATGGGCTTGACAGAAGCCTATCAAGTGTTGAGCGATCCCAAAAGGAAACAGGCCTACGATCGCAAACACCCAATCCAAGAAGTTCTTCAGTCAAGCGCCGAACACAGTTCAACCCCAACCCTAAGAACAACTCGACACAGAAAAGGACGACGACGACGCGCTAGAGAAAGAGAGCGACGCCAAGCCCAGGAAACTCAAGAAGAAGGAACCAAAAAATCAAACGCTGCAAGCATCAAAGAACAAATGAGGAGAAAACGACAAGAGAGCATCCTAGGAAAGATCTCAAGCAGTGTTGGTGAACAACGACAGAAAGCCCAGGAACACTTCGAACAGGGCAAAAGTGAATACAGTCAAGGGAATGTCATGCAGGCGGCAACTGCCATGCACCTCGCTTGCAAATTGGATCCAGACAATGAACAGTACAAAGAGCACTTCCGCGTTGTACGAAAAGAAGCCCGCGCACTCAAGGCCACTGAATTTATTGCGGCTGCAGAAAATGCCGAAGCCTTCTCAAATTATGGACGGGCAATCGAACAATATAGAAAAGCCGTTTCTTATGAGTGTGAGGAAGCTGCCCCCTACGCTCGACTGGCTTACTTACTCTCCAAACTGGATCCCGATCCCCGTGAGATTTTACGGTTGCTACAAATCGCTTCGCAAAAAGCACCCGACAATGCTGAATATCATTGTTTACTCGGCGAAGCGTACTTTAGACAAGGCATGACCTTGAATGCCAAACGAGAGTTCCAAGCCGCCATCGCGATCAAAAAAGACTACGAACGGGCAATCGAGGGGCTTCGAATTTTGTAATTTGGAGCGCTTTGCAAAATAGAATTTTCAGACTCTTTTCGTGCCCGTTAGACAGATATAGAAGCACTACATTCTGGAGAGAAGGATGAACACAGTAATTGTTGGTTTGCAATGGGGCGATGAGGGCAAAGGAAAGGTTGTCGATTTGTTGACCCCTCACTTTCGATACGTTGTACGGTTTCAAGGTGGCAACAATGCTGGCCATACACTGGTTGTGAACGACAAAACTTTTGGACTGCACCTGATCCCCAGTGGCATTCTACACAAAGACGTCTGCTGCGTCATTGGAAACGGGGTTGTGGTCGATCCAGCAGTGTTGCTTGAAGAAATCGACGAACTTGGTCACGCTGGACACCCTGTCACAGCAGACAATTTGCAAATCTCCAACAACGCACACGTAATTTGGCCCTTCCATCGAACGCTCGACGTTGCTCGAGAAGCCGCACGTGGAAAGAATAAGATTGGGACAACAGGGCGTGGTATTGGTCCGACCTATGAAGACAAAGTGGCCCGTCGAGGCATGCACATGTCTGAGTTTGTGGACACCCAAAAACGACAGGCAAAGTTGCAATCTATGATTGCCGAAAAATCTCCGATTTACAAATATGTCAATATGGCAGCCCCTTCTTTTGAAAAAATGGAAGCCTGGGCAGCACCCCTCGCCGAACGATTGCGTCCATTTGTCTGTGACACAGTCGGAAATCTACACGATGCCATCGAGAGTGCGCAACCCATTTTGTTTGAAGGTGCTCAAGGAACTTTTCTGGACATCGATCATGGAACCTACCCATTTGTGACGTCTTCGAACACAGTTGCTGGCGCTGCGTGTATCGGCACAGGCGTTGGACCAACACACATCAAACACGTGATCGGTATTGTAAAAGCCTACTTAACCCGAGTCGGCGCCGGCCCATTCCCCACAGAGTTGCATGGGGATGCTGCCGAAAAATTGAGAACGTTGGGTGGAGAATTTGGCGTGACAACCGGTCGTGCAAGACGCTGTGGCTGGCTGGATATACCATTGTTGAAAAGGGCGTGCTTGCTCAATGGCGTAACGGAAATTTGCCTCACCAAATTGGATGTGTTGTCACACTATGAAGAGATCCCCTTGTGTATTGGATACGAAAATGATGAACCACAATATGAGATCCATCCTGGTTGGAATGTAGACATTCAAGGGTGCCGAAGCTTTGAAGACCTCCCCACAGCCTGCCAGAATTACATTTTACGAATAGAAGAATTGAGTGGCGTATCGGTTGGCCTGATCGGAGTTGGTCCGAAACGCTCGGAGAGCATCATTCGTTCAACTGTTTTTCAACGATAAAAATTACACACCAAATCAAAAATTTGCACTAAATTTCTTGCCATCTAGATTTCAATAGTGATACAGGGACTTCACTGTGCTGACGCACACTGTTCTTTGCATGTCTCAAATCAGATAGTTTCTATCCATATGTTTCGAAAGAACATAGGTGTAGGATAACTGGGTTCAAGTTTTGGTTTCAAAATGAAGCGATTTACTTCACATTGAAAATCAAAAAAAT
>CBFICN010000290.1:0-4268 GCA_965661045.1 uncultured Myxococcota bacterium
CTAAGGGTCAGCACAGAAAGTAGTCGCATAGAAGTCCTCGAGTATGTGGTTTGTAGAGTTCGCTTCTTTGAACGTTGTCAAAAGCAGTATATCAAAACGATCTTGTCATGGAATTAACCCTATCCTGATTTGTTGACAATTGGACAATGTCAATCGGTCTTTCTGTGGTAAATTTTTCGTTGGTGAGATAGAGAGTTACACATGTCTGACAAGTATATGCGATATCACAAAGTGGCGAAAATTGGTTCCGGTGGAATGGGCGATGTGTATCGTGTAATCGACATTGATTTGGGTAGAGAGTGCGCCATGAAGTGCGTGCCTTTACAAGTTGCGGTGGATGGTGAACTCGAAGGGGTAGAGCCCAGTGGTCGACTGTTGAGGGAAGTGAGCATCATGACTGGGATGCAAGACCCAAATGTGGTGTTGATTTTGGATCAGTTTCAGCATGAGAATCAACTCTGTATCGTTATGGAACTGTGTCAAATCAGCGTTGCCGATTGGGTCAATCAACGAGAACCTTTCTCTCTGTTGACCACATTGGAAATGGGCGAACAGATGCTGTCGGCACTCACTGTTGTTCATGAAGGTGGTGTGATTCACCGAGACATCAAACCCCACAATATATTGATTTCAGCCAATGGAAAACAGTTCAAACTCACCGATTTTGGTTTGGCTTCCCTGCGGGATGCGTCGATGGTACTGACACAAAGTGGTGTATTTGCCGGAACCATTGCGTTTATGTCTCCAGAGCAACGCCTGTCCTTCAAAGGGGTACTGCCACAAGGTGATTTGTACAGTTTGGCGATGACGATGCAGTGGACCTTGTTTGGTGAACTCAAGGGGGATCTATTTTCCAATCGAACAACAGAGATATTGTCTAAGGAAATTCAAGAACGTGGCTGGCCAAGCGAATTGCTGGACCTCTTTTCCAAAGCTGGACATGAAGATCCATTTCAACGCTATTCAACAGCAGAAGAAATGCGTGTCGACGTGTTAAAAATTCTACAGTCCCTAGATGGATCTCGATACACCAGGCTGACGCCAGTAGACTTTCAATCGGTCCATCGATTTGAATCACAACTGTCTTCGTCTACAAAACCAGTTTCCAGACAGGACTCTCAGTCCACTGAAGAATTGCAGGCGGAAACCAATCGCTGGTTGAGGGTGCTGTTGGTTGGCTTGGCTGTATTGTTTGTGGTGATTTTGGCTGTCGGGTATCAGGTGGTTCAAATCGCTTCACCACCGATTGAGCAACAACAGATTGTAACAGAAGAGATTCCTGACTGTGAAGACATCGTTGTTCCTCAGCATCAATATCGAAAACTCGGTCCCAGAGAAACTCAAAGTGCGACCTTGCAAGATGTAGATGGGGACGGCTTTCAAGACGCGGTGTATGTCAATCAACAGGATCAGAACCTTTCGATTTATTGGGGGAATCCAACCGCCGATTTTGACGACGTTACTGAGTACACCATTGGTCGTTCGTTTGGTGCACCATTGATTGGGGACATCAACCGCGATGGTCTACTGGATATGGTGACACTTCACTCAGATGAGTCGATGATTCGAACCCACTTGCAGCAAGAAAAGCGTACTTTTGAACAGTCAGTTGAAGTGTTTCAAGGACCACCACCCCTTGAAGGTGCATTAATGGACATCAACCGCGACGGTTGGCTCGATGTGGTGTTTACAGTGCCTGGACTGGATCTCAATGTTCAGTATCGACTTGGTTCAGCCGAAGGGTTTGGTGCACACACATCTTTGGTGGATGTTCCAAATCCCACCTTTCTTTCCGATAGCAATCAGATGGTGTATTGGTCCGAGGGAACTGTTATGCGTCGAGAAATCAAACCCAATTTGTCTGTGTCCGCCCCACAAAAAATTGCCAATGTGGACGATGTGCAAAGCATTTTGCCCATGCGTACGACGAACGGCGCGGTGCTTTTGTATGCCAAGGTGCGAACGGGGAACATTCTTCGATTGGAACCTCAACCCTGTGTGGCGATGAAACTTTCTGTCCTTGGTTCCTATAGGGCAACCGGACTGGGCGACTGGAATCAAGATGGATATTTGGATTGGGTTGGGTTTGTCACTTGTGCGGGCTGTACCAGCAATCATCTGCTGTATTTGGGGGGCGCACCATCCACTGAGGCCGCCGAAAAGTAGATATACATTGAACACAACATTACATAGAATGTTTGGAGGAAACAATGAAGGAACATGTATTGAAACGCGGCATGGCGCTGTTGGAAGTCGACGGCTGGATCGCGGGAGTCGAATCTTTGGATGCCATGCTCAAATTTGCCACCGTTGAACTGGCAGGACACAAAGAGTTGAACGGTCGACTGTTGATTGTCTTGGTGGGGGAAGTCAATGCATTGACTGCGGTTTTAGAAGCCGGTCGTCGCGTAGCTGAACAGTATGGCAGGGTTGTTGCACACCGCGTGATTGCCAAGCCCCACGACAGTACGGTAGAATTTTTACAGCGTTTTCTCTACGAGCAGTATCCCACAGACCGTACAGCCCAATCAGAGAGTACAGAATAAGTGGAACGAGGAAACAAAACAAGGCTCAAGGATCTTGATTGTTTCTCATTTCTCATTTCTCACTTTTCATTTGTCTTTGACTTCTCCAACTGTGCAGTCTGGCTTGATTTTCGCTAATGTAGCCGGTCCGATGCCTTTGACTTTCACGAGGTCATCACAAGATGCAAAGTTTCCATTGGCCGTTCTGTAATCGATGATCTTTTGGGCTGTGCTTGGACCGACACCGTTGAAGGCCGTCAAAGCACTGGCGTCAGCAGTGTTTACGTTGACCGAGCCACTTCCACTCCCTGTGCTTGTGGCGCTAGCCGTATTGGAGGCGGCAGGTTCTTCTCCATCGGCGACAATGCAGTCTGGCTTGATTTTCTCTAGTGTAGCCGGTCCGATGCCCTTGACTTTCACGAGGTCATCACAAGATGCAAAGTTTCCATTGGCCGTTCTGTAATCGATGATCTTTTGGGCAGTGCTTGGACCGACACCGTTGAAGGCCGTCAAAGCACTGGCGTCAGCAGTGTTTACGTTGACGGCAGCTTCGGCTTGAGACAGTAATCCAGTTAGACCCAAGAACAGAGTCGTCGTGAGAGCAGTAAAGAAACGCATGCGATACCTCAGTTGTAATTTTGTATGTAAGTAAATCAATTATAGATCAATGACGTCGCCACTGGATGGCTGTGGGGAACGTTTTTTTAACCGAGCCAGTCTTTCTTCGGCATCTTCTTGGTTGGAAGGCTCGTGCTTGGTGATGGAAAACACATCGCCTTCTGCCAAGTGTGGTGCAAGTGCACGTGGAACGTCGAAGGTATCTTGAGTGTCTTGGTTTATGACGACCAGCATTTTGTCTTCAATGCGGTCCACGACAAATAGGGGGCTCATTGGTTTTCCTCGGGTGACGATTTACTCAGACAGAACATAGGCGGCGGCAGCAATTTTTTCGGCTGTTTTGGGACCCACGCCACTCACCTTGGTCAGTTCTTGAATATTTTTGAACGGTCCGTGTTCAGTACGGTAGGCAATGATTGCGACGGCTTTACTTGGTCCGATGCCGTTGATCGATTCGAGCTGTGCTTGATTGGCTTTGTTGATATCGAACTTACCGTTTACATCTGCAATGACAGTCGTATCTGTTGTGGTGTGGGCAAACTTTTTGACGGTTCCCTTGTCAACTTTGTGAACCACTGCCTCTTTCTTGGTTTGTACGGTGAGTTTCTTTCCATCTGACGTGACCGTGATGGTCCCCATGGTATCTGTGCGGTAAATCTCTGCACCTGTACTGGCAATTCTAGACATTGCTTCATCGCCCGGGTGGCCATAGCGATTGTCAACGCCCAGTGAGATCAGAGCGATCTTTGGCTGGACGGTCTGTAAAAAGTGGTTTGTGGAAGAATGGTTGGATCCGTGATGAGCCACTTTGAGCACATCACACGTGCCGACGCCCTGTTGAACCAGTTGATGTTCTGTGGGTTCTTCTGCATCTCCAGTAAACAAAAAGCAGTTTTTGCCGTGGATCATGCGCACGACCACCGAGTTTGAGTTGAGGTCAGACCGGGTGTTGCGCAACAATGTGTTCTGTGGGTGAAGGACTTGTAGCTTGACTTCTTTGCCCAAATTGAACTCTTGATCTCGTTTCCCTTCGATGTAGCGGATCTCCTTGTCTTCCACCAGTTTCATGACCTTGTCATATGTTTTGGTGGTGTGGGGCATGCCATTGTCTAGGTACACGCTGAC
>CBFICN010000291.1:0-3911 GCA_965661045.1 uncultured Myxococcota bacterium
TTATTCCAAGGAATCAAAACATGGAAAATTTTGAAATTACCGAAAGTCATCTCAATACAGGTCTTCGTGGATTTCCTGTCGGTACCGTTCGCACTTCTCAAGTGAGCCCAACTGAAGGGGTAAGCTATGTTGGTCGTCCAATCGCAGAATTGGCTGAAAAAGATCCAGAAGAAGTCATCTTTTTGTTGCTCAATAAGCGTTTGCCGAATGCAGATGAATTGGGTGCATTTAAAGCTGATTTGGCTTCACGCGCTGCGGTCAACCCCGTTGTCTTTGAGTGCATGAAGAACCTTCCGAAAGAAGGACATCCAATGGAATGGTTCATCGCTGGATTGAACTTGTTGGGTATGACTGGCAAAACAGGTGACTACAAAGAAGACGCCTTAAATGCAATGGCGCGCATCCCTGCTGTTGTTGCTGCAGTATTCCGTTTGCGTTCTGGATGGGGAGACATCATTGAGTCTCAACCAGAGCTTGGTTTGGTAGAAAACTTCGTACACATGATGGGCGTACCGGGTGGTGACACAGAGGCGCTGACTTCTTTGCTTCGTACGTTCTACATCTTGCACATGGACCACGGTGGCGGAAACTTGTCCACTTTCAGTGGTAAAGCAGTCGCTTCTGGTCTGGCAGACATGTACGCTTCTTTGGGCGCTGCAATGGCAGGGCTGTATGGCCCCCTTCACGGTCGTGCAAACCAAGATTGCTTGAACTTTGTTCGCAGTGTGGGTACGTCTGATCCAGCAGAATTGGATGCCAAACTCACTGAAATCTTGCGTGGTGGCGATAAAGTATACGGATTTGGACACGCTGTATTGCGCGTTGAAGATCCCCGTGCCACAGTGCAATATGCTTTGGGTGAAAAGATTTGTCCAAACGACCCACTGTTCAGAACCGCCAAAGCAATGCGTACAGTCGCTGTTGACGTCATCAAGCGCGAGTTGCCAAAGGTGAGCAGCCCTTATCCAAACGTGGACGCTGTTTCAGGAACGTTGTTGAACGCCAGTGGCATGACAGACTCTGATTACTACACAGTATTGTTTGGTTTGGCAAGATGCTCTGGTATTGCAGCGCAAATCGTCGATGAGCGTACAGATCTTCGTTACGTGGCTCGAAAAGACAAATGGACAGCAGTACCCATTTATCGTTGCAAGTACGTATTTGAAAAAGTCAATACAGGGGAATAATCATGAAATTGCATGAATATCAAGCAAAAGCCATTCTCGCATCAGAGGGTGTCGCTGTGCCTCCCGGATTTGATGCCACTTCCGTCGCTGGTGCGGTAGAAGCAGCTGAAAAACTTGGTGGCAACTTTTGGGTTGTCAAGGCAATGGTGCACGCGGGTGGCCGTGGAAAAGGTCGCTTCAAGGGTGTGGCTTCAGAAGCTGAACTTGAAAAGGTCGTACAGGGAATCCCTGTTGACGGTGGTATTGGTGGTGTTGCTTTGTGTCGAAGCCTTGAAGAAGTGCACGAAGCCGCCGAAGCGATGCTTGGAAATACGTTGGTGACCAAGCAAACTGGTTTGGACGGCGTTAAAGTCAACACCATTTTCGTAACTGTCGGTGCTGACATTCAACGTGAGATTTACGCGGCTGTTTTGTTGGATCGTCAAGAGTCGAAAATCGTTTTGATGTGCTCTTCAGAAGGGGGGACAGAAATTGAAGAGGTGGCTGAAGACAATCCGGATGCCATCGTCAAGATGTATGCCGACCCAATGACTGGACTGTCAGAAGAACAAGCTCGTGAAATGGCCATCAAACTGGACTTGGGTGGCAATGAGCACTCTTTGGCCAGCGGTACCAAAATGTTCCAAGACCTCTACAACGTCTTTATGAAGTACGATGCAGACATGCTTGAGATCAATCCACTGATCGTGGACTCTGAAGGCTCTGTCATTGCGTTGGATGCCAAAATGACGATTGACTCCAATGCTTTCTTTCGTCATCCAGAACTGTTTGCACAAGAAGACGAAGGGGAAAAAGATCCCTATGAAGCAGAAGCTGAAAAGTATCACTTAAACTTCATCAAGCTCGATGGAAACATTGGTTGTATGGTGAACGGTGCAGGACTCGCGATGGCCACAATGGACATCATTCAGTACGAAGCCCAAAATCGTGGTGTTGAAGCCTCGCCCGCTAACTTTTTGGATGTGGGTGGTTCAGCCAAGCACGAGCAGATTAAGGTCGCTCTAGAGTTGATTGCCAAAGATCCAAGTGTGGAATGCATTTTGGTCAACATTTTTGGTGGCATCATGAGTTGTCAAGTCATCGCAGAAGGTGTGTTGGCTGCCATCGCAGAATGTGGACTGACAGTGCCGTTGGTGGTTCGATTGTCTGGAAACAAAGCTGCAGAAGGGAAAGCATTGCTTGCCGCTTCGGATTTGGCGGTGATCACTGCTGATAACCTTGCTCAAGCGGCTGAAAAAGCTGTCAGCGCTGTTCAAAAATAAGGAGAAGAACATGTCTGTATTGATCAATTCTGAAACGCGCGTCATTTGCCAAGGGATCACAGGATCGTACGGTGGACGACACGCCAAAGCATGCTTGGAGTATGGAACGCAGTTGGTGGCTGGTGTGACACCCGGTAAAGGTGGTCAAGTCTTTGATGCCGATGGATACAAAGTACCCGTATACAACACAGTCAAAGAAGCCAAAGAGCAGCACGGTGCCAATGCCACGATGATCTTTGTGCCCCCTCGCTTTGCTGCCGGTGCAATCATTGAGGCTGCGGATGCTGGCATTCAAGTCATCGTTGCAATCACGGAAGGAATTCCAGCCAACGATATGGTGAAAGCCAATGCTTACGTCAAAGAGCGTGGGTTGACGTTGATTGGACCAAACTGTCCTGGTTTGATCACGCCGGGTGAATGCAAGATGGGTATTATGCCTGGCCACATTCATTTGCCTGGTCGAATCGGTGTTGTGTCTCGTTCTGGAACGTTGACCTATGAGGCTGTTGGTCAGTTGACCGCACTGGGACTCGGTCAATCAACCTGCATTGGGATTGGTGGAGACCCTGTGATTGGCACAAACCACACAGCGGCTATGAAACTCTTCAACGATGATCCCGACACAGATGCTGTCATCATGATCGGTGAGATTGGTGGGTCTGCAGAAGAAGATGCCTGTGCTTGGATCAAAGATCACATGAGCAAGCCCGTTGTTGGCTTCATCGCAGGTGCCACAGCGCCTCCGGGACGTCGTATGGGGCACGCTGGTGCAATCATTTCTGGTGGCAAAGGAACTGCAGAAGCGAAATTCCAAGCCATGGAAGAAGCCGGTGTTTCAGTGGTCCGTTCTCCTGCTGAAATGGGTGCCATGATGAAAAAATTGCTTGGATAAGCCGTTTTTCTATTGATTGAAAGCCTTTCAGAACTTCGGTTTTGGAAGGCTTTTTGTTTTGTTGACTTCCATGCTGCGATGAGTCAGTGATTCATGGTTGCTTTTGATCACTGTGCTTTGGTCAGCCACTCGTAGTATCCATCACGAATGTTTCCCTGACTGGAAGAAACGGTGTTGCGCAAGAGATATTTGGTGGTGGTGCCGAGGTCCTGAGAACGGCTAAAGGTGGCTCTGTATACTGCGACACCATTGGACAGTTGTGAGAAGACGATGACCTCTTCGCGAAAATACAGTGGTTGATGTGCTGGGTCTGTGTAGGCTGAAGATAGGGATGTGTAGACAACCACAGTCTCTTCATCCTGCTTGATGCGGTTGAATGTACAGTATTCGGAGGGCAGTAAGATTCCGGTTACACCTGAGCTTTCAACACAAGACGTGTCTCCTTGTTGAGTAAATCCGACAACTTGAGGCATGACGTCTAGTCTAAATTCTTTGGACATGAACACCGAGTAGGCTTGTTTCAGTTTGACGTCGGGCAAGCAATAGGAGGACTCAATCATAAAAAGAGAT
>CBFICN010000291.1:3921-4251 GCA_965661045.1 uncultured Myxococcota bacterium
ATGTTTTTCTTCTTTAGAGCCGTTGGGTGAAACACTGTCCGGATTCATACTTTTGAATAAGGCACCTTCGGTACAGGAATCTTTCTGATGTAGAGTAGAAGCGGATTTGGCTGAACGACGAAGTTGTCGATTGCTCCAATTTAACAAGTGTTTGTGAAACTCTTCACTCAACGGACCATAGTCATGAAAAAATGGGCCATGGGGCGGTATTGGGGCTGTACTCATCCACGCACTAATTTCAGCAGGGGGTAAAGCATCAGCCAAAGGTGGTAATAAAAGTCCAAAATATAGATACATTGAATACAAGGTAGCAAAGATCATACAGCATCG
>CBFICN010000292.1:0-4240 GCA_965661045.1 uncultured Myxococcota bacterium
ATGGATCGCAAGAGACGGATCCCAGTGCGGCTCGACTAAGTTGTGCTGAAGGCGACGAAAACTGCATTACCCTCTCTGGGTCTTTGGTCTATGATGGCACTCCGAATGGCTCCGTCCGTCTAGACGTTCAAAAAGTTCGTAAAGGTTCGGCCCCAATGCTGGTTCACACACTGGAACTACAATCAATTGACGAGTTCTCCTTCGATGCACCAAAAGGCTACGGGCAAATCATCATCACAGGGTTCATCGACGAAGCTGGTGATGGTCCTTCCCCGAAAGATCCACAAGGTCGACTGACCGTAGATATCGGCGAAGAAGCACTCAGCGACCTCAAAATTGAAGTCAAATCGGACAACGCTCCAGTGCAACCCAAACCACCATCGGATAAGCCGGACGACAAAACTGGAAGCGGCGGTGATGATAAAGATGGCACAGAAGGTAAACCTGCTGACAAGGCACCAGCTGACGCCCCTCCTGCTGACGATGCACCGCCCGCTGACGAATAGACCATTGCATGTCTAGCCCCCCTTATCTCAGCCTCATCGTTCCCGTCTACGACGAACAAGACAACCTTGAACCTTTGCACACGGCCATTCAGCAGGCTTTGGTAGAGCATGAATTTGAAGTCATCTATGTCAATGACGGTTCGAAAGATCAGTCGGCACAGGTTCTCGAAGACATTGCCCGAACGGATGCACGGGCAAAAATCATTCATTTTGTTCGAAATTATGGACAAACGGCAGCACTGACGGCTGGAATTCGTTCGGCACGTGCCAATTTACTGGTCACACTGGATGCGGATTTACAAAATGATCCCAGTGACATTCCGATGATGCTTACCCATTTGGACAATGCAGATGTGGTCTGTGGATGGCGAAAAGATCGACAAGATGCCTACCTGTCTAGAACCTTCCCTTCCAAAATTGCCAACTGGCTCATTTCTCGCCTGTCGAATGTGTACATGCACGACTATGGGTGTACGCTTCGGATTTACCGCAAAGAGTTCATCCAAGACATTCCGCTATACGGAGAAATGCATCGCTTTATCCCAATTTACGTCACCTGGGCGGGTGCCAGACTGGTAGAGGTCCCCGTTAAGCACCATCCAAGAACACGCGGGGAAAGCAAGTATGGACTGTGGCGCATTCCGAAGGTACTCTTGGATTTGACAACGCTCAAGTTTTTGCGAGATTTCTTTGTGACGCCAATTTACTTTTTTGGATGGCTCGGCATTGGATTCGTTGCTTTGGGCACCCTGTTAACAATGGGCAGCATTGGGTTGTGGTGGCAAAATGTCAACCCTGCTTTGGCTGGGTCCCTAACCACATTGGGTCCCATCCTGGTCGGTCTTGGATTGGTGGAGATTACGCTGGGAATCATCGCGGAAGTACTCATTCGAATGCATTTTGAACTTCAACAGAAAGAGCCCTACCGAATTGCACGACGATCCAATTTTGATGACTCAGTTTCGGTCAACGAGTCCTAAACATGTGTGGCATCGTTGGTTGGTGGAACCCAAATGGTGTGGCGACAAAATTACGCCCTTGGTTGAATCCAGCGTCTTTGGTCAATCAGCTTGAACATCGTGGTCCTTCAGCACAGGCCTCTGAGACTCTCACCAATGAACAAGGCATTCAAACTTGTATGCTCGGTACAGCGCGACTGGCAATTGTCGGTAAGGAACATGGCACGCAACCCGTTCAAAGCCCTTGTGGACGGTGGTGGGTCAGCATGAACGGAGAAATATACAACCACCCGACCCTCCGTCGAGAGTGCAAAGGCAACGGTGTGACACCCCGCAACGATTCAGACACCGCCGTTGTGGCAGCCCTGTTGTCCTTTCTACCCCTATCTTGTGTACTGAAGCGTCTACGAGGCATGTTCGCGCTGGCAATTTTTGATGCTGAACATCAAGAAATACACCTATTGCGCGATAGAGGGGGTCAAAAACCTCTTTATTGGATGGAATTGCCTGACAAAACACTCGTGTGGAGCAGTGAACTTCGAGTGCTTGAGAAAATTCGCAGAGAGACCGACATGCGTCTCTCCTACAACCCCACAGCCATCGCCCACCTACTGTGTTTCGAATATGTACCTGCCCCTTTGACCATGTGGGAGAACGTACACAAACTTCAACCCGCACAACGTCTGCATCAACGAGTGGATGGACAGACAATTGGTTTCTTTTGGGATTTTCCACAGCAAACGCTGAAAACCGGGTCATCCAAATTACACTGGGAAGAATCTCTCTATTTGGCCTTGCGTTCAGCAACTCAGTTGCGGCTGCAAGCCGATGTCGAAGTGGGGACGCTATTGAGTGGTGGCATCGATTCGACGACAATTACCGCATTGGCTTCAGAGATTCACCCCAATATTCGCAGTTTTTCTGTGGGGGTTGATGCACCGGGATTTTCTGAGCAATCGGCCATTCTTGAAAATCAACGCACTCTCCAAGCCAGCAGTTCGATAAATTCTACTCTATGGAAGTTCACACGAGGTGATTTCGAACGTACACTCGATGCTGTCTTTGAGCACATGGATGAACCATTGGCCGATTCATCTTTGATTGTGACCTGGTTTTTGTTTGAACAAATTCAGAAACTCGGTGTCCAATGTGTTCTCTCTGGGGATGGTGCCGATGAACTGTTTGCAGGATATCCGACGTATCAAGCGGCTCACTGGATGCACCGTGCCTCTCGTCTTCCTCGATTTGGTTTAAGGTCGACCTTGGCTCCACTCGTCCAGCGTATCCCCGCTAACCCCAACGGTGTCTCTTGGGAAGAAATGCTCAAACGATGGACCTCGGTCAACGCGGATCGTCGTCTGCCTTGGTGGAAAGAACACCAACTGTGGATGGGGGCGTGGTTCCCATCTGATGTTCAACACGCCAACGGCATCTGGGACATCGCCGACTTTTGGTCTAGGCAATGTCAAAGTGACCGAGTTGGAAACGCCCTATTTTTGGATCAGCGCTTGTACTTGGCAGAGGGCGTATTGACAAAAGTCGATCGGGCATCGATGGCACACGGCATCGAAGTGCGGTCCCCTTTCCTCGATCACCACATTGTAGAATTGGCCAGTCAAATTCCACTGTCTTTCAAACTCAACATGCGTGGCAACAAGCAAATCCTTCGTGGGCTGTTGGACGCACTCCCGCGATCTGTACAAAACCGCAAAAAGAAAGGTTTTGGATCTCCTGTCGCTCAATGGATGTTGTCAAAATACACACACAAACTGGACACCCTACCTGGACAACTGGCACACTGGATTTCCCCATCGGCTCTAAGTCAATGTATACTGGAGCATCGTGAAGGGTCGCACAACCATAGACGACGCCTTTGGTCGGCAATTTGTTTGTCTGAATGGATGACGAGACACCCAGAGCAGTAACGTTCAATGCTTATTCTGAAGCGAAATAACTTTTGGCATCGGCAAACGCCGCGAGCAGTTTCTTGTTTGGAAGATCAATCCAAATGAGGTAATCAGAAGCGGTTGTTTCCACATAGGCAGCAACCAAGTGCCCTTCCTCTATTTGCTCCAACGCATCCATTACCGACACTGCGGCCACGGCATATTCCAGCTGTCCATTGATCAAAAACTTGGTTCTGTGAGAACTCCAAATGGCTCGCATCAACGGCCGATCAAAACTGTCCAATGCACTGGCGACATGAAACTGTTTCAACACTGGCAACTGAGTGCGAATGAGTTCCTCAATCGTCAACATCAATCGATTTCCCATCAACGGCTTCGGCGTCGGGCTTGGGGTTTGAGTCGTTTCGACAGAAGGTTCCTTTGCCGTTTGTCGACTTTGGACTGCTTGTTCAACTTGTTGTTTGTTCTTTGCCTGTTTGGCACTGTGCTCACTTTCTGCTGCTGCTGCAAGAAATAAATCCATTGCAGATGGACTCTGTGACTGCTGAACCCTTTTGGAATTTAACTTGTTGAGCCGATCTGCAACTTGGGCTCGAACCTCTGGGTGTTGCTCGTCGTTCACTGAGTGGCTCGTGGTGGTCGCTGTTCCAGGAGTATGCCGTTCTAAATGCGCTCGTTCTTCTCGTTGTTTCTTCAGTGCGATTCGACGTCGGGTCATTTGCTGCTGTGCCAAAATGAGTTTGAGTTTGGCTTGCATGTCTTCTTGTGCTGGAGTCGATTCTACTGGTGTAGAAGTTTCAGACTCGCCCATCTTCATACCTCCGTCTGCACAATTTACAGATGAAGTGGGTTGAGTGGAGGCTTCAAC
>CBFICN010000293.1:0-4217 GCA_965661045.1 uncultured Myxococcota bacterium
AACACCCCTCTGCCCTCTTCAGCAATCTTCTGTAAAGCCATTTCAATTTGCAACCAGGAATCTGATGTCTGAAATCCGAATACGTCGACAACGTGTGTTGCTGCTTGAACTCGAGTCAATACTGGTTCGTCACCGTCCAAGTCTCCTTTGCTGAGAGCCATGTGAACTTTACCATCGGTAATGGACTCATAGACAGTCATTCGAAACTCTCCCAAGTCTCCAATGGGCGTCGTCACATCAATTGTTTTCTTAACCAACGCTTCGTTGCGCAATCTCCATCGAATCAGATCCGCCACTGCGACAATTCGGATACCGTGCTTTTTTCCAAACTCAATGAGGTCTGGCATTCGAGACATGGTACCGTCATCGTTCATGATCTCACAAATCACACCTGCAGGTGTCAACCCAGCCATTCTTGCCAAGTCTACGGACCCTTCTGTTTGTCCAGTGCGCACTAATACACCGCCATTTCTGGCTCTCAAAGGAAATACGTGTCCTGGAGTCACCAAGTCCTGTGGACCAGATTTGGGGTCGATGGCCACTCGAATGGTTTGGGCCCTATCTGCAGCCGAAATCCCTGTACTAACACCTTCCCGTGCTTCGATCGAAACTGTAAACGCAGTATGATAAGGAGACTGGTTGTTGGCAACCATCATGGGTAGTTGAAGCTGATCTACACGTTCTTCGGTCATGGTCAGACAAATCAAGCCCCGTCCATGTACCGCCATAAAATTGATGGCTTCAGGTGTCACCGCATCGGCAGCCATCGTCAGATCGCCTTCATTTTCTCGATCCTCGTCGTCCACCAGAATGACCATTCTACCTGCACGAATGTCTTCAATGGCCAATTTGACGCGGTTTAAGGAATCGGAATCCAATGGATTGAACATGACTAACCTCCAGAGTGTGAGCGATTGGATCCATATCCCCACGCCCGCAAATGATGCTCAACGGAAGTAGAGTTACTTCCCTCAAGATGTGATGAAACTGATAACATACGTTCAAGGTATCGGGCAATGACGTCGACTTCCAAATTGACAACATCCCCTGATTTCAGTGTATGAAACACTGTTTCCTTGATCGTGTGTGGAATAATATTGCAGCGAAAGGCCTGTCCATCTACCTCGTTTACAGTGAGGGACACCCCTGCGATGGTGATGCTTCCTTTTACGGCGATGTATCGAGCGAGTACTTTGGGGAATCGAACCCACAAAATCCAAGATTCTCCTGACTCTTCAAGGCTCAAAATGGTTCCTACACCGTCGGCGTGGCCTTGCACCATGTGACCATCCAAACGGTCCCCAAGTCGAAGTGCCCGCTCTAGGTGCACTTTGCTACCTTGTTTTAGAGATTTGAGCATGGTACTGTACAAAGTCTCTTGGCCACACACCAACACAAACTGATGGGGTGGGTACACATCCTCCACCGTCAAACACACTCCGAACACCGCAATCGAATCGCCCAGCCCAATACGCTCTCTATCACTTGTGCCAACACCGGACTCTCCTGCAGGTGCAACCGTCAAAGAAGAGGAAATCCACAATCTGGTTCCACTGCCCACAGTCTGGATTTTGTTGACGACTCCAATATCTTCAATGATGCCACTAAACATGGTCGCTCCAATCTGCTGTAATGTACCGCAAATGCACATCAGAATCGTGATGATGGACCGACTGCAGATCGAAACCAACCACTTCTGATAAAGACACTGGAGACATCGACAACGCCTTTTTACCCGCGCCAATCAGTTTTGGGGCAATGAACACTTCCAACCGATCAACCCAGCCTTTTTCCAAAAATGCGCGGTGAATGGTCGCACCACCTTCAAGAAGAACAGAGTATATCCCCTCTTGAACAAGTTTTCGGGCAATTTGGTCCAGCGATAAGCCGTCTCCATTCGCCGAACCAACACTGTAACTGTCCACACCCAAACACCGACCTCGTGGTTGCTGGTGTGCCCAATCTCGTTCACAAAACCACAAAGGCTCCTTGCCCGCAGTCCGTACCTTAGCGGCAGAAGGTGTGCGCATTTGAGAATCCAAAATAATCGGGACAGCATTCTCTGGCTCTGTGTTGGTAAAGGCTGTGGCATCTCCAACCTGATCTGCAACAAACCGCGTCGTCAATGAAGGGTCATCCGCCAGTACAGTTCCCACACCCACCAAAATACCGTCGTGCGTATGGCGAAGACAATGCCCTGCCTGACGAGATTTGGCATTGGTGATCCATTTTGACTGCCCAAAAATATCGGCGGTGTAGCCATCCAACGTCAATGCCGTTTTCAGCGTAAACCGTGGTCTCTTTTTGAGTCTTGCCAATAAATATGCATGGTTCAGTTGTCTACAAGCCAACTCTTCAACCCCCAATACAACTTCAACCCCACACTTTCTCAACAACGCGATGCCTTCTCCCGACACTCTTGGGTCTGGGTCCGCCATACCGACGACCACCTTGGATACACCCATCTCCAAGACAATGTCAGTGCATGGAGGCGTTCGCCCAGTATGACAACAGGGCTCTAAATTGACAAAGAGTGTGGCCCCTTTGGCTGAGACACCCCGTTCCTTCATGTTGTGTAAAGCATTGCGCTCAGCGTGCAACTGCCCAACACGAGGATGATACCCTGCACCGACAACTGTACCGTGTTGCACAACAATGCAACCAACCATCGGATTGGGGGACACCTTACCTTCACCCATTTGGGCAAGTGTCAAGACCAGTCGCATACCCTCTTCAGGAGTGGAGATGGTCAGACCAATCATCTGTTCTACAGTTGGGTTCATGCCCTTCTCTTAGCCCAAACCCAACGACATTACAACCAAACTACAGTTGATAGTTTGGATAAATCGGAAATCGTCCACACACCTCATGAACTTCCGATTGAATGCGGGCCAGCATATCTGAATTTTCGTGATTTTCAATGACGTCGGCAATGCGATCGGCGATCCATTTGGACTCATCAATCCCCATCCCCCTAGTCGTGACAGCAGGGGTACCGATTCTAATTCCGCTGGTTACCATTGGTGAACGTTTTTCCTTGGGGACAGTGTTCTTGTTCACTGTAATACCGGCCATCCCCAGTGCAATTTCAGCGTCTTTTCCGGAGACATCTCGTTCTGACAGATCGATCAACATCAAGTGGTTGTCCGTTCCACCCGAGACCAATGACAACCCACGCTCTTGCAACCGTTCTGCCATGGCGTTGGCGTTTTTCAGCACTTGTGCACAGTACGCCTTGAACTCTGGCTTCAGTGCCTCTCCAAAGGCAACAGCCTTGCCGGCGATGACATGCATCAAAGGACCACCTTGGGTGCCGGGGAAGACGGCTGAATTGATCTTTTTCATCAAAGATCGTTTTGCCATGATCAATCCACCACGCGGGCCTCGTAGGGTTTTGTGGGTGGTTGTTGTAACGACATCACAATGCGGAAATGGACTTGGGTGGTGCCCCGATGCCACCAATCCGGCAATGTGCGCTATGTCAGCGTGCAACATTGCACCGACTTCATCGGCAATCTCACGAAAGGCAGCAAAATCAATGATGCGAGGGTAAGCAGAGGCACCACAAATGATGAGTTTGGGTCGATGCTTCAACGCCTGATTTCGTACGTGGTCCATATCCAACCAACCATCATCATTGAGTGCATAGTCCGCACCGTGATACAGTTTCCCAGAAGAATTCACAGGGGAACCATGGGTTAAGTGACCGCCATTGGACAAGCGCAGTCCCAAAATGCGATCGCCGGTATGGGTTCCGTCTTCTTGCAATGATCCACCGTTTAATAGCGCCAAAAATACAGCAGCGTTGGCTTGAGCACCAGAGTGTGGTTGAACGTTGACCCCAATGTCACAGCCTTCAACCATGAATAGATTCCGAGCCCGTTTACGAGCAAGGTTTTCTACAACGTCAACATGGTGACAGCCACCGTAATAGCGACGATTTGGCAATCCTTCTGCGTACTTGTTCGTCAGTGGAGACCCAACGGCACGCAAAACAGCCTCAGAGGTGTAATTTTCTGAAGCGATCAACTCTAGTTCATCTTGCTGACGAACAACTTCTGCTTGAATGGCGGCTTCTACTTCTATATCCCAAAATGTCGACACGGCTTCTCCCTATAAAACTGAACAAACGACAAAGTGATGAAATGCACCGCATTGTATCCAATTGCATCAATTTCGGACAGAAGAATTTTATAGCCTTACTTTTGCTACACGAG
>CBFICN010000294.1:0-4178 GCA_965661045.1 uncultured Myxococcota bacterium
CCCCACCTTTGCACCGTTGGCTACAGACGGCAGCACTACGGTCGTCAGTCTAGAGCCCACACGATATCTGGGGTTGTGGTATGAGATTGCCTCCACCCCCATTGCTCAACAGGCTTCCTGCACAGGCACCACAGCAGAATATACCCTCAAAGACGAGAACAGTATCAACGTGTACAACCGTTGCTATCTTGGGAGCCTCGAGGGCGAAGAAAACACCGTTCTTGGTTCTGCACGGTTTGTTGATGAGACGTATGCCAAATTACTGGTGGATTTTGGATTTGGTTTTGAAGCCCCCTACAACGTTGTGGAACTTGATGGCCAAACACATGACGAACCTTATGAATTTGCAGCTGTTGCCAGTATTGGCGCCTTGTGGATTTTGTCTAGAACCCCCACCATTGAGCAGGAAGTGTTGGACGAGTTGCTAAACCGATTGAAGGCTCGCGACTTTCCTGTCGAAAACCTTCAATACACAGAACATCGCTCAGAGTAGGTATTCAAAACTAGACTTTGTGGGATGTTGATACAGATACATCACTTATATTTTCGACTCTATCCATGACAAATTATCGAAAAATCAAATACCAACCCTCCTTAGGATTTCGATTTGGGCTTGTATTTCAATTTGGAAGATGGAACCTCAACAATCCGGTAAGACAAGTGCGAAATCAAGACCGTAACCCCGAATATCAACCAGAAAATAATGACATCGGGTAAAGGCAGAGGTACATTGCGAAAAATCGTCAACATGCAGGGATGCCACAAATAAAATGAAAAAGATATCCAACCCAAATATCGCAACCCTTTCCATTCAAAAATCCGTTGTAGCCAACCTTGACCATTGACAGCACCCAACAACACCAATCCCCACAGAATACTCGTTTCAATGAAACGACGGTGAAATATCTTGTGACAGTCAGCATCTAGAAACACTGCGAAGTCTCCCGTACAACTTTGTGGTTCACTAAAAACATTGTACCAAACGGTGGGCACGCTCAACAGCAACAACAGTCCTGCCACCCACCCCAGAACTTCTTGGAGTGTGGGTGCCCAAGCAGGAACAGACCAGTATGTTTTGTAATTGTATTGAAACACGGCAAGCATGGTCCCCATCAACATGACGGGTGCATACGGCAACAAACGTGCGTCATTGTTCAAGGCTTCAGATTGTGGCAGGACAACCTGAGATAAGGCGATCAACCCCACTGTACAAAGCAAAGACTTCCAAAAGTGGCCTCGAAAGGTGACAGCGTACACGTAGGCCAATAGTGGAAGCACAAAGTAGTAGCGAAACTCGACCAAAATGCTCCACGTGACCCCTTTGCCCTGTTGCAAAAACACGTGCTGTACAAATTCCCACGGCGTTAAGTAAAATGGAATTCCAGACTCCGGTCGATTCAACGCCATCGGCAAAAGGTAGGACGTTACCAAAGCCACAATAAGGTAAAGCACAAACAACGGATAGATTCGAAAGAACCGCCGATAAGAGAAATTGATGAGGGCATCTTTTGAAAAGGCTTTCTCTTGCTTGATCAAAAATGGATAGGTCAACAAAAACGATGACAAGATAAAAAATAGAAAGACCCCCATCTTTCCTGTTCCAGCAAAATTCAAAAAAGGCAAACCGCGATAGCCACTGAGAGAGGCATGGCTTAGAAAAACCGCCATGACAGCCAGCCCTCTCAAACCATCGAGTGCATGCACATACAACTTCTGATTGCTGACCTCTCGTCCTTTGATCATACCTTGGGTATTCGACTCAGTACCAGACATCTTCAATTAGGTTTCCATCTGAGATTTGAAATAGTCCACCATTTTCTCAAAACCATCGGCGGGATCAACCAGTTGGTGATAGCCAAAATCCGCTCGGGCATTTTTAAGGTTGTAATAATAATTTGCAGACAGTGAACAGGCCACAAAACGGGTCATGAACGGTTCACCCTTAATCCCCAGAGTGCGCCAAACAAATTCCATGACCACACCCAAGCCATAAGCGACACTTTTGGGAACCTTAGAGGTGATCGGTGTTTTGCCGAGACGGCCCATGAACTGATTGAGCCAATCCCAAATGATCACTGGTTCATCATCTGCTACAAAGTAGGCTCGGCCTGCATTGGGAGAATCTGGCCCCAAAACGTCAGCAGCGAGAATGTGGGCATGAGCAGCGTTGTCTACATAGCAAATCCCAACTTTGTTTTGTCCATCGCCAATGATTTTCAAGCGAGAATGCCGCTCTATCATGCGTGGAATGAGGTGTGGATCTCCTGGTCCCCATATCAAACGAGGACGAATGGCTGTGGTTGCCATTTCTGGACAATTGGCATCCAGGGCGTCCTTCTCGGAGATGGCCTTGGTCTCAGGGTAATCCGTCAGAAAATGCTGGGGATATGGACAATCCTCTTCCGTGACGAACGCCATGTCGCCACCATCCCACACGGCTGAGGGAGAGGAGGTTTGTACAAATTTCTTCACACCGGCCGCTTTTGCAGCTTCCAGCATATTGCGGGTTCCTTCAACATTGATGTTCCAATAGTGCTCTCGTGGTCCCCAAACACCAGCAAGTGCAGCCACATGGAACACAACGTCTACACCCTCACAGGCTTCTCGCAGACCGGCTTTCTTGGTGATGTCAAGTTGAACCGTCTCAGCACCCATCGCTTCAACTTCTGGATACTTTGAACGACCCAACACAACTACTGTATCGCCACGTGCCAGCAGCATCTCAACAATCTTCTTCCCCAGAAAGCCACCTCCACCAGTAACGAGCGCCTTCATTCAGGGCCTCCATTGTGCAGTTGTACAACTTCAGCGAAGCCTCCAAGAACCCCTGTTACAATGGCGGACTGAGACATTTCCAAAGAGAGGAGTGCCGATTCTTCAAGGCTCAACCCCCAGATCAAGAAA
Source organism: uncultured Myxococcota bacterium (assembly GCA_965661045.1). GTDB lineage: Bacteria > Myxococcota_A > UBA796 > UBA796 > UBA796 > CAJWHX01. The sequence goes on from CBFICN010000294.1 coordinate 2,905, forward strand.
ACCACTTCATCCGGATATCCATCGGCGGCACCAATCCCCTCAACCCATGACAAATCTGTTTGAAGCAACTGACTGCGCAAAACCTGTGTTCGTTGCTTGTTGATAAACTTGGGAAACTCTTCGCCCCAAGGGTTTTCGGCCGTCAAAATCATCCAACGATCACACCCATCAGCCTGGACCCAAGCGTCTATTTTTGGGTGGGTTTTTCCAATTTCTACAGAAAGAGATTCCTCTCCGTGGGTAAAAGAATATACGATATCCATTGCGCCTCCAATGGAATACTGTCTAGTCTATTTCGGCTCGATTGTCGAATATTGTTGAGTCCAAAGGCGCTAAATCGAAGAAACCCAGTACACCACTTTCAAAAGGACACTGAAACCTCAAGCCGTTGCTTCCAAGAGCCCAAGGTTGCTTACCAAAGTGACACACCCTGCTCTGGGTTCCGATCAACCAAGGACGCAGGGCTGTACCTGAATGAATATTGAAAGGGGCAACCATATAGGTGGTCTCCCGATACTCATCTTTTGCTTTGCCCGCGACCGTCACCAATTTTGCCTTTTGTTTCTTGCTCTTTTCTGCGCGTTCACCATAGACAAAGGCGACTTGATTGAATTGATTCGCCACACGCCGCGCGCTCTCTCGATTCATCCCCAGCACCAAAAACGATGCTTCCGGAGGCCAGGTCGGATTGTCGGGCAGTCCCCAAGCCGGCAGTGGACTGTACCCATCATCTTGCAGTCGTTGCATTAGTTGTCGATTTCTCTCAATGTTCGCTTCCAAATCGTGTGCTCTTTCTCCAAGTGGGTTCCAAGCTGTCAAAAAAGCCCAGTTTGAGACACCGTTGAGTTCCATCCAACGTTGCAATACGGGTGTAGGAGCACCGATTCTTATATGGGGTACATGCGGAAGTGACATCGAACCTTAAGAGCACAAATCAAAGAACTGACTGAATATCCAAATGTAGAATCCCCATTTTAAGAAACTCACTACACAAGAGGACCCATCATCCGTAGATTCCAAATCACTCAGATCGGAACCTGCCACCGACGGTTTCCAAGTCTCTTGGGTCATCTCAGTTTTCGGTTCTTGGACGGGTGCCGATTCATGACGGGATGGATTGGACAGTGTGTTGAAGATGGATTCGAGGTCAGGACTCAATTTTGGTAATCCATCCCCTTCCACCATTGGCGAGGAAAGAGTTGAACCACCAACTGTAGAGTCGATTGGTTGTTGAGGCTTTCGCAATGTCGAAGTTTTTGGAGGCTCCTTGATCG
>CBFICN010000295.1:0-4144 GCA_965661045.1 uncultured Myxococcota bacterium
CCAAGTCCACCACCGTCGAGCAAGAAACCAAAGCCCGCGTCGCGCCAAGCAACCTTCCAAAAGAATTGCGCAAAGTCGATGTACACGCCAAGTTCAAAACCACCATCCAGCACGGCATCAAAGACATGTCGCGTCGATCTGAAATCTTGGTGGACTTGGGGGCAAAACACGGACTGGCGACCACCCAGTATCTTAAAGAATTGAAGGATCGCCTGGACAACGGAACCATTCCGATGAACGGTCCAGAGGTCAAAGCGGACGGACTGGCCGAACTTCGAAAACTGACTGGACTGGTATACAGCAACGTAGATTCTGCCGATTCTAGTTTGGCCGATGCAACCTTGGATCGACTAGACTTTGATGTTTCATTCGAGAAACTCAGTGAATCCGAAATGAAGATTTGGGAAGTGTTCTTTGATTACAAAGATGAGGACACAGGCAAAGGACGTCGTATTGACCCATTGATTCTGGACTTGAACCGCGATGGCAAGTTCGACATCACCGGTGCCAATCAAGAAGGAAATGGCAAAATTGATGGCGATACCGTGCAGTTTGACATCGACCCATCTCGTCAGTCTTGGAAACTCAATTCTCCAGGTCACCGTCCTGGCTGGTACGAAGGACGAAAATCCAATCTCGTCGATCCAATTCCGAACGGTAAAGCGATTTACAACACTGGCAAAACTGAAAATTTCGGTCCAAAAGGTGTTTGGAAAGACAATCCAAAACTCGGTCAATCTGCCAAGATTTATGATGCGTCTCAAAAGTGGGTTGGTGAATGGGTCGCTGCAGATTGGGGCTATTCACACGGTGGACGTCTCGGACGGTACTACTTCTCTCCCATCAATACCAAAGAGGCGACAGAGTGGATGAAGCCCGGTTCGGGTGATGGTTTCCTCGTTTGGGACAAGAACGGAAATGGCATCATCGACGACAACACCGAAATGATGTCGGAATTCGATGAATATGGAAACAAGAAGTTCCAAAACGGATTTGAGAAACTCGCCTTCTACTTCGACACCGATGACAATGGTGTTGTCAAAGGCGATGAACTCAAGAAACTCAAGATTTGGATCGACATCGACGGCGACGCAGTCACTGATAAAGGCGAACTCGTACCCCTCTCGCAGCACGGTATCACCGAAATCGTCATTCCGGGTCACCACAAACTGGAGTCCACCACCAAAATCCAAGATTGGAAAGGTGGCAATGCCAAATCCAGTACTCAGACAGTTTCTCTGGCGGAGAACAGTGGCAGCACCATGGACGGGTTGCCCACACAAGTCATTGGATCTGATGCATCCACCATGATTGACAAAGGCACTTCTGGGGTCCGAATCCAATCACAAGCCCGTGCACGCATCCACGTGTATGACAAGAAAGAAGATCTCATGCCGACATTCGATGCCCTTCATCAGTCGGTCATCGAACAAGTTGCCACTGGCAAATACGAAGCCCTTGCCACCGGTAAACTACCACGGGTTGGTAGCCAAATCGATATGCAAATCCAAGATTCACAGTCTTGGGCCAGCGACTTGTTGCAAACCAACCTCTGGAACTCTGGCACCAAAGCCAACTTTGACACCTTGCGCATCGTCCTTCTAGAGGGCTGGCGACCAGAAGAGTTGGAGTATGACAAAACCGGTAAAACATTCGAAGTGTTCTTCGACAATGAAGATGCCCAAGATGCCAAACGCAACGAAAACAAACCACCCGTTGTTGACAAAGTCACATTCTCCAACACCAAACCAGCACCGGGCGATACCATCTCGGCAACCATTCTGGGGTCTGATCCAGAGAACATGGCGCTGAACTGGGAATGGTTCTGGTATGGTCACGGAACAGAATTGCGGGGAACAGCAGATGGAACTACGCTCAACCTTGGTTCCCTACCCATCTCTAAGGATGCCCCAAGTGGCAGCAAATATGGCATCGAACTCAAAGTGTCTGACCCGTTGGGCGGATTTGCCACACACAAACAAGAGATTGACGCGGTTCAACCCAAACCACCACAAATCACCTCTGCTTCGGTGCCGTCCAGTACCAGTTCTGGTGCCACCATCAAAATTCGGGCTGCGGGTACGGACCCAGATGGCGAAGACTCAAAACTGCTCTGGAAAGTGCGTCCAAATGGAGACTCCGCCATTCGCGGTATGCGCAATGTCGATCAGAAAGGACCAAATTTCTCCTACGACATGTATTTGAAGAACCGTCAGGGACGCTACGGCACTGCAAACTTCGTCTTCTCCTTGACCGACGAGCAAGGACTCTCCGTTGGAACAACCAAGTCTGTTCGCATGCGTCCAGACCCAATCGTGTTCGATCTGAATGAAGATGGCAAAGTCGAAACAACGGGTGCACCAACCATCGAGAAAGGCATCTACATCGCACCAGGTCTATGGGATGTCTCGGTTGCTTCTTTACCCAGTGAGTATCGGTTTGTCATCGCCGATACCAACAACGCCAATGGTCGCTTCACCACCAACACTTCGTTGAATGCTGCGGGTCGTTGGGGACTGTCTGTTGAAAAACGCAACGCTCAGGGAGACTGGGAGGCCATCGATGCCACACCAAGTTTCAACGACACCACCGGTACCATCACTGCGGGAGATGCCAAACTAAACTTGGTACAAACCTCCGACGGTGGCTATAAGAACGACGGAAAAGGCGTCGTCTCTGTTGGCGGAGAGATGGTTGAATTCGACATGAATCCACAGCAGTCTTCGTGGTCGGACCGCTCTTACACCTTCCGTCCAGGGTTGGGCGCCCCATCAGCCAAAGGCGGCAAAGCAGAATACGACACTGGGAAGAAAGAGTCCATCGGCAAAACGTGGCAAGAAGACGCTGGTAAAGGTCAGCGTGCCAAGATATTCAATGGCGACGGCGAGTGGATTGGTGAGTGGCTCGGTGGTGCAAAGCCTGAATACTTCTACGGCACCCGTAAAGACAAGGAGCGCACCCAGTGGATGGCTGGAAACGGCGATGGTCTACTGGTGTGGGACCACAACGGAAATGGCATCATCGATGACAACACCGAAATGATGTCTGAGTTCGACGTCAAAGGCAACGCAGCCTTCACCAACGGATTTGAAAAACTGGCTCACTACTTCGACAAGGACAACAACGGCATCATTGAAGGCAGTGAACTCAAAGGACTGATGTTCTGGGTTGATGATGGTGATGCCAAAACGGAAGCGGGTGAACTGCAACCGCTCTCCAAGTATGGAATCACACAAATCATGATTCCAACCAACAAAGACACCTTGCAAGGCGATTACACCAAAAAAGATCGAGAAACTTTGACTTTGTCTGGCGGTCAGTATCAAGAACCCTTGCCAGAAGTGCAAGACTACCCCACAGACCAAATCATCCCACCAAACTTGGACAACACCCCCGGGCGAGAGTTTGTGCTTGGCGGTGATGTCAAACTCGAATCGCACACGGAGTACGACATTTGGCATCCGGGCGATAAGACACAAGTCGACAAAAATGTCCACAAAGTACACCAGCACATCAACGACACCCACGCCAAGAAAATTGCCGAAGACATCTTCAACAAGATCATCCCCGTCAAAGACAACAGCGCTGAGGTGGACGAAAAAGCACTTGAACGAGACATGCTCCAAGACCTCAACGCACACCGTGAGCATCTAGAAATCGATCCGTTGAGAATGGATGTGACCCTGTTGCACATCGATGTCCAAGAACAGCTGCGACGCACAACCCGTGCCAAGGGTCAAGTCTCTGAGAAACTCATGTTGGATGCGCCACACCCAGACCTGCGCGACATTGAAGCCAGCATTGAGATGGACACCGAAATCAAACACGGCATTTTGGACACCAACAAAGAGTATGACCTCTTCCCACAATTGCTTCAATTCCACCAGTTCTTCGCTCAAAAACAGGTCAAAAGCATCAAAGAACGCATGGAAAGTGGCGACATCAAACTGCAAGCCACCGGCGCTCAGATTGATGAGAAACGTGAGATGATGACCATTCTCGACGGCATATACAGTCAGTTCTCTGAAAAGGACGTCGCCTTCGCCAACATCGATCTCAAACAACTCGATGTCGATCTCAAAGGGGAGCGACGCGAACTCTCCAATGTTCAAGCCTTGGATGCTTGGTTTGCCACCGAAGACGC
>CBFICN010000296.1:0-4116 GCA_965661045.1 uncultured Myxococcota bacterium
TACGATTGAACGCCTGTATGTACAAGCACTGTGGCAACTGGGCAAACGAGACTCGGCCATTGAGCATGTACGGTTGATTCAGCCGTGGTATGCTTCAACGAATTTGGACTCTATTGTGGGTATGGCTTCTCTAGAGCCGACCATAACTTGGAGCGACAAGTCGCCTGTGGCATCCGGTCTGAAGGGACAAGACGTTTTGGGAAAAGATTGGAGTGTTGCCGAACAAAACTGGACCGTTCTGGCTTTTTGGGCAACCTGGTGCGCGCCCTGTCAAAAAGAGCTTCCTGAATTAAATGAGTGGGCTGAGAATGCAGAGAATGTCAATGTTTTGGCAGTCAACCTCAATGAGGGGTTTGACACTGTGGATGTATCCAATGCATTGACCCAAATGGGGCTTCAAGAGGGGGCACTGCGAGGTGTCAGAGATATGTCTTTGCCATCCATGTTTGACATCGAGGCTCTACCGACCTTGGTGTTGCTTGACCAACAAGGTGTCGAGCGCTATCGCATGGTGGGTTACTCTCCCTTGACCATTGCTGAACTAGAGAAACGAATGGGCAATGCATCCGCCCCTCGAGTTCCGATAGCCACAAGTCGACAAGCACAGGTCGAATGGTATCCCAAACCCGAACTCAAAGACATTCAGTGGCAAGGTGGCACAGCCTCGGTATTGCAAAACAAGACAATCGGGAAGGTCTTAGATTGGTCGTGCTGGCTCACAACTGAAGGCACAGACAGTTGCTATGAAGACAAGATCGTGTCCGAAAACTCAAAGTTGAATCGTATATTTGTACATGAGAGGGGGGTGGCGACACTGAGTCATGGCCAAAAGCTGATTGAGTTCATCCCTGTACATAGACAAACACACGTACCAAGCCAAAACCAAAATAAGATCCGATGGTCTTTTGGAGAGCGATTGACGGGATGGGCATTGAATGAACAAGAGTCGATGGTGTGGGTTTGGGGTCAGGAAACGGTTGCCGTGTTTGATATTGCCACTGGGGAGAAAAAGTGGTCTTTCGATGCGGATGAAAACGATTTGGTACAGGATTTGCAAACAAATTTGGCATTAAGGAGTCTTCCTCTGGTCGAAAAGGACTTGACTGACCACCCCCAATCCACGAACGGAGCGCTATTGTTGACAGAATCTACCATACTGACCCTTGATGGTTTTGACACTGTTTCGAGGTACACACTGCCCGAGAAACTATCGGGCGCACGTGGAATCACAGACACTCACTTTTTGGGAGGGGCAGTTCAAGAGGTTTTGTCGGGAAAGGGAATCACTTGGGTTCATCGTCAGCATCGCGGAATCCATTCTTTTGTGGGCGTATTCGACAACAGTCAACCTTCGATGGCTGCGTCACGTCCTGTCGTGGAACTGTCCGATAAGATAGAATCTACAGAAGGTATTCGATTGTTCAATGTGGATGGTTCAGGTTCCGCTTGGGTACTCATTCCAAATCAAGGAGTGTTGCGACTGTCTCCAAAACCATCGAAGTCATCTTTATCTCGTTAGTCGTTAATCGTTACAATCAATCAGCAGAACACCGTTCACGGGGGTCCATTATGAACAAACCATTGTCCGCAGAAGAAATTGATACGCTCCTTCAAAGCAAGTCCATTTCTGATCGAAGCAAAGCAATGCGTCATTACGAACACTTTGGGACTGTCGAAGATATTTCCTTTCTCATTCAAATGGCAGCCACCGATCCGTCGGTTGGCGTTCGAAACGGAGCGGCCGACGCCATTGGTGATGTTCTTTCTCGCTATCGGCTGGAACCATTCAAGCAGGCGCTGTCTATAGAAGAGCGACATGCCTACATGCGTCAATTTCGTCGCATTAAAGTCCAGCAAACACCGTCTGTGAACTTGGCCTACGCCGGTTTGGGAACCAGCAGAGCGTTGAGTATTTTATTGTCCAGTTTTGTCGATCCGCGGGTGGAGATGCAGAATTGTGCGGCTGCGGGGTTGCGTTGCTTTTGTCTTTCCCAAGACGTTCTAGGCGATGACAGTGTTGAAGAAAAGTTAATTAAATTGCTCAAGGCCGGCACCTTGGACATACCGGGGATCGCACACATTGTTCGTTTGTGTGCAGAGGCTGGTTATCAAAAAGTGCTGCCATTGCTGGATGATCTACCGGATTTGGGTGAACTTGGAGAAGTCGTTACTGCAACGCGGGTTCAACTGGCCAAGGCTCAAGAGCACCCTGTTGGGTTGTGGTATTCCAATGGGTTGGATGCATTGGAATTTAATCCAGCGGCCGAACGGGATGAACGATTTTTATTGGTGACGGACAATGCTTTTTTGGAGTGTAAAGAAGGTGTGTGGTCCAATCAGTCCGACGCGCTTAAAGAGCAGTCTCGAAGATTGTATTTTCGTCCGATTGGTTCTGCTGATTCGATTCAAGCCATTCAAACGAAGAATGCGACGTGGAAGGCTGCACAGGCTGTAGACGTTCAGATTCTGCTACAGCAAGAAACGCAGTTGGATCAGCCAAGCAACCCCTATTTGTCTGTATTGACAGAGTGGTTGGAGGAACGACTTAAAGATACACAGAAAAATGCACGGTACTTGGCCATTTTGTTTATGCGTTCCGAAATGTGGGACGAGTGCGGACAATATATTGAAAAGGGCATGTCTTACAAAAAAGTCTCGAATGACTTGTGGTACGTTGCGGCCCGGCGATTTGTGGCGTTGGGGCAGAAAAAACTGGCGCTCGAAGCAATAGAGAAGTGTCTTCTATCGGCGAACCGTGACGGAACGATGTTGGTTCGACTGTGTCAAGAGTTACAGTCTAAACTTTTGAGTTCCTAAATATTGTTCTTCAGTCTCTCTGATGAAGGCATTCACAACTATACAAGACTCTTAGAATGCACAGCGGTGTTGGATCGGTTAATTTTAACCCAGACAGTATTGCAAACGTTAAGGGGCCGATGTGCGTTGGTTATTGGTAGATGCGATTGATGAATTAACAATCAACGAGAGAATTGTTGGTCGAAAAACATATGACCCATCGGAAGAATTTTTTCAGGATCATTTCCCTGGCTTTCCGGTTGTTCCAGGGGTGTTGTTGATGGAGTCTTTGGCTCAGTTGGCGGGGAAAATGATTGGCTATTCAGTGCTTCACAATCGTGGGGATTGGCCTTTTCCGATTTTGACGATGATGAACAATGTAAAATTTCGAAAGTTTGTTCCTCCGGGGACAGAGATCACTTTGGAGGCACAATTGACCAGTCTACGCGACGACATGGCGGCGGTGAAAGTCAAGGCGAAAGTGGGTCGCAAAACACACGCTCAAGCCGAACAAATATTTGCGTTCAACGCCGTCTCTTTGGAAGACGATGCCGCACAACGCCGAGTGGAACTACTGGAGTCCAATGAGCTCAAACGGTTGTGGAAAGACTGTCCTCCCGATATTTTTTCACACTTGAACCACCATGGTGGGAGCGACGATGAAGGTGAGTGAACAACGTACAGGTTGGGGCGACCGAGAGGTTGTCATCACGGGGGTCGGTATGGTCACCCCATTGGGCACATCCACCATGGAAACTTGGCGTGCGCTGTGTGAAGGGGCAAATGGCATCGGTCCCATTACGCGATTTGACGCGTCTACATTTCCAGTTCAGTTTGCGGCAGAATGCAGAGAGTTGGACATCATTGGCCATCAAGGATTGTCTGAGAGGGGACGACGGATTGTAGAGACCCAGAAGGGCAAACTGGCATTTGCAGCGGCACAAGAAGCTTGGGCGATGGCCTGTATTGACGAGAAAACCTCCTCGCAGTGGACAGAGTCTGGACGGCTGGGGGTTTGCTTGGGTTCAGAGGCTGGCCGACCGAACCTGGAGACCGTGGCAACGCAACTGCGCAACGAAGAATTGCCTTCAGCTGAAGATTTGGACCTGTTGTCCCCAAGAGCACCTGCGGATTTGTTGGCGGAGATGCTTGGGGCGACTGGGCCTGTCTCTGTTGTGTCTACGGCTTGCACTTCTTCATCTCAAGCGATCGGTGAGGGACTTTTTCGGATCCGTAGAGGGGAAGTGGATGCCATGATGGTTGGGGGTGTCGACGTACTGATTGATCCAATTATGGTGACCGGCTTTTCTTTGTTGGGTG
>CBFICN010000297.1:0-4113 GCA_965661045.1 uncultured Myxococcota bacterium
TCTATATCTTCTCTTGGTTTGGTGGTTTCTGTGACCTGCGTTAAAGGCATTTCTTTTTTCGTTGAGAAGCGTTTCTTTGGACGCTTTGTCAAATCTGGAAGTCGTTTTGGTATTGATTTGGACTTGTTAAGACGCTTGATGGCTCCGTTGTCGATGATCTTCTCTTCGGTCTGAGTGACGGGTTGCTCATGGAGTTCAACAATGGTTTCTCGACTCTGTACTGGCTCACTCACCTGAACAGACACGACAGGCGTATTCATTGGTCGGAAAAACCATAGACCAGTACCAATTGCAATAAGAGGCGCTGCATACACCCACAGTGGCATTTGTTTGTCATTGGTATCTTCAACGGTACTGTGCATGTTTTGCAGCAGATCAAAGACCTCATCGTTGTCGGGATCAATGATCAGCAATCTGTTTAGATACCGTTGGGCATCCAGTTGCTTCCCTTGTTCTGTTAGGTCTCGTCCTTTTTTGAGCAGGACATCTTTTAAGTGCACATGCAAGCGATTTTTGTAAGAAACGGGGTCAGACAGCCAGTATCGCAGAGACCACTGCTCTTCTGCCATGTCCAGTCCGACTTCAGTCCATACCTGACGTAGACAATGGGCAACACTTTGTGCATCGGGTAAACGAAGGTCGCGGTTGGTTTGCAGTAAACTTTCGATGCAGTCATTGAGCATAAGAGACATGTGTGGAGCCAGACCATGTGCCTGTGCACGCCGATTGTCAATGATATTTTTGAGGACAATCGATGGATTGGAGCCATGATAGGGCAATTCACCGGTCACCAACTGATACAATACGATACCCAAAGAAAACAGGTCACTTCGATGATCGAGGGGACCTTCCGCCTCATCGGTGGCTTGCTCAGGACTCATGTAGGCAGGCGAGCCAACCAATGACTTTGTCAATGTTAAACTGTCTTCTTCGGCAAAGCGCGCGATGCCAAAATCCAGCAGTTTGACCGCACCATCGGTTCTCAACATAATGTTGTCTGGTTTGATGTCTCGATGGATAAAGCCATGACTGTGTGCATACGCGAGGGCCTCGCACACTTCAATTCCAATCAATGCAATGATTTCCGAAGGAATTTCATCTTGTTCTTCCATCAGTTGACTGAGATTGAGGCCAGGCACCAACTCCGTAATTATGTAGCAGGGTTTGTCTTCTTTATCTGGACCAACATCTCCAGAGTAATCCCAAATTTTAACAATATTCTTGTGATCAAGTTTTTCAATTGCTTTTGCTTCTCTCGCAAATCGTTTTCTGTTTCGTTCATTTTGCGCCAGGCCTGGGTGAATGATTTTGACCGCAACGTCACGTTCTAGCCCAGTATGACGACCTTGATACACAGTCGCCATTCCACCTTCACCAATTTTTTTGATGATATGATACTTGTCAAGAATATTGCCAATCACAAAACATCCAAACTCTAGATTTGACCGGCTTCAGAGGGGGTGTGGGTCAACCCTCGATCTGCCATTGCTTGTAAGATAATGGCTGAGGTTTCCTCTACAGCACGTTCTGTCACATCGATGACTGGCCAGGTTGGATTTCTTCTGTAGAGTTGATCAGCCCAGTCCAACTCAGCCCAAATGTGCTCAATGTCTGAATAGTTGCTTCTGTTACTCACCATCAGTGTTTTGAGCCGCTGTTTGCGAATTTGCTGCAAGGCGTCTGGATCGATTGTCAAGGCAAATATGGCGTTCTGATCAATGTCTGACAACGCTGGTGGAAGAGGGCGGTCGAGTACAATTGGAATGTTGCACACTTTGTAGCCTTTGTGTGCAAGAAAGACACTGAGCGGCGTTTTGGACGTTCTCGACACACCGACCAAAACAATATCTGCCTTGTGCAGCATGCGTGGATTTTTACCGTCGTCACCTCGAACGGTAAACTCGATGGCTTCGATGCGTTTGAAATACTCGTCGTTCACCAAATTCATTTGGTTTGGAAGACCAATGGGTGTGGCCCGAAAGAATAAACTCAGTTGGCTCAGTAGGTTGTCCAATAAATCAATGTGTCGAATTCTTTGTTGCTCACAAAACTCTTTGGCTTCTTGTCGCAGGGTGGGGTCAACCAATGTAAAAACAAGGAGCGCATCCTCTTGCGCTGTCAGGCGAATGACGCGCTGCAGTTGCTCGACTTCTTGAATGTACGGGAATTTACGAACTTGGGTACTGTAACCACTGAATTGTTTCAGTCCAGAGCGCAGTACTCGATCGACCGTTTCACCAGTGCCATCGGATAGAAGATATATTTTTTTTGATGCTGGTTGCATAAGTATCCTTTGTACCCCTCCATCATAACGCATTCTGAATCGTTACGGAATTGGTTTGCTCTATGCGATTGATGTTGGTACACTGACTTTGATACGAACGCGGTGTTCGAAAGTGGATTGAGGTTGCAAATGGTAGAGCAAAGTCCAGTGATGTTGGGAAATTCCGAAATCGCATTAATTGTGGTGAGCAGCGTGTTGATTTTTTTCTTTACAGGTGCGAAGATAGTTCGACACTTTAAGAAGTCTTGATTTTTAGTGATAAGCAGCTTTGGGCGCTTCGTCCGTTGTTCAATAGTTTGGTCAGTGTCTTTGTTCGTCTTGTCTAGACCCCACTGCATACAGTCTTGCTAGACTAAGGTGTTCTTTATTCGAACTCTACACAGCCCAAAAAGAACAGGCTGTCAGCACGCAGAGTATACCTTGCAACTGGACATGCCGAAGTGCCTTTTCTTGACAGTTCTCAATGGATAGATTGTCATCGAGAATGTTCAAATCATGTTTTCGAATCGGATCGAGTGTCCAGATCTCTAAGACGATGTTTGATACCCACAGCGCGAAGCCGACTGTGAGTGCCCCCGTTTCCATTGTCGAGACAGGGTAATAATGACCCCGTTCGAACCAGATTAGGAGGATGGACGGCAGAATGCTCCCTCCCAAACTGAGTCCTAAAATTACACCAAAGTTCCGAAACCATCGAAGATAGTCGTCGTCGGATGTTTGGGAAAATACTTGTAGCAAAGCAAAGGATATCATGAGTCCAATGTAGAGGGACCAAGACAGGTTTCTGAGAATGGTGAGCATTTGTAAAACTGTTTCCATGCCATACAGGTAATCTATTTTGTTACAATTTCCGAACAGTTTTGTAGAACAATAGAGTTTTGGACTGCCCCAAAGTATACTAGTGCACTCATTTGGGTACAATCATCTTGGAGCATTGCAATGTTAATTTTGTTGTCTAGTATTGGATTGGCGAGTGCCAATGACGTTTTGATGCCGCATATCTCAGCGGTTGAGTTGGACGATTTTTCTGTTGCGTCATCAATTGAGGACCAACTTGTAATGAACCTTGAAGATTTGGGTTTGTCGGTTGTTAGTCCTCGAATCTTGGATCAAGAATATCCAGAAATGTCTGCGAGCTGCTTCGATTTGGAAGATTGCTCTACAACATTGTTGGGGCGGGACAATGCGACGTTGTTACTGGTTGGTTCGGTTGAGTCTACGGCAACCGATTACAATTTGCAATTTCGTTTCTACGGTCGTACGTCAACCAGTCCACTGGACGTACAGACATTGAGCATTCCACAGTCAGAACTGAGTGCCACACTGCAAAAGATTTCAGAAGACGCATCGGTGATCTTCTCTCTGATTCCACCGGACGCCCCACCGCCTCAGCCAGAAACTGTCATTGTGGAAAAAGTTGTTGAATCGGCTGAACCACAAGTGGTCATCATTGAAAAGACCATCGAGCAAGAATTTGTTCAACCACCTGCGACAAAAGTCATCTTATCTTTGCCAGAAAAATTTGAGCAAGATTATTATGACAGCAATTTGATGCCCGATGAGTGGTTGAGACAGCGTCGGATACGCGCCCAAAATGTAACATTTGAATTGCATGCAGGATTGGCACTTGGGGACGTGGCACGCAGTTACGATACACGGGTTGGTTTTTTACCCGATGCGGAAACCATCTTTGATATCTATGAATATGATACGTTCTTTCCGGGGACAGGAACGATGGTTGGTGGAGCCATTGGCTTCTCTCCGTTGTGGTGGCTTGAGCTTGGTGTATATGGAGGGGCGATCATTGCGCCAAAAGAACTCTCTACAGG
>CBFICN010000298.1:0-4113 GCA_965661045.1 uncultured Myxococcota bacterium
CCAACAGAGACATCGTATCCTGCATCGTTGTCGGTGTTGCTGGCACTGTAACTGTACAAATAATGTCGTTCACAAGAGCAATTGAGGTGATAATAATTGCTCGAGTGATGATCTACACCATTGGTTGTTGACCAGGACCCTGAGCAAGTACTCCCATCGGTCATAGAGAGATTGTAGTCTCCACCACCGGCATGGTTGAAATTGCTCCATCCTTGAAAGCCAGATGTGGTGCTGCCATTGTTGGCTGTCAGCGTGACGGCTGTGTGGGCGTGCTGATTGGAACTGAGTAACGCACTGGAAAACGCAGGTTCATTGGATTTTATCCATGTCCCATTGCTTCTCTTGTATAAGGTTTCAGAGGCGGACGCGGAAAACTCAACTTTGGCGGCACGAGAAAGGTTGTGGTGTTGAAAATTGAGAGGGTTTCCATTTCGAGTTGAGTTGGAGGTGAGAATGACTTCGCTGTTTGCACCTGTTGCGGCATAAAAGACGGTCCAGCCTCCGTTGTCAGTGGTCATATCGCAGTAGGTGGCTTGTGAACTGCCACCGACGTCCAAATAATAGAGGCCGTCACCCGTAGAGTAACCGTCGGTCAAAATGCTCAAACAAGATTCAGCCAAGCAGTCTGGAGAGGTCCCCGTTCCAGAAGTGCCAACGGAGTCGCTGTTGTCATCACAATCCTCGGCCAGTGTAACCCCATCACAATCAGCGTCGTTGGAACGCTCCAGTAGGGTGGCATCGTTGTCGTCACAGTCCAACCACGCAAAGACTCCGTCTCCATCCACGTCAATGACCGTGGCAAAGTCAATGCAGTTCCACCCATTGTTGCTTGAACTGTACGAAAGAATTTGACCGTCACTGCAAGTGGGTGGTGCGGAGACCAACACTTGTCCATTCATTGTAGAATTGGCAGCCAAATCAACTGGGGCATTTTCGATGTAACTTTCGACTTCACTCTCCGACAACGTGGATTGGTTTGCGCAAACCCACGCGTTTAAGACACTGTCAAACAAGGGGACTTGATCGTTTGTACAGGACAAGTTTGCCAGTGTATCTGCATCGTCAACGCTGGTTAAAATTGGCAACCCACCTATGGTGCTGTCAATGTGTAAGTCCGTCGCGTTGTTTTGCAACTGATTGGTTACATCGGACAGTGTTAAGCGACTGTCTGATGTACAGACCCAAGCTGCGCCAGACCACGTAATGATCTCTCCAGTGCCACAACTAATGTCTCCAAGTGTGTCGTCGTCACCGTCGTTCAATCCACTGGGTAGGGTACTGGTATCCAAGTCAGTCCAAGCCACGTTGATGGCTGGTCCAATCCACGCACCACTGCCATCGATGACAGTTTGACCATTAATTTGTATTTCAGTGGCATTGACACTGCCACCATCTAGGGAAACTGCACTTTCGGCCAAGCCAGAAATTTGACTGTATGGAACCGAGACAATGGGTGTTCTTGGAGAAAGAGGGGTTCCTTGATCTACCGCGATGTCTAAATACAGTGGGTAAAACTCCAACGTGGCAGAATCCAGTGGATTGTTTTGCTCGTCGCTTCCAAGAATGGTGGCGTAATAGCCGTTGTTGAACTGCACCGCTAGGGTTTCTGTCCACTGCGCAGTGCCCCCAGTTTCAGCGTCGTAAATGGTGAAGGTCAACAGGTGCAACCCCGTTTCGGCGGCCCCACTGGCGTTCAACAATCGACCTTGATGGGTCATCTGAATGGGAACGGCTTGGGCAGATTGGGAGAGTCCCAACAATAAAGTCAGCATCGTTTACTCCATAATTGCTTATGGTCTAGTATACTGCAATCGACAGAAGATGGTGTTGAACCACCATTTTTAAGTCAGTCTCACTTTGATGTCTTTGTGCGAATTCTTTGAGAAAATGGGAGTGTGGGGTTTTGTTTGGCTCTCTCGTTGATGAGGTGCGCTGATCGAATGCGCTCGATTTCTGTAGATTCTGTTGAGAGAAGTCCAAGTTCGACGACTAGATCGTCTGAAAACCCTGGGAATATTGTATTCCAGCCAAATGGGATGAGTCCTGGTTTCACAGTGTTGACGTGTTTAGCCAAATTGCTCATGCAAGAATTGGTCACCGTGTTGTAAAACTCTGGTTCTGTTTCCAAACGGTGGGCTTGATTGAGCATACTGGTCATCAGGGCTTGTGCGTGCTGTGGGGTAACATCCATGGGGTACAAAAATACTGGTTCATTGCGGTGCGTTGTTCGCAGTTCAATGACGTCCGTTTCTGTTGCTATGACGTAGGCCAGTTCATATTGTTTGAGCAGTCCCCAAAATGGTGAATAAGTCTCGTCAATCTCTTTGCGGATTTCAACAGAAATGGCGATGTATGTCATGTTGTCTGGATTGCGAGGTGTGGGGCTTTGTATGCCAAAAGTGACAAACGCATGGGCCATACCACGCCAATCGGCAAATTGGGACAATACAAAGTCCACCGTTTGTACTTGATCCAAATCGAACTCAACAGTGGTAAAGGTTCTGAGGTAGTGTTCGGTGCTGTCGTATTGAAAATCTCGGACATTTTGAATACTGAAATGGTTGTCAATTTGTGAGATTGCTGGAATGAGTCGCTGATCTTCGGTCCATTCACGATCGTTGGACGGTGTCGGTAGTTGATAGAGTCCGATTGCCAAGAGGAACAGCAGCAGGCTGGATAAGATTCGGACTTTTCTGTGCATGATTGTACTCACTGTATTGGGCTATAATCATAATAGAGACAACGGTATCAGATTTGGAGGATACATGGTGTGGATTTGGTTGATTGGGTGTCACTCTCAATCAGACAATGGGAAACTGCCTGAGGCGATTGTAAGAGAGGGGACGGTTCGTTTTGTCGCGATTGGAGATGCGGGTGAGGGAAATGATGGACAGTACGCTGTTGCAGATGTTGTCGAGCAAGTCTGTGAAGTGCAGGGATGTGATTTTGCTTTGTACTTGGGGGACAATTTTTATGATGTCGGTGTTGAGTCGGTGGACGATATCCAGTTTGAATCGAAATTTGAGACTCCCTATGCAAATCTAGATTTTCCATTTTACGTGGTTCTGGGCAACCATGATTACGGTGGTGCAGGGCATTTGATCGATCGACCTGAACCGCAAATCGCTTACAGCGAATTATCAGACAAGTGGATTTTGCCAGATAGAACCCATGACTTTGCATATGAGCACACCCAGTTTTTGGCGTTGGACACCAATGCCTTGATGTGGAGTTCACAGTGGGGAGGGTATGAAGAACAGGCTGAGTGGGCGAGAACGGTGTTGTCCAACTCGAATCATCACTGGAAGATTGCCTTTGGTCACCATCCTTACATCTCCAATGGTAGCCATGGGGTTGCTGGGCAGTACGACGGTTTGGATGCAACTCCGATTGCGGCTGGATTGGAGGTACAGCGGTTCGTTGAAGAAGAACTGTGCCATCAAGTGGACGTGTATTTTGCCGGGCACGACCATGATTTGCAGTGGCTAGAGCCTCAATGTGGCGTTGAATTTATCGTTTCGGGTGCTGGAGCCAAGACCCGCTCTTTGGTGGGTTGGGGTGTTCCAACGTTTTTCGAAAGCGATGCTCAACTGGGGTTTGTGTGGGTCGAGATCATTGGCCAGACGATGCAGGTGGTGTTCTACGGAATGAGTGGTGAGAAACTATACGATGGTGTGCTCAGTAAAAATTGATTGAACTTGAAAGGGGTGTCGATTGAACAACCGCTCTCAAAGTGCTAGAACAGTCTCTAGTTAGGTGATTTCATGAGTCCATTATTTATTGTCTTCGCATCGTGTTTGTTGTTTGAAGATGCTTCCATTGTTGTACAGGAAAACGAGAGCCCAACGGTGACCATTTTGTCTCCTTTGTCCTCCGACATTCTCTATGCTCGAACGGATGCGGTATTGCACATACAGGTTGCCGACGATCAAGATTTGGCCACCGAATTGACCATCCGTTGGGAATCTGATGTGGATGGCGTCTTGGAGGCTGATTGGAGCGCCAACGCCCAAGGCGAGAGTGTCGGGCGGGTACAACTGTCTGGTGGCAACCATGCATTGTCGGTGTACGTTGTCGACTTGGACGGTGCGACCACTCAGCAAACGGTAGAGG
>CBFICN010000299.1:0-4089 GCA_965661045.1 uncultured Myxococcota bacterium
GCCTTTTTCTGTTTGAGACAGCAAGTCTATCAGGCACTGTCGATGCGGGGTGTCGCGGTGGAGCGTTTGGATCACACTGGAGGGAACGGGTTGTTGCTCCAGTCCGATGTAGTGCAGGGGAGGTGGGCTTGGCAGGGTGTCTCGGATTTTCAGAATTGTCTGCAAATTGGTGCCCAGTCCAAAACCGAGTTCTACAATGTTCCAGATTGGTTGTTCCAACAAGCGCGTTCCATTGACAAAAACCCATTCTGATTCTGATTCAGCACCGTGCATTGAGCGATAGTGGGCATCCAACTCTTTGTGGAGAACCGTCCATGACTGGTCTTCTGTTTGACAGAGTTCAAGATCACTGTTGGTCAATGTGGGTTTCTTCATCTCGTTTGTCCAGATCAATGGGATATGACAGTATCAGGTTCAGTTACTTATATAGAGGAGAGAAGATATGTCCAATCGAAAATACGACATTGTTGTGTGGGGTGCGACAGGGTTTACGGGGAAACTTGTCGTGGAGTATTTGACCGCTCAGTACCCAGAAATTCGGTTGGCGATCGGTGGGCGAAACGAATCCAAGTGCAAACAGGTTCTTGCAGACTTGAGTGTTGAATTACCAATCATCATTGCCGATGCCTTTGACGAGACCAGCCTTCGAGCCCTTGTTCAGCAAACGAAGGTTGTGTGTACGACTGTTGGTCCCTATGCAAAGTACGGACACTTGCTGGTGGAACTGTGTGTGGATGAAGGCACTCACTACTGTGACTTGACCGGCGAATCACCATTTGTCCGTCAAACGATCGATGCCCATCATGAACGTGCGAGGGCCAACGGGGTATCGATTGTTCACGCCTGTGGGTTTGATTCAATTCCATCAGATTTGGGTGTCTTGATTACGCAGCAGTTCATTCATCAGCAAACGGGTCAGTACGCCAAGGCGGTGCACGCTCGAACAGGAAAGATGAAAGGTGGTTTTTCAGGGGGAACGATCGCTTCGATGATTGAAATGCTCGATTCGATACCAGACAATCCCCATCTTCCTAGGTTGCTGCGAAACCCCTATGCCCTTAATCCCGATCCCAAATTTAAAGGACCCGATGGTACAGATCAGGTCAGTGTTCGCTTTGAGTCTCTATCCAATCGCTGGACGGCTCCTTTTGTCATGGCACCCACCAACACCCGAGTGGTGAGGCGGTCGCATGCACTGCAGGATTTTCCATACGGTCCCGACTTTCAGTACACAGAAGCGATGGGCTTTCCAAAGGGCTTTCGCGGATGGACCATGGCGATGAGTGTCACAGTGGGAATTGGGTCATTGATGGCGGCGTTGATCAGTTCCAAGTGGCTCCGACATCAGATTTGGACGAAAGCACTTCCCCAACCAGGAGAGGGACCCAGTAAAGAAGAGCGGGACAATGGGTACTTTACGATGCATTTTTTCGCAGAGCATGAGGGAGCTCTATATGAAGGACGAGTATCGGATAGCATTGATCCTGGATATGCCTGTACTGCCAAAATGCTGGCGGAGTCCTGTTTGTGTTTGGTTCAGCATTTGGATGCGTTACCGATGGTCGGTGGGGTGCTCACACCCTCTTCGGCTTTTGGGACGGTGTTGATTGAGAGATTGAAAGAGGCGGGGATGAAATTTTCGTGTACACTAAAGTAGTTTTGATGGGAGGAATCCGATGCTTTATGCACTGTTGTTGAGTGTTGCTTTGGCAGGACAGTATGAACAATGTGATATTTCCAATGGCCAAGTGTTCTCTTGCACCAACGGCTGGTACAGTGGACCTGCGATCATTAAAACCGATGGGGGAACCTACGAGAAATGCGATATCTCCAACGGCCAAGTGTTCTCCTGTACCAACGGTTGGTACAGTGGCGATGCCGTGGTCAAAACAGACACAGGGACCTATGAGAAGTGTAGCATTTCCAATGGTCGGGTGTTCTCTTGCACAAATGGTTGGTACAACGGAACGGCGATCATTTACAAGAAATGATGTGGTAAGGCCAACCGTCGACCACTTGTTCTATCGCCAAGGCCCATTCAAGATGAGCGCTTGATGAATATCTTTGAATTGTCCTTCTCTTTTGGTGTTGTCTCTACCTTTCCTTCACGTTGTCGGTATTGACTTTCCGAAATGTGGGAGGGACTTCGTTTACTGATAGGTATTCATTTGATGGATTCGTTGGTGTAGTGATATGATTGAGTAAGTATCAATGTTTTAGACAAGGATTTGATGATGAGCAAAGATTTTAGCGGACAAACTTTCTCTCGACAAAACTTAAGTGGACAAAATCTAGAAGGAGCGAATCTAAGGAATGCAAATCTAAGGGGTGCAGATCTATCGGGTGCAACTCTAGAAGGAGTAAATCTATCTGATGCAGATTTAGCAGGGGCAATATATGACTCTGAAACCATATGGACAAAAGGGTTTGGCTTTCGAAAATTAGGAGCGATTGGGCCATTTGCAAATCTAAGAGATGTAACTCTAGAAGGAGCAAATCTGGAAGGAGCCAATCTAGAGGACGCAGATCTAAAAGGAGTAAAATACAACGATCAAACTCAATGGCCAGAAGGGTTTGACACAGAAGTGCATGGACTAAAAAGGTTCCTACAAGACCCAGAACTCCCCCGAATACGCTCAAGAAGAGGCAGATTCCGTAGAAGATGAAATATTAGGCCACCTGTTCCAATCAATCCCGAATAAAACCACCACCAGTCACATATTGGCGATACAACCCCCACTCTTTCCACGTCATTTGTGAAAGCGCTTCCAGTATTGGACCTAATATCCTCTATCCAATGGACATCTCTACCCGATGATTGACACAACGATGTCGATGACACCACAGATTCCGATCCGCAAGTTGATTGAATACCCAAGGCTTCCTTGTCATTTGTAATGATTTTAGACGTGATCTAATCATTTTAGATGAGGAATTGATCACAGAGCTTGAATTCTTGCAGGCCTATGATCAGGCTCGTCGAGGGGTTTTGAGTGTATTGGATATGCCCAATCGTGCTGTTGATTTACTGATACAGGTCTGTTTGAACAATCAAGGGATGTTGTCCGCTCGCAAAAGGGCATCGCATTTCGATTTTCTAGAGGAGGATGAAATTCAGCAAATTGAAAGAATCATCCAAGACTGTTTCATTCTGAAATAGTCACCATCGAAGATGTCTATGAACTGAGACTTGTTGAAGAAAGAAGACCAGTATGGGATTTGAACCCACATCTTCATCGCGTATCATTCGCCATGTTGTGTTGCCGATTACACCAGCTGACCGTATGTAGATTGAAAATGGAGTATCCACCAGGAATCGAACCTGGTCCTTGAAGTTCGTAGCTTCACGTGCAATCCTGTACACCATGGATACAAAGTGGCTTCTTGTAGGATTCGAACCTACTTTCCGGGACTTGAAGTTCCGAGTGTTGTCCATTACACCAGAGAAGCCATAAAATGGAGCGCCCACCAAGACTCGAACTTGGAACAAAGGTTTCGTAGACCTACGTGTTATCCATTACACCATGGGCGCATATATTTGTTGATATATTGTTGTTTGATTAAAGTGGAGTGTCTGTCAGGAATCGAACCTGAACCAAAAGGTACGCAACCTTGTGTGCTATCCATTACACCACAAACACAGAGGAGTGGAGTGCTTGCCAGGAATCGAACCTGGACGGGTGGCTTCGAAAGCCTCCCTGCATGTCCATCGCCAAGCACGAATAAAATGGAGCGTCCATCAGGAGTTGAACCTGAATCTAGGGTTTCGTAGGCCCTTGTGTTATCCATTACACTATGGACGCATGAATTTTTGATATATTTGTTCATTGTTATTTTGTTAAAGTGGAGCAACCACCAAGACTCGAACTTGGATCCTAAGCATCGCGTACTCAGATGTTATCCCTTACACCATGGTTGCATATTCTCGATAAAATGGAGTGTCTGTCAGGACTCGAACCTGAACTAGAAGCAGCGAAAACTTCTGTGCTATCCATTACACCACAAACACAATAAAATGGAGTATCCACCAGGAATCGAACCCGGTCCTTGAAGTGCGTAGCTTCACGTGCAATCCTCTACACCATGGAT
>CBFICN010000300.1:0-4081 GCA_965661045.1 uncultured Myxococcota bacterium
TTCAAGTTGAACCCGGCTCGGAACCCGATGCACCCGAACCGGACAATCCAAACGAACCGGACAATCCAAATGAACCAGACAACCCAAATGAGCCAGACAATCCAAATGAGCCGGACAATCCGAATGAGCCGGGCAATCCCAATGACACTGGTGGCGGTGGAGAAAACTCTGGCGATCCTGATATTGACGACGATGGGGATGGTCTATCTGAGAATCAAGGGGATTGTGACGATACCAATGGCCAGGTTTTTCCCGGAGCGACTGACTTTCCCAACGATGGACAAGATCAAGACTGCAGTGGTTCCGACGCCACGTTGACGCCCGTTGGTCTTCTAAATGGCAACATGGATATGGAAAGTGGTGGCTATCCAACAGATTGGATGAATCTGGGTGACGCTTGGGGGTGGCAGGCACACGACAGCAACATTTTCGTGGATGGTGTGGATACTGGCGGGTTTTTCGGTGCACACTCTCCGATGGGTGGGGCGGTCAAAATCTGGGGTGCTGGTGCAGCAAACGTTGACAACCCGGGAGAGTCAGTTGTTTTTCAAGAATTTACCGCCGATGCGAACTGGACACCTGCTGACAAAATTTTCTGGTTGACTGCGTGGGGACTTCACCATACCGAGGTGCCAATGGTGGGTAGTGCAGAAGCCTACGGGGTAATTCGCTGTTTGGATGCCAGTGGGAATATCCAAGGAGACGCCGTTACCCAATCCATCAATGCCCAAACCCAGTTGGAGTCTTGGAGAAATCTATCGACTTGGGTCCAGTGCAACTCGATGACCGAAACAGTGCAAGCCATTTTGATGTTTCACCAAGTGGACTTCAACACCGATCAGGGAATGGTGTTTTTTGATGATGTGGACTTCGCACAAGCGGACTGATTCGAATTGTAAAACGGCAAGGCCGTGAAGATGGGCGCAATAGAAGTTGTGATCAGAGTGTAGATAAGTGAAAGACCCCAAAAAGGTCCAAAGAGATTCCAATGGTGTGTCCCGAGACAAAATGTATTCCAATCATTGAAGGTGGCATTCAACGGACTTCGGGTGTTGTTTTCCTCTCAACGAACTGCAAGGATACACATTGTTGCTGCTGTACGGGGGGGCATCAGCAGTATATAACACTGACTCAGTTGGTTTGTTTGCGAGAGACAAAATGAATTCTCTAAGCAAACCAGCCCAATTTATCGACAAGTCGTCATCATTACAATAAAAGAAGCCCACGAGAACCCTTTGTGTACTCGATTCACCTTTACTCGAGTATCTCATGACGACCTTTGCCGATCTTCAACTCTGTTCTCCCATTCAACAAGCGGTGTCCAACGCAGGGTATACCACTCCCACACCGATTCAGGCGCAAGCAATACCAGTGGTGATGGATGGCAAGGACGTATTGGGCTGTGCACAAACTGGAACTGGAAAAACGGCCGCATTTTTATTGCCGATGCTGCATCAGTTGCATCTGGCTCCCAAAACGAAACAAATCAAAACGTTGATTCTCACGCCAACACGAGAATTGGCGGCGCAAATTGGAGAGAACTTTCAGCAATACGCTGCACTGACTGACTTACGGCACTTGGTCATATTTGGTGGGGTAAAGCAGAATCCTCAAGTGAAACAATTGAAACGGGGTGTGGATGTGTTGGTGGCTACACCGGGTCGACTGCTGGATTTGCATGGACAAGGGTTCATTTCCTTGGAACACGTAGAGTTCTTTGTGTTGGATGAAGCCGATAGAATGTTGGATATGGGGTTCTTACCTGACATCAAGAGACTGTTGAGATTACTGCCAGAAAAACGACAGAATCTCTTGTTTTCAGCGACCATGCCAAAAGACATCGTGGAACTGGCCTCTCAATTTTTAACGGATCCCGTTCGGGTAGAGGTGGATCGTGAGTCCAGTACCGTTGAACAGATTGATCAATTGGTGATGTTTGTCGAGCAAGCCAACAAAAAACAGTTGCTCAAGCACATTTTGCACACCGAACAGATTGAAGCCACGATTGTGTTTACACGAACCAAACATGGCGCAAATAGGGTGGTTAAGTTTCTGGAAAAGGGTGGGGTTTCAGCGGCCGCAATCCATGGAAATAAATCACAAAATGCCCGTACACGTGCTCTTGATGGGTTTCGAAACGGAGAAATTAAGGTACTGGTTGCAACCGATATCGCATCTCGTGGCATCGATGTAGATCGGGTCAGTCATGTATTCAACTTTGATTTGCCAAACTTGCCCGAGAGCTACGTTCACAGAATTGGACGAACTGGGCGCGCCGGATCGGAAGGGCAAGCCATTGCCTTTTGTAGTCCAGACGAGGCCGATTACTTGGTGGATATTGAACGGACCATTGGCAAAGTCATCGCCGATGAACGCACACACGACTGGCACTGTTATCCAGCATTGGAGCGGGTGTTGGTGGTTCGAGAAGAGAGCAAAGAAGCCCAAGAGCGTCGTCAGAAACAGTCAAAGTCTCGAAAGGGGAAAAAACCATTCTACAGACGTCGCAGGGAAGGGCAAGGCAACAGAAAAGGCAACAATCGTCGTCGTTGAGATTCTAGGCGTACAGGGACATCAGAGGGTTACTCGCTCAAACACCCATTGGCTTTCTCAACCAAGAAGTCCATCACCGCGTCGCGATAGTTCGCGTAGTTGTAATCAGGCACACCAGCGAGTCCGCCTATCCCGTGACCAGCACCTTCGACTTCAAAGAGTGTCTTTGGCAGATCCTCAGGGAGTTGATCGAAGAACTTTCGTGAGCTGTTGATCGATACTGTTTCATCGGCAGTACCGTGCATGATGAGCGTCGGGTGTGTGGTGTTCATCAATTTGAGATCGGTTTCCAGTACACCGCTCGTGAGGAATGACCCAGGTAGACTGACCGACAGGTTCTCTTCGATTTTCTTGCCAACTCCAAGAACGGCGGCTTCAAACATTTGCGCACAAAGGTCTCGTTTGGCCATCATTTCACCCGCCGGAAACCCACCGACGGACATCGCATAGACGATTATCTTGCTGCTGTCGGGGGCCACTTCAAGCGATGCATCAAATGCGATCAGCGCATCACTCATCCAATCAGGGGATTCGGGTGCCGTTTCGGGCAGGGATTTTCCATATCCACGATAATCCCACACGAAGACGTTGAAGCCCATTTTGTGTAGCAATTGTACCCGTGGCAAATAGTGATCGATGCTGGCGTAGCGTCCGTGGTTGTACACAACAGTGGTATTCACCAAACTTGGAACAGATCCATCGGCAGGGATAAAGTAGGCATCCAGTGAGACCCCATCCTCGACGTCGATGGTGATTTGTTCAACGATGCTTGGGTCGATGCTTGGAATTGTTTCATTTGTTTCGAATGTTTGTTCTCGCCATGGAGCGACGCGGTCCCAGTCATAGTCTATCTCGCAGGTGGTGCAGATTTTGTCCCACTCGTCCTCCACATTGTCACATGTGGTCTCATCGACTTCCGTGCAGGGGATGTTGCTGTGAAAGGGTAAAAGGGGATCGAGCGTCAAGCACCCATTCAGTAGAGTTAGCCAGAGCATTATTCACCTCCAAAAGTGAAGCCGACGCTGCCCGTTATGGAAAGGGCGCCATAGCCAAAGGTGGCAAAGGGCACATCGATAATTTCCGGTTGACGATTGATCGCCAAGTACCGACTTTCTGCTTGCACGAACAGTCTATTCTTGCTGTTCCATTGAATTCCAGCAAAAGGGGCAAGGGTGAGTTCTGGATCGGCGATGTCCAAATAGTTTGCCACCCCAACGTAGCCCAGGTGCCGTTTGAGATTCCATCCGGCAGTGACATCGATTTGATTTAAGAAGAACGCTTTGCGCATGTCGGTTTCTTTGGTGTTGTCTAGCCAGTTGTTGTAAAAGTGAACTCTTTCGGTCACCGCTATTGAAGGAACGCCACCATTTTGCTCGAGCAAAAGGTGTGAGATGCCACCATGCAGTCCAATGGTACCAAAGGCCAGAGCGGTGCTGTTGAGACCGTAATTTATATCCAACGGTCGACCGGCTATCGGGGAGACACCACTTTGTCCTTCAATTACCAAGTTTGGCAATGGAATGGGGGG
>CBFICN010000301.1:0-4081 GCA_965661045.1 uncultured Myxococcota bacterium
TGGCACTTTGACTGGTGGATCTGTCAGCAATACGGTGACCGTCACCCACCCAACCACCACTGATTTCTCCGACTCATTGGTGACCTGTGAAGTGGACTTGGTAGATAGTGCTGGCAACACCGCTGACGCAACACTGTCTTTCTATGTAGACACCACAGCGCCAACCGTCACGATTGACTCTCAACCTGCCACACCGACCAGTGAGCCAACATTTGGTTTGGATACCGATGAAGATGGGACATTGTCGTTGACTGGTGATTGTGCTGACGGTACAGTTGGTGTTTCAGGATCCTCCTCAATCAGCGATACTTCCAGTGGTGCTGCCGCTCAAGTGAGCATCACAGGCTTGAGTGAAGCAACCTATTACACCTGTGTGGTGGTTGTAACCGACGTGGCTGGTCGCACTGGTTCTGCTGACTTGGACACATTTGTTGTAGATACAACGTCAGAGGCTCCTGTGGTCACCGGGATTGTCAATGACACTGGACTGTCCAGTACCGACTTGATTACCAACGATCCGGCGGTTGGGTTTGTGGGAACCGCAGAAGCCAACGCAGAAGTGACAGTGACCATTGACGATGGTTCCAGTACAGTGACCTGCGTTGTTACCGCCGATGGAAATGGTGACTGGACCTGTGACTCAACCACCGATACGTCCAGTGGGTACACAACAGACTTGGGTGCTGCCGGAACTTCGGTGGATTACACCGTGACTGCGACGGCGATTGATGCGCTGAGCAATACGGCATCATCCACTTCCAATACCTTGGCAGTTACGGTTGATCAAGAGGCGCCGACGTTGAGTGTGGGCGTTGTTGGCAATGCCGGTGAAGCCGATACCAGCAATCCGACGGTCACGTTGACCAGTGACCAGGCTGTAAACAGCATTTTCCAGTTGGGAACCAACTCTGGCGACGATTGCGCTGCGGCTTCGTTTACGGAAACAGCAGATACCAGTAGTGGAAATACTTTCACCATGAGCCATGGGACAACCGGTGGTTTTGCTGACAACACGGCGGGTTCTGCATATTCTTGTAGCGCAACGGTCACCGATGTGGCTGGCAATGTATCGACGGAAGAGAACTTCACCTTTGATGTGACGTTGGCGGGCATCGTCATTTCTCAAAGTGCGGCCGCTGACAGCAGTACAGGCTCGGGACCAGTGACGTCGAATACGGCACCCGTGGTACAAATCTATTCCAACACTGCGATCGACACCTCAACGGGAAGTATCTCCTTGACCGGTGGTTGCGAAACGGCGACGACAACAATTGCTGCCAATGCGACCACAGACATCACGTTGACCGCTACTGGTGGTGGCGCGTTCAGCGATGGCGTGTATACCTGTATACTGACCGTCAGCGATGGGACCACCAATAGCAATGACTTGACGTTGGACAGCTTTACCGTAGACTCTACCGCGCCCACCATTGCTGTAACCGATACCAATGCCAATACTACAACCAGCATCTCCTTTGCAGAAGACACCACAATTGGTTCAACCATTGCGACGGTGACTGGGACCGATGCTTTTGCGACCACAATTTCTTACAGCGAAGATGCATCTGGCGATTCGACTGCCAACGCTGCATTGGAAATTGATTCAGCAACCGGCGTCGTATCTTTGAGCACACCAGTGACAAGTGGCACAACCTACTCGTATACAGTTGCCGTTTCTGATGATGCTTTGCCAACCAACAACGAAGCAACGGAAACGATTGTCTTTACTGTGACCGAAGCCAACGTTGCCCCTTCACTTGACAATGCTTTGGTTTCAGATTTTGCCAACATTTCAGAGCACATCGTCGATGGAGACAACACAGGGCAAACAGTCAGCACATTGTTGACCGATGGCACGTCTTCAGCAATCAGCGATACCAATGCATCTTCATCGGAAGGGATTGCCATTTATGGATATACGGCTGAAACTGGTAGCGAGTGGCAGTATAAAGACGCAACTGGCAACTGGACAACCCTCCCAAGTGTGTCTGGCACCAGCGTGTTCTTGCTCACACCCGCTGATGAGTTGCGCTATGTACCATCAGTAACCAACGGTGAAACGGGTACGTTGAGTTTCTATGCGTGGGATCAAACCGATGGAACGCAGTTTGGAACAGAAACGGTCACCGCTCGAGGTTCTGCAACCGCTTACTCAACT
The DNA here is from genome assembly GCA_965661045.1 of uncultured Myxococcota bacterium. Classification (GTDB taxonomy): domain Bacteria; phylum Myxococcota_A; class UBA796; order UBA796; family UBA796; genus CAJWHX01. Next base: position 2,159 of record CBFICN010000301.1, read on the forward strand.
GAAGACGCAACGGTTTCCATCGTTGCCGACGATGCGAATGATCCACCCACCATGGTCGCCAGTACAACGGTCACTCTGACTGCCATCAATGAAGGAGAGACGTCAGACACATTGTTAAATTCAGAAGTGTCCGCGCTTATTGGCGATGTGGATACGGCGTCGAGTTTTGCTACCTTGGGGATAGCCGTCACAGGATTTGTTGAGGTCGAGAGTGGATCGTGGCAATACAGCACCGACGCAGGAACAACCTGGAGCAACTTCTCAGATTTGGCTTCGGTGTCTGAGACATCAGCCTTGTTGTTGGGCGCGTCCGACAGCAACGGCAGAGTCCGATTTATTTCCAATACGAGCAATGGTGAAACGGCAACGCTCACATTTTATGCATGGGATCAATCAGCAGGCTCTATTGGATCGCAAGTAGACCTTACCGCTGTGTATACAGATGTAGACTCTCCATACTCGGCTTCTGGTTCAGAAAATACGTTCAGTTTGACAGTCAATGATCTCAATGATGCACCAGTACTCGCTGATTCTGTCGCTGATTTTGCATCCATCAACGAAGACGAACTCACCAACGACGGAGATTTGGTGAGCACTTTGTTGAATGGTGCTCTTTCAGATGTGGATGCATCATCCGCGCAAGGGATTGCCATTCACACGGCAAATGCTGGCAATGGCTCTTGGGAATATTCATCGGATGCTTCTACTTGGACAGCGTTCCCATCGGTGAGTGCGACAAATGCTTTGGTGTTGACCGACACCGATTCTATTCGGTTTGTTCCAAGCAATGACAATGCCGATACTGGGTCACTTGCGTATTATGGTTGGGACCAGTCTGATGCATCTAGTACTGGCGATACAGTGGATGCATCCACAACAGGTGGAACCACAGCCTTCTCGGTAGACAGTCGAACTTCATCCATCACGGTGAACGACATCAATGACCAACCGGTATTGGATACAACAACCAGTCCGATTGTGACGACAGCCATTGACGAAGGAGACTCTGACGCCATCAACTATTCAGCCTCAGTTTCAGTTTCTGCGACACTGTCAACCACAATTACAGACAACGATGGTGGTGACTCTAAAGGCATCGCAATCACCGATGCATCAAGTTCAAACGGATACTGGGAATATTCCGTTGACAATGAAACCACTTGGACTCAGATTTCTTCAGCAACTTCTACTGCAGCGTTGTTGTTGGATGAGTCGTCACATTTGAGGTTTGCTTCGACTGGCCCCGATGGTGTGACTGCGACATTGACGTTCTACGCTTGGGATCAAACTGACGGAAATGCTTCTGAAGGCACCGCTGATACCACAGCCGCCTTCACACCATCGACCACCAGTCCATTCTCAGTTGACAGCAACAGCCTCTCTTTGTTGGTCAATGACTTGAACGACGCTCCTGAGTTGGGTGGTGTCACGACTGACTTGGGCAGCATTACTGAAAACGATGCGGACAACAGCGAATCTGACGTCACGACATTTGAATTGTCTACATTGATTTCTACGAATTCATTGATCACCGACACCGATACAACAGCGTTGTTTTCCAACACGGGAATTGCGGTGACCGGTGTGAGCAACACCAACGGTCGGTGGGATTACTCAATCGATAATGAGTCAACCTGGACGGAGATTGTTGGTGCAACGTCGTCCAGTGTGTTGGTGTTGGACGAAAGTGCATTTGTTCGATTTGTCCCAGACAGTACAAACGGAACGACGGCGACGTTGACCTTTTTGGCTTGGGACGGTTCAGACTCAGCATCCAATGGTTCGACTGTATCGATCACGTCAGCCAATCAAGGGGACGATCAGCCGTATTCTTTGAATGAAGACACATTGTCGTTGACCGTGACCGATGAAAATGACCAACCTGTTTTCACAAACACAACAGAGCTTGTTCTGACCCCAGAA
>CBFICN010000302.1:0-4080 GCA_965661045.1 uncultured Myxococcota bacterium
CTGGATGGCCTTCAGAGACAGATTCCGAGGTGAAGAAATGATTTTGATTGGACACGGCGTTGACTCCTTGTATGGTATTGACAACTGTCTACATAGTACAATGGGTTATCAGACCCAACTTTTTGAAAAAATAACTTGTTAATTTAGGCTTTTCTGATCAAATTGTCAAGCCACACAACCGAGTTTGAACAGTGAGGAAAAAAATGGAACAAAACTTCAAAATGATTGAAGGAAAGGCAATACGACACATCAAACTGCGTTGGGTTGGCGCTCCGTTCTTTTTGTTGGGACTTGTTTGGTTGTTTACGACTCTTCAATCTGCACTTCAAACGGGCACTTGGTATCCAGTGATGATCGGATTTGCATCGACCATGATGGGGTTAACGTGTTTTGGATTGAACCATGACACTGCCATTCAAATGGCGATGGAGGTTAGACAGGCTGATCCAGAATATGTCTTTGAGGGCGTATTACAGCGAGAGGTGATGGAGGAGGTGGAGCGGGATCACGCAAATGCATTGTCACTTTCTGGGCATCCAACACTGGGCATGGTTCTTCCGGTGATTACGTTGTGTGTACACGCTCTAGTGGTGTACCTCATTTGGTTCTAGAGAGGCTATACCAAGCGAGAAAGGGAGCGTTGACTTGGAGGCGATAGCGAAATGGAACGTTTGGCATTTCTTGGTGACAACAAGCAAATTAATTTTTGGATCGACAAGGACAGTCCATCCAGACAGGTGACATACCCGCTCGTAGAAGGTGAGACATGTCCATCTTTGTGGCCAACATGGTCTCCAGATGGTCAGTGGATGGCATATTTTCAGCCACTTCAAGAACGCAGTCCTGCGCGTTTGTGCGCCGCTCAGGTTGACGGAATGGATATGGTTGTGTTGGCAGAGTGGACAGACCGTCAGCCCATTTATATCCATTGGAGTCCAACAGGAAAACATCTGGCCGTTGTGGAGCAAAGTCAAGAGGGAATTGAACTGGTTGTGTATCCTCTGAATGGTTCGGCTGCGATTCCATTGGACGATGGCGCTCCCATTTTCTTTCAATGGTTGGACGATGGAACTGGAATTGTTGCCCATGTGGTTCACCCCATTCGACAAACGTCTCGAATTCAATTCTACTCTCTCCAAGACAGCAATGTAGATTGGGTAATTACGGAAGACTCAGGTGGTTTCTGTACGCCACTGTTTCACCAAGGCAAACTGTTGTATGCCGAGCAGATGAATGGCATGACCCATGTGAAAAGAATGAACTTGGCTACGGAAGAAGGGGAAGAACTGGTTGCTTTGGAAGGGGTGCTCTCTTTGCAACCCAGACCTATGCACAATCAGATCACAATCGGTGTGACTGGCCCTCAATCCAATATTCAAAAAGGTGTTCAAATGTTGGATCTGGATACAGGTACAATGCATACGTTGACAGAGGATTCAGATGAGCGATTGTCTTGGCAATCGATGTTTTGGACCAACGATGGAACAAAATTGCTCATGTCGGCGGTCAATGGATCTCAACGCTGGTTGGAATGGCAGTTGTGGACCGAGCAGAAGGGACATGAGATCATCAACCAATTCATTCCAACCCGAGAGCAGCTGTTTTATCTTCACTTTTTTGATCAGTTTTCTCTCAGTCATTCAATTTTGTCGAAGGACAACATGCATTTCTACTTTTCTGGGTATGAGGCGCCACATCAACGTGGGGAATTTCCACCGAGACCTTGGATTTTTCGAGGCACTCTTGAAGCAGGATGTGAGTTTGAGGCTTTAGAACACGGATTGTTCCCAACTGTACAGCCCTAAGCCAACGATGGAGAATCTTACTGCAAAACTTTCCAAGCAGACGTCGGAAAGGCATCTGACTTTTTGGGTTCCGTCGCGGCAACAACATAGAGCACGCGTCGATTTTGTGCCTCATCGACACCATCTGCTGTCGGAACCGCTAGTACACTTTCACCAAAGCCTTGGTAATAAATGTTGCCTTGGAAGCCGTTGGATTGAAACCATTTACCAATTGAGTGTGCCCGTCGTTCGCTGAGGCCTTTGTTCTGGGCGGCATCGCCTACTGTGTCTGTATACCCAGCAACATATAGGTTGACGACTGCAAACTGGCTGTATTTTTCCACCACCTTTTGAATTTTTGCTTGTACGTCGGTCAGTTTATAGACTTCTTCTTGGGGGATGACTGACTGATTGGAGGCAAAAATGACATCTTCATGTGGAATGTCGTAACTCCATGGATAGAGTTCCATACTGGTGGTAAAACCATAGATGTCTTTGCCCTCCACTTGAATGACTGCGATGTCGTCTGACAGTGCCTCCCAAGAAACGTCTGCTAGACCCAGGTTGAATGCTGGGTCGACTCGTTCAAAGCCTTCTCCGACAGGACTGCCGTCTGAGTCCAACAATGAAACACTGTAACTTTCTGCAGGGCGATTCATCTTGACCTTGAGGGTGCCTTCTTCAACATTGACTGATTCTGTTGGCAAAGTCAGTCTCAAAGCAGGGTGCAGGGTGACCCCAAATTTTAGCGGCATAGAGCCACTAGACCCATCGTCCATCTCAATCGAGAGGGTTCCTGTACAGGTGTGAGAGCCCACTGTTGCTTCAATGGGCATTTTGATATCGCCACGCTCAGCACTTCGATGGATGGAGAAAGACTGCCCAGCACAGTTGAACTGGACGTCCAACATTGTCAAGGGTTGACGCACTTTCAAGATGAGAGCGGGATTTTGAGTGTGTATCTGACCGTGCCGCAGGACCTCGATGTCTACGGCATTTTCTGCCCACGCCAGCGCTGTTAGCAACCAAATCATACGGTCTCCCAAGTCTAATGTTGTCCAATCTATCGTGTTTGGGTTGGAAATGTCTTCTTCTGTGGTTATGAACTGTCATCCAAAATTTATTCCAAATCAACTGGAGGCAGAGCATGAATGATATTTTAACACGTTTGGGTTTGAAAGAAATCAACGGTGGCGCATGGGCAGGTGGTGAAATTGACATCTCCAACCCGCAGGCAGAGACAGTCGAGTCAATCAATCCATCAACGGGCAAACTACTGGCAAAGGTGCAATTGGCCGGTGCAGCGGAATATGAGCAAGTGGTCAACAAGGCACAAGACGTCTTTGGACGTTGGAGAATGTTGCCGGCACCAAAACGTGGAGAGATCGTTCGCCAAATGGGTGAGGCATTGCGTGAGCACAAAGATGATTTGGGTGCATTGGTCAGCATGGAAGTTGGTAAAGTTCTCAGTGAAGGGCTCGGTGAAGTCCAAGAAAGCATTGACATGGCCGACTTTTGTGTGGGGCTATCTAGACAGTTGTACGGTTTGAGTATGCACTCTGAGCGTCCATTGCACAGGATGTACGAGCAGTGGCATCCTTTGGGACCCATTGGGGTTATCACGGCCTTTAACTTTCCAAATGCAGTGTGGGCCTGGAACGCAATGGTGGCTTTGGTCTGTGGTGATACCGTTATCTGGAAGCCTTCGTTGAAAGCTTCGTTGACTGCAATCGCCACCCACAAATTGATGAACGATGTGTTGGCAACGCACGGATTCGAAGGCGCGTTGGGGTTGATCATTGGTTCGGATGCAGAAGTTGGTGAAACGATGATCGCCGACAAACGATTGCCGTTGATTTCTGCCACTGGGTCGACTCGGATGGGCAAGCATGTAAATCAAGTTGTTGCAGCGCGTCTTGGTCGATGTCTCCTTGAATTGGGTGGCAACAACGCCATCATCGTGGATGGGAATGCCGATTTGGACTTGGCACTTCGTGGGGTTGCGTTTGGAGCGGTTGGAACGGCTGGCCAGCGCTGTACAACAACTCGACGTTTGTTCTTGCACAAATCGATTGCCAAAGAGTTTACCAGCCGTCTGGTAGCAGCCTATGAAAAGTTTCCAATTGGGGATGCTTTGGACAGTGGGGTCTTGGTGGGGCCATTGATTGATCAAGGTGCAGTAGACCAGTTCTTGCATGCAGTGGAGACCGCACAATCACAGGGCGGTACTGTTCTTGTGGGGGGAGAAGCCTGTGAACGAGAAGGCTTCTTTGTCAAACCAACGTTGATCAAAGCA
>CBFICN010000303.1:0-4078 GCA_965661045.1 uncultured Myxococcota bacterium
CAACCAATGCTGCTTTGTACGGTGCCCAGTCCTGAAGTGCAGCTACAAAGCCACCCGATGCATTGATGCACACTCCTCCCAGCCAACCTCCAATGGCACCCAACAGCACCAACTGAGCAATAGCTTTGGGGGTGGACAAGGTAATGTCTTTATGGGTTAACAACATGCAGTGTTCGCCTAGAGCAAAGTGTTCTATCTTCTATCTTATGTAATCCAGTGTATTAAAACCTGCACCACTAGAAATGCACATTTTCAATAGCACCTCGTAGAACTAGGCACAATACTGGTCTTCATTGGTCAGTAAAAGTGTGCTGCGACAATTGCGTGCAAGTGATTTGATGATACATTTCCCCATCGATAATTGGGAGGTAATTATGACCAGTCAACCCGTTGTGCTCTGTATTTTAGACGGTATCGGACTTGGAAGACAGGATGAGTCCGACGCAGTGTTCCAAGCCAAAACACCCGTCTTGGATGGTCTCATGAAGGATCACCCGTGGGGGAAACTCAAAGCGCATGGAACGGCAGTGGGACTTCCGACCGATGGAGACATGGGAAATTCTGAGGTTGGACACAACGCCATGGGGGCAGGCAGAATCTTTGCACAAGGTGCGAAACTGGTCAATACCGCCTTCAAAACCGGATCGATGTGGGAATCAACAGTTTGGAAACGGGCAGTACAAGCAAATACCCTTCACTTTTGGGTCTACTGTCTGATGGGAACGTCCACAGTCACATTGAACACCTTTTAACAATGATTGCCCAAGCACACGCTGAAAACATTGAACACATTCGCATTCACATCCTCACAGACGGTCGAGATGTTGCCCCAAGGTCAGCCTTGACCTACATTCGGCAACTGGAGTTGTTTATGAGTCGGTTCAACACCAAACACGGTCGCGATTACAGGATTGCCTCTGGTGGTGGCAGAATGTGGATGACCATGGATCGCTATGAAGCCGATTGGACGATGGTCGAACGGGGCTGGCGCTGTCATATGCTAGCCGAAGGAACCCGATACGCCACGGCAACAGAAGCAGTGCAAACACAATATGACGCCGATGACGCCATTGACGACCAGTGGCTCAAACCCTTTGTCGTTGGAGACTACGCGGGCGTTGCCGATGGCGACAGCGTAATATTGTTTAACTTCCGTGGCGATCGAGCCATTGAAATCTCCTCTGTGTTTGACACCCCTGCCAATGAGTTCACCCACTTTGAAAAAATCTTTCCATCTGGAGTGACGGGAGATGTGTATTTTGCCGGTATGATGGAGTACGATGGTGACCTACACATCCCTGCACACTACCTAGTGGCCCCTCCAGCGATTGACACGACCGTCGGAGAGCAGCTGGCCAAGGCAGAGAAAAATGTATTCGCCTTGTCAGAGACTCAGAAGTTTGGGCACGTCACCTTTTTCTTCAACGGAAATCGCTCGGAGGCCCTGCCCGGAGAGACACAACAGGAAATTCCATCGTTGAATGTCCCTTTCAACCAAGCCCCTAGAATGAAGGCTCTAGAGGTGACAAATCTAGCGGTTCAAGCCATCAAAAGCGAACAGTACGATCACGTTCGACTCAACATTGCCAACGGAGACATGGTTGGACACACCGGAGACTTGGCAGCGACCATTGAAGCCGTTGAGTTTGTAGACGAGTGTGTTGGGCGCATTGTCGAGGCCTGTAAGACGACGAACAGTTTGTTGATTGTGACGGCAGACCACGGAAATGCCGATGAAATGGCACAGTGGGACAAAAAGTCCAAGGCACCCAAACGAGATGGCCAGGGACAGTTGGTGCCATCCACCGCACACTCCAAGCATCCAGTTCCGTTCATTTTGTTTGACCCACAGAACCACTGGGAGGTCATTCAACCAAGAGGAGAGATGCTCGGTGGATTGGCTCAAATTGGGGCGACAATACTCACCTTGTGTCGCGTACCCGTCCCCGACAGCTATTTACCAACACTCGTACAAAAACAATAATCCAAATTGGTTCATCCAATTTTACAAATCAACAGAGGTTGCCATGCCACTCAATGGAAGAATCGATTTGCGCTCCGATACCGTTACCCAACCGTGTACGGAGATGAAACGTGCCATGATGAACGCTCCCCTTGGAGACGATGTCTTGGGCGATGACCCTACTGTTCACGCACTTGAAGCCAAAATTGCTGAAATGCTTGGCAAAGAAGACGCCCTATTTGTACCATCCGGCACAATGTCCAACCAGATTGCCTTGTGGATACAAAATCCTCGTGCACACGCCGTCGCTTTACACCACACGGCCCACATCTATGTGTATGAGGCAGGTGGCCCGGCTGCTCTGTCTGGACTGTTGCTCAAGCCTGTCAGTGGAGACAAGGGCTTTATTGACCCCCAACAATTGGAAGGAGTCTTTCCACCCGATGACCCACATTTTGCACCCGTCTCGATGGTATGCGCTGAAGACACGGCAAACAAGGGGGGTGGAACCGTCTACCCATTGGAACTGCTGGACCAAATTGGCCAGATTGGTCATGCACACGGAGCCAGAACCCACTTGGATGGTGCGCGACTCTTCAATGCCGTGGCGGCATCCGGCATCTCTGCGTCCAGACGAGCGCAAGAATATGACACCGTGAGCATTTGCTTCTCCAAGGGTCTGGGTGCACCTGTTGGTTCGGCTCTGTGCCTACCCAAATCGCTCAAAAAATCGGCCATCCGTGCGCGCAAGATACTCGGTGGAGGCATGCGACAGTCTGGGATGCTGGCGGCGGCTGCTCTCTACGCGCTGGAACACAACGTTGAACGACTGACCGACGATCATGCCCGTGTCCAAAGACTGGCTCAAGCATTGATCGACCAAGGGTACACCGTTCGCTGGCCGGAGAGCAACATGGTCTACTTTGAAGTCAGCAATCCAGCACAAGTGATTGCACAGGCTAAAGAGGTGGGCATTGATGTATTGAGTACAGGGCCAACCACCCTTCGAGCGGTTGTACACAAGCACATTGACGATGCTGACATTGACAAATGCATCGACTTCTTTGGTCAATTACAGGCTCTCACACAAATGGAATAACAGAAAAGCGCTTTCAAAAGTGTGTTATTCTAGATCATGAATATGCTGTCTACCACCACTTGGGTTCCAAATGCTACTACACCTTTTCGGCTGTCTACTTTTTGAATCGGCACAAATCAATGTTTCTGTCAACAGTGAGGACACGGGGGTTGTTACTCTCGATACCGCACAAGACACCGACACTGGCCCCACGATAGACACGGACGATACCGATACCAATGTCGATACTGAAGACACGGACACTGGTGAAGATTGCGTTCCGTCAACAGAACTGTGTGATGGGATAGACAACGATTGTGATGGTTTGGTGGACGCCAGTGAACTGGACAACGATGGCGATGGCTATGTAGAGTGTTCAATCGATGCAAATGGATGGATGGGCGATGCCATCACGGGTGGCGACGACTGCAATGACTTCGACGCTACGGTTTACCCCAATGCGCCAGAACTCTGTGATGGTCAAATCAACATATGTGGCGGGACCTTACCGCTAGAAGAACTGGACGATGATGGCGATGGCTATGTTGAATGCAGTATCGAATCAGATGGATGGGATGGTACTTCAACCGTAGTGGGTGGTGATGACTGTGACGATACCAACGCTCTAGGCCACAGCATCATGATGTACTTTGTGGATGCGGATGCCGATGGATTTGGTAGTACCGACAGCGAAATGGAAGTGTGCATTCCACCAACGGGCTTTGTACTGAACAGTTCAGACTGTGATGACGACAACGACACGATCTACCCCGCGGCACCTGAACTCTGTGACGGATTGAACAACGACTGCTTAAACCCCTTGCCCACCAATGAGATGGATGACGATGGCGATGGCTATGTAGAGTGTTCAATCGATGTAAATGGATGGCTGGGAGACCCACTTGTCATCGGTGGCGGTGATTGCGATGACGCCGATGGTACCAATTCTCCCACAAACACTTGGTATCCTGACAACGATGGCGATGGGTTTGGCGTAAACAGTGCCGCCTTTGTATCCTGTATACAACCAGTCAATG
>CBFICN010000304.1:0-4065 GCA_965661045.1 uncultured Myxococcota bacterium
GGACTGGATCAAGGCCATCAAAGAGTTGGTGGACGTACCCGTCATCGTTGGTGGCGTGCACCTGTCAATCTACGCCAAAGAAACCTTGGGCTACAAAGACATCGACTATGCCGTTACTGGTGAGGCTGAAGAATCTCTGCCCAACCTATTGAAAGCGATCACCAAAAGAGAAGACCTGTCCACCGTACGGGGCATTGCCTACAAGAAAGACAATGGTGACATTGTTGTTACACCTCGTGAAGCCGAAGTGGACGTCAATCAGAGCCCCTTTCCTGCTCGACACCTACTCGACAACGAGATTTACTATTCTTTCATCTCGAAATACAAAAATTTCAGTGTGTTCATCACCTCCAGAGGCTGCCCGTACAAGTGCATCTTCTGCGAACAGGGGTCCAAGACCTTCCGCCCGCGCTCTCCCAAAAACGTCGTCGACGAACTGGAGATGTGCGTCAATGAATTTGGCATTCGAGAGTTGGACTTCTTCGACTCCAGCTTTACGATTCGCAAGCAACGAGTGATCGACATTTGTAACGAAATCAAACGACGCAAACTGGACATTGTTTGGGCTGCTCGAACCCGTGTGGACTGCATCACCGACGATGTATTGAAAGCGATGGCCTCTGCTGGGTGTACCCGAATCTATTACGGCATTGAGAGTGGAAACCGAGAGATTTTGCACACACTGCGAAAGTCGACCTCGATTGAGATGTACCACGACGTCATTCGACGCACCAAAAAGCACGGCATCCACACCTTCGGCTATTTCATGATCGGCAACCCCTACGAGGACGAAATCAGCATCCGTCAAACCATTCGACTCGCCCTTGAACTGGACTTGGACTATGCACAGTTCTCCAAAGTAACCCCCATGCCGGCCACTGAGATGTACACCATGTTGCTTCGCACGCACGGTAGAGACTATTGGCGTGAGCACATTGCCAATGGAACCGATGAACCGATTCCTCGACCATTGTGCGACTTGACCGACGCCGAAATTGAGCGTTGGACCCGCTTGGCATACCTGCGATTCTATTATCGCCCCAGTTACATCATGCGCTCCGTCTCTCGTTTGAAGAGTCGCGATGAATTTATTCGTTCTGCCAAAACTGCTTGGCAAATGCTGGTCAATCCACCTTCAGAAGAAGGGATGGAAGTGGTTGGATAAGCACTTTGCGTCGATTGTGTTAGACTGCTGAAAACAAAATGCCTAAGTGCAAATTCTCGGAGGTCTCATGAAGTGGTTGCCACTTGCTCTCGTTCTGTCTTTTTCTCAACTTGGTTGTTCTGATCCTTTTGGCGATGCCCAACGAGCAAATACGGTTGAGGCCTATGAGCAATTCATCAAGGACAATGGAAAATCCGCTCGTGTCTTTGAAGCGCGCATGGCCATTGAACGGTTGATGGTTGAAAAAGCACGCTCCAGTCAAAAAGTGGAAGACTTTGACGCCTACCTGAAGCGATTCAAGAAAAATCCACCCTCGAAGAAAACCTACGGAGACATGAGCGTTGAACGCAAAGAGGCGCTGTGGAACATTGCCTTAGAGAGCAATGCCGTTGCCGACTGGGAAAACTTCATTGAGCAATACAAAGTCGAGTCTCCCAAAGATGTTCGAATCGCCAAGCAGCGACTGGCCGTGGCGAAGTACTTGGCCCACTTGAAGATGGACCCCATTGAAAAGACACAGGTCAACTTGTCTGGCGATGAAAACGGCCCCCTCAACGGATGGGAATTCTCCACCAAAATCACCAACAGTGGTGATCGAGCAATCAAGTCTTTGAAACTGAGACTCTCCTTCTTGGATGCTGACGGACTGATTGTAGACCGCAAAGACTTTACCGTCATTGGCTGTGGTGACTATTGCCAACGCATGTTTGTGTTTGATGATCCTTCCTACGCCAAAGCAGAGCCAGAACTCGGCCGCATTAAGCCACCCATGAAGGTGTCTGAAACGCGTGACTTCATCGTACAAACTGGAAACATTCCACCGAGCTGGGCCAAGAAGATTCGCACAGACTTTGTGAGCATCACCTTCGAAGAATGATCACCCCCATTGTGTGGATTGGATGGACACTGAGTGGGGCTTGTTCTCACTCGGTGTCTACTCAATTAGAAGACCCCACTTGTGACCCAAGGGCACTCGATGACACAGAGGTTCGAGTTCGACGCTTGGTCTGTGGGGATGAGGAAATTAGCGGTGGTCATGGAGGCCGTGGCGATTGGATACTTGAAAACAACCGGATTCGACTCAGCATTCGAGATGTCGGTTCTTCCCTGTCTCGCTTGGAAGGTACTGGTGGTGGACTCATCGACATTGCGCTGGTGGATACAGCGTCTCCTCCCGAAACATTGGGCGATGGGCTCTTGGAAGCCTTGCCGATGGTGGACAACGAAATTGCCTCCGTACGAGAAATGGAATCCTTCACCGATGACATCCGCACTGGTTTGGTTCTCACACTTCAAGACGGTAGCCCCATTCACATCTGGCTTGAACCCGACTCTCCCCTCCTATTCCTTGATTCCAATGATTGGATTTGGCACCCAAAGCCGGATTCCCAGATCTATGGCACACAACTTCATCCAAATCGAGAGTTGCCACAGTGGTCGGGTATCCTACAATGGAATGCCGACAACGTAAAGTTTGTTGGTGGAGACATTGTGCTCAGCGATCTCTCAAGCATTGAAATTGGTTCAGAAGTGGATGGCTGGTCCAGTTCTTCGGTGGTTGTAGATGGTTCTCTATTGGATGACCGTGCAGAGTGGATCGACACCTTTGATGGCGCGGGACACTGGATTGGACGCAACTGGCTATCGGACACCCCAATCTATCTACCAGCGAACACCACAACTGTTCAACTTGGCGCCGAAGGCTGCATCGACAGTCCACAAGCCTCGATTGAAAACAACCTCGCCGACCTCTTTGTGGGTACTTGTGGTTCAATCCAGTTTCGAGTCCACGAACATGGGAAGATACAAAATGGCGTACTACAGACACCCGAACAATCCATCTTTGTTTCAAAAGATGGACAGCCAATCCCGCTCATTGAAAATACGGAGCCCAGTCTTCTGTGGGGTAAGCTCAATCAGGAACCGTCGGCCATCCAGCCACTGCTCATAGACTTTTTGTCCACCCATCCCACAGCCGACGTTGAACTCTCTACTGTCTTTGAACGGACAAACCTGGCTGCCTTGCACATTCAAACGCGTCCACAATCAAATACCCATTCATGGCATCAGTCCTTTTGGAAAAGCATCGCGTTGGGTGCAACCCATGTACTGCTGGTCGGCAACGACACAATTCCCATCTTAGATGCAAACATCCCCTTAGAATCCCCCATTCCACTGGACCATCTTCAACTGGGGCTACTCTCTGAAGACACTGTGCTGTCTTGGCCTTGGACACCTAGACGCAGTCGTGCCTTTGGGGCCCTAGAGTCCGACAAGATGCCCATCGAAGATTTGCTGTTTCAAGCAAGTGCCCGTGGACGTTTTTCTGCCGTCGACAATGTCGTGTACACTGACCTAAACGATGTACTGTGGGATGATCCTGACTTTATTTGGCTGCCGTCGCCAACCATCGACACTCTCCGATCACAATGTGACTTTCGAAGCAGTCTCCCACTCGGACCGTGGACGTGGTTTGATGAATCCCTCACTGATTCCACACCTGAACGCGCATTGCGCGAGCAAGGATACAGTACCGGCAACGGACCCAGTCTAGCGCTCAGTCAACGACTGTCCACCCCTCGCCAAAACCTGCTGACGCTTTCGATTGACCATGCTACATGGATGGGAGTTGAGTACTGGGAACTGTGGAGTGAAGCGGGACTGGAAGCACAAGGAGATGTACACCATGCCCCAACCGCCGTCGATGCACTGGTGCCACATCGTGATCACTATTGTTTGATCACCTGGGGAAGCCCGGCTGTCCACCCATTTGGAGACGATGTGAGTTGGGGGATTCGAGTCTTTCAACCGTAGATTCAGAGATCATAAACTCAGTTAACCTAAACAAGCGAGTCGACATCACTGTTTGCTTACGGATCAAACATCCAAATATTTGAACG
>CBFICN010000305.1:0-4031 GCA_965661045.1 uncultured Myxococcota bacterium
TGAAGGCGGACACTCCGAATCAAAAGTGATGATCAACTTGGTGTCCAAAACCACATTGGAGCCCAAAGAAGATCAACGCTTCGTCGTCGACGCTTGGATCACTGGTGAATTCGAATTGGATGTTCCCACTTATTTGACTTTGGCTGTTGAGACAGTAGAGCGTTTGAACGGTCCAAAAGTGGCACAGATCATTGTGGATTAAGCGTATGAGCGTGTCCTTGAAATATTTTGAGGACTCTTGAGAAACGAAACAAACTGAAACAGTCAATGCTGTTTTGGTAAAGGGGGGCTTGGCTCCCCTTTGTTGTTTGTTGGGATATGCCATTTCTGTGAAACTAGATATTGTCTGTACGAAGTCGATACAATCTTGTGGTATTCTATGTTTGTGTCAAAAATTAGGAGTAACCGATGCTGTGGTTGATGATGTCGAGTGTGTTTGCCTATGATCCGTCTGTTGCCCAAGGACACACTGGGATTTTGACGCCGATTGCCAGTGCTCCTGCACCGATTGCCACCACCGATGCTGAGAACACCAAACTCAAAGCGGGAGAAGTGGTGCTTCGATCTGCCGCAGACGACTCTGGTGAAGGCCGCGGAGTGGCCGTGCAGTATGTCAATGCCCCAGAGTCTGTTGTGTGGGACACCATTTTGAACTATCCCATGTACACAGAGTGGGTAGACAACGTCGTGCAAAGTTCGGTGTACAAAACTACGCCCGGAAAATGTGGAGACAAGGACCTGTATGTCGAGCTGATTTCCAGCGTGATGTTCGTGAAGTTTGGGGTCTATACCAAAAATTACATTTGCAAAGAGCAGCATTACATGCATTGGACGCTGGACTATGACCGTCAGTCCGACACCAAAGACATGGTTGGATATTGGCGTGTTGAGCAAATCTCCAACAATCCTCCAGTGACCCGAGTGGACTATGCGACCGAGATGCTCGTGAGTGGTGTGCCGGACTTTTTGGCGAGTTACCTTACGAAAGACGCGCTCATCAACGGTACAAAGTGGGTGAAGCGAGAGGCGGAGAAGGCTGTCAAGTAAGTATTTTAAAACTTAGAGTGCCGTCTCATTGATGCTTCGATACATCTTTCCAAGATTGCTTTGTGAGTACGAATTTTTTGTGTAGTCAAACCAGATATTTTGACTTGTGGTATTGGTGTGGTTGACCATGTGTCTTTAATGGTAAGACCGTTAGATTGTAGTGTTTGTCGGTCTGTTTTGTTGAGTGCAACCCTTGGAAACTCAAACTCTGTGCCATTTTTATGAATGGTACCTATTTTCTCACTTTTCTTTGCTTCAGGGAACACACTATAATATTTGCTTGTTTCTTTGATGACAAAGTCTTGGTCTGACCAAATATTTTGACCAATAGAGATGTGTAGGTCGACCAATGTTTCGATATTGCTATTTTTGGATTGAAAATCATTGATGGGGGTATACATTTTACTCCTTACTATTTTATGAGTGATTTGCTTTTGGTGCCACCCTTCACAATCTTCGCATAGGCTTTCGCACCGTCACGCAACGTACGCTCTTGGGTCTCAAAGTTCACAGCATACAATCCAAAGCGCATATCGTAGCCTTCTGCCCACTCAAAGTTGTCGAGCAGTGACCAGTACTGATATCCTCGTACATCGATGCCCTCGTCCATTGCTTTCTTCATCGCATATAGATAACGCTCAATCCAGTCCTGTCTGCGATCATCCAAGTTGTCAGGGATGCCGTTTTCAGTGATGATGATGGGCTTTTCTAGAGAGGATATGCGCTGAATGGCTCGATAAAACCCTTCAGGGTAGGTGGTGTAGGGGAAGTCTGTCATGACCTGTCCTTTCCGCCCCCAACCCTTGAATGGAGGACCTGATGAGGCATCGATCCCGCGACGAATGTTGATCAACAGATTGGAATAATAGTTGAGACCAATGAAGTCTGTGGCGCCTTCGGATTCCGATACATCGACACGCATGTTGATGAAAGGCCGCCATTTGATTTCAAAGACACCGTCTCGGATGGCACGAATGAGACTCTCGTTGTAGACTTCATCGATGAAACGGCAGATGACCCAGTGAATCGGGTTCCAGCGGCTCCACGGATCAAACTGAAAGATGTTCTTGACCAGACCGATTTGTGCCTTGTCTCCATTGGGAAGAGACTTGAGTTTTTTGTAGACCCGAGTGTGGGATTTCACCAAGTTGAGCAGAACCGTCCCGACCTTTTCAAGAGAGTTTTTGCCTGGTGGAAAGACTCCCAGTCCCCAGCCCATCGTCGCAAAAGGACCGCACTCGTTGTGGGTGCACCAATACTCGACCCTGTCTGAGTAGGCAGTGAACATCGTCTCGGCGAATCGCAAAAAATGGTCGATGTTTTCTTCTTTTTCAAAAGACCCCATCTCTTCAAACCACAGCGGGTGACTGAAGTGGTGGAGGGTGACCATGGGCTTGATACCATTTTCCAAACAGGCATCAATGATGTCGCTGTAGTGCTGAATGGCCTCTTGATCATATTCTCCTTGCTTGGGTTCAATTCGAGACCACGCGATGCTGAACCGATAGCTGTTGATGCCCAAATCTTGAGCAGCCATTGTCATATCTTCTCGGTATCGATGGAAGTGATCACAGGCGTCTCCCGCCTTTTGGCCTTTGTGGATGCGCGGATTGCCCTGGTCGTCGGTTGAACTTTCCCACATGGTCCAGTTGGAGGGTTTGTTGTGTCCTTCGACTTGAAAGGCGGCTGTAGCAGATCCCCATAGAAAATCTTCGGGCCAGTCTGCGGTATAGATGCTTTGTACATCCTCTTGTGACCAATCCCACAAGGTTTCTGGATAGAGAATTGACCATCGAAGCACAAATCGGAGTGTTATGAGGAGGGCAACAACTAGAATGATGTAGAGAGATGACATGGGTGCCTCAAGCGAGAGTTAAGACAGAACAAATTTGGGAATTACAGAGCCCTGTACTCCCACAGGTATCAAGAAAGTCAAGCCCGCGAAAGGGTCATCATCCAGTCCAATGCTGGCTGTGGTGATCAACAAGTGTGAACCGACAAAGGCACAACTGGTCGGTTGAGACGTTGGCAATTCAATGAGTGCATTCATAGAGCCATCGGGAGCGTATTGAACCACTCTTGAACCACCCCATTGTGCATTCCATAGGTATCCATTCTCATCCACAGCGGACCCATCGGGATAGCAGTCTGTACCTTTTAACGAAACAAAGACCTCACGGTCCCCCAGTTCACCCGTTTCTGCATCGAAGCTCATCCGCCAGATGGTTTGCTGTGCAGAATCCGCAAAGTACATCCGTGTGCCGTCTGGACTCCAAGCGAAGGTGTTGGATATCTGGATGCCTTCGAGGTGTTTTTGAAGACCTCGCGAAGGATGGTAAGAATAGAACGCTCCTGACACATTTTCCTCTGAGTCGTCCATCGTGCCAAACCAGAAGGCACCGTCCGGACCGACCTTGCCATCGTTTGTGCGATTGGAGGCAGGTTCTGGTATGGCTGTCAGTAGTTTGAGTTCGTCGTTTTCCGGATCGTACAAATAAATGCCGTTGTCTCCAGCCACAATCAAGTGCTCGGAATTTGTCAGTCCGAGTGCACTCGGCCGAATGGACAGTTGATATTGAGTGTGTGTACCATGGATGATCTGATGAATTGCGCGTGCTTTAATATCCACCCACCACATGGTTTGGGTTTTCTCGTCCCATAAAGGAGACTCTCCGAGTATACAGCGATGTCGTGATAGGGCTGTCATCGTGCACTCGCTTGCCACGTTGTGCTGACCGATACCATTGTATGGGACTTTGTGCGGATCGTGTCGATCGAATCTGTGGGTTTGAAAATGCCACTGCCGATCCCAAATCCATCCACCGTTGTCCAAGATGGAAGGGTATCCGCTGAAACCCCTCCAACAGCGAAGAGTTTGATATGGGAAGGTAGGACTGCCCGCAGGGCTTTGACCATGTCTTGTCCAATTACACTGGCAGGGAAGAGTTTCAGATATATTGCACCTGCGTCGATGGCGGAAAACA
>CBFICN010000306.1:0-3996 GCA_965661045.1 uncultured Myxococcota bacterium
GCTTTTGTGTGTGCAAACGGCACAAGCCCAAGAAACAATTGACGTCGGAGCTCTACAAAATAAAGATTTCAAAGTGGTCCAAAAGCAACTGTATGACAAGAAAAATCTTCGTGAGGTCGCGGTTCACGGTGGTGTCATGCCATTTGACGCCTTCTCGGTAACGCCAAAGATCGACGTCACCTACGCCAATTACACTTCAGACACGATGGCTTGGGAAGTGGCCGTTGGTGCTGGCTACGGACTGAAGAACAGCAATTACAAACAACTTGAGGGACCTGCCTACGGTATTGAACCAGATGTGTATCGATACCTCACCTCAGTGATTGGAGATGTTCAGTGGGCTCCCATCTATGCCAAAATGGCAATGAATGGGCAAAACATATTTCACTATGATGTATACGGCATTGGTGGTGGTGGTCTAACGGTGGAGCAATCCTTTCTCCCTGACAAAGACCTCTCCTTTGCGCCAACGGTCACCATGGGAATTGGCTCGAGAATCTTCTTGGCCAATGGTTCTACACTGCGCGTTCAGTTGCGCGATGACTTTCTGTTGCAACAACGAGCCAAAACGGTTGACAAGCAAGGGCTCTACCTCAAGCAAAACATCACCCTCTCTGTGGGCTACACCTTCGACCTTCGAAAGATGGCTGACGACGCCAAAGAAGCCGTGGAAGGTTTGACCCAAAAGGAAGGCTAAACGATGACAAAACTCTTTCGAAACAGCGTGGTGTTGATGCTCATCTTGGGGTTGAGTGTAGCATCCAATCCAGTTGACGCCAGACGCTCTCGCAAAGCCAAGCACACCTTTGAAGAGCGAATGGAAGTCTTCGCAGAAGTCTTTGCCGCGATTGAAGCCGGTGATCAAGACTTGGCGGCCGACAAACTCATTGAACTAATAGAGAATCCCGACCACGAGTATTACCACGTGGATGCCTACGCGCAGTTGGGTGGAATCTATGCAAAACAAGGACTGCCCTATTCTGCCTTATTGGCCTATCAAGCGGGTCTAAGTTTGGACGCCACACGAATTCCGTCAAGCATTGAAGAGTCTCTGACATTGATTGATCAGGTTGGGGATTCTACTGCGCTGGCAGAGATCTTTGCCAACAATTTAAGCTTGGACGTCGCTCCTGAGGTCCGTTCTAGAATGTCCTATCTGGCAGCCCGATTTGCCTTTTCAAAGGGAGACTTTGCGCCTGCTCAAGGAATCCTGATGATGGTACAACCATCTGATCCGGACTTTCCAGAAGCCCAAAACCTTTTGGGAGTGATCAAATCTCAACAAGGCCAGCACGATGGTGCAATCGCGCCCTTGCAGATTGGCTACCAAAAGGGACTGGACGCCAAGAAACCTGCCAAGTTTCAAGATGCGGTTTTGATCAACATGGCACGTGCCTATTTTGGCGCAAAAAATTACCCTCAAGCAGCTGTGTACTATTCACAAATACCACGAGGGTCTGCCTATTGGCTAGATGCGCAGTTTGAAAAAGCGTGGTCTCATTTTCACATGAAGGACATGAACGGTGTACTGGGCTTCCTTCACACCCTTCAGTCTCCATTCTTTGAAGATGAGCCCTACTCTGAGGGCGAATTGTTACGGATTTACGGCATGGTGATGTTGTGCAAGTTCAACGACGCAAACAAGAGCATTGACAATTTTGCCGTGCGGTTCCAACCACAGCAACAAAAGTTGGCTGCACTGACCAAGGAATCCCCTAAAACATTGTTTTTGTCCATTCAAGCAGCACAAAAAGGAGACGACAGCATCCTACCGGATGTACTATTGCGTCGATATCTTCAAGAAGATCGGATGCTGGATGCACTGAGAAGCGTCGAAAAGGCAAACAGTGAAATGCGACAACTGAACGGAGAGAACGCCAGCAGTACGTGGGCTCGTACCCGCTTGCAAGAACGCATCGAAGCCATCACCACCACTGAAGGTGCCCGCATCCAAGGCGACCTACAACGCACAGCAAACCAATTACAAAGCCAAATCACCTCCTTGCAAATCAGCAAACTCGACATCCTCGACATGGAGACACAATTGCTGAATCAAGCGGCAGATCGAGGCAAAATGGAAGAAACCAAACGTCAGGTCAAGCGAGAAAAGCGGATCAAGTCTGGAGAGTTGGTGTGGGAATATCAAGGTGAATACTGGGCAGATGAGGTTGGCTATTACCGACTCAACACCAAATCAGAATGCCCTGCCTCCTTGTACAATCAGTAAGTTTCAATCCTGAACTGTTCGAGTATCTGAAGTCTTGTGTCAGTTGAGTGAATAGACACCAGTAAAGTGGTCAGTCAATCAGCCTTCTTGTAGAAAAAGAAGAAAGATTGGTTGACCATTCTTTGAAAATTTATTATAACATATGTTATATAAAGGTTGCTTATACAATCACACACTGGGTTCATTCTCTTGGAGACTTCATGTTGCGTTCAATTACTTTTCTTTCTCTGTTGATTGCCTGTGGCGAAAAGACACCCCTCTCAGATACTGGCATCGTCGAAGACACTGGCTCCGAAGATACGGACACTGGTGAGACAGAGGATACCAACGACACAGAAATCACTGACACTGACGATACAAACCCAGAGGATACCGACACCAGTGGTAATGATACCAACACTGAAGATACAGAAGACACCAATGCTTCGACACTGTCCAACTTGGATCAGGAAGGTCCCTACAGTGCATCTTCCACGTCAGAAAGCATCAGTCTTTCCAGTTGTGATTCTGCGATGACCTATACACAGGTTCAAACATCTGCCCCCGATGCCCCAACAGTCATCATTGCCCATGGCTTTCTACGGTCCTCTGGAAATATGATTGACTGGGGTGGTCACTTGGGAAGTTGGGGTTTCAACGCCTTGGTTGTGGACATGTGTAACTTTGCTGACCACGCTGCCAACGGTCAATCCCTGGCAGAGTTGGCCTCCAGTTTGGGCATCTCCTCTCCACTGTATATGGGATTCTCAGCAGGTGGACTGGCCTCATTGGTTGCCGCCGCCAACAGCAATCCGATGGGTGTACTCACGTTGGACCCTGTAGACGACATGGGTGGTACAGGCTCAAGCGTTTATGGACAAGTCAATGCACCCCTATTGGGCTTGATTGGAGAGCCGTCTGATTGCAACAGTCAAAACAACAGTCTTTCATTGCTCCAAGGAACTGGCGCAGCACACATTTTTCGCGTAACCGATGCCGATCATTGTGACTTTGAAGCCCCCACCGACGACCTTTGTGAAAATGGGGTTCTGGGATTTGGTGCTTGTGGAAACACCAATGCCAGCATTTCAGATGACAGTATTCGCAGCACGATTCGAAGTATGGGAACCGCTGGACTGCTTTGGCTCAGTGGCAACAACGCCGACGGAGAACTCTGGTGGGACGGTTCAGAAAATCAAAATCTTCAATCACAAGGATTGATTTCCCCTTTATAAACTTAGAGCCGCTCCATTGATTGGCACTGTTGGATTTCAGCGTTAGATCCAATACATAGATATTGGAGACCGTATGACACCATTTGGCATTCGTAAGAGATTGAAAAAGTTACTGGGTTTTGACGATGGACCAAAAGCGTCCAGCAACCCACCTAGACCACAATACCCCGTCACCTTTGTATTGCCGGATGGCGAAGAGTACGAAGCAAACGCTCGTGAGGGTGACTCGTTGGTGCTGGCGTCTGGGCGCTCCGAATACCCCATCTCGACTGGATGTATGGACAGTAGCTGTGGAACTTGTGAAGTCGTTGTCTTGGAAGGACACGACAATCTCAGCCCCGTGACCAGCAAAGAAACCGCGACCAAAGATGCCAATCAAATCGATGAAGCGCATCGTTTGGGCTGTCAAACTGCCGTGCTTGGAACAGGTGTCAAAGTCCAAATCGTCAATGTACTGGGTGCTGATGGCGATTACTAGTTTGAGAGTTGGATCGACGTAGATCGTCGTAGATATACGTCTACGCTAGACCAGACAAGTACAACACCAGACAAGTA
>CBFICN010000307.1:0-3979 GCA_965661045.1 uncultured Myxococcota bacterium
GCTTAATCGCCAGGGTTACCATTTATTTCACCAGTAAAAATATCAAGAGTTCGTTATAAAATAATATAACAATGGGTCTACACTTCTACAAATGAATATTACCGTTTGCAAACTACTATTTTATATTGATGAGACTGTCATTTACACATCCAAACTCATAGGTTTGATGTGAACACAATTATTAGACTTAATAGAACATTCACACTGATAATAAGCATCCTAACTTTATTAAAATGTCAAATGAAACGCCTATTCTTCACTATATACACCTTCTTATTGATTCTTCTCATCATCGAAGGATTCGCAAGACTCTTTCCTCTGCCCAAACTGGAGAGTCCAAGTGTGGGGATGCAATTGCAAGCACATCCCTCGCGGATTTGGTCGATGACACCCGGTCGTCAAGAGCAATTTGGCGCAACAATCACCATTGATGGATTGGGAATGCGGGCCACCGAGACCACAACGCACTCTCAAAAATGGCTCGTACTTGGTGACTCGAGCTTTTTTGGACACGGATTGAACGACACCGAAACCCTGCACCACCACTTGGAGAACGCATTGAGAAACAGTGGAGAAAACATCGATGTGCTGTGTGGTGCCACACCGGGATATTCCACGTTGCAAAGCCTGGACTTTATGAACGATATCGGTTGGAGCCTAAACCCATCGGTGTTGGTGATTGGCAACCTCTGGTCCGACAACAATTTTGATCACTTTATCGATGCAGAGTGGATGATGGAGTTGAACAGTCCCCGCAACCGGCTGCTCAACCTTCTGAAACGCAGCCACCTATTTCTACATTTTACCCGTGCAATTCGACCAGACTTACTGAACTCAAAGTCTCCAAAAGCCAACCCTCACGCCAAAATCTCTTGGGTTCGAGATCCTTATGCCAATGGGCATCGAAGAGTACCCCTCCCTCTGTACACAGACACACTTTCTCAAATAATCATTGAAGCCAAAGCCAGAGGTATTGGCGTATTGTTGATTCAGCCGGCCAACAAACACCGCCTGGACATCGTCGATGTAGAAGTCACCTGGGACCCCTATTTCAAGGCTCAAGAACAAGTTGCGGAACATTTTCAAGTTCCCATTTTGGATGTCGCCCCAACACTGAGGGCCTTTGGATTGACCAAACAAGAGGCTTTCTTAGACGATATGCACCCCACTTCTCAAGCCAACTTCTGGATAGCCCAAGCCATTTTGAACCAATGGAGTCAATCCAACAACACTGCATCTTGGATTCCTTCTACCACAAACACTCCAAACATAGACATCCCCGATCGGTGGTCCACAATGGTTGAGAGAGATTGATCCGTCTTCCGACAATCGTGATACACTGTCGGTATGTTGTCTTGAGTCGAGGATTGAATGGCCGCATCACAAAATGTTCGAGTGGGACTCTTCGTCTCTTTGTTGTTTGCCCTGTTGGGTGGCACACTCTTTATGGTCAGTGGTTCCACCAAAATTTTTGAGGAACACTATGTTCTCAATGCAATGTGGTACGACGTTGCGGGTCTGAAACAAGGCTCCATGGTCCGTTTATCCGGAATTGACGTGGGAGAAGTGACCGAACTCAAGTTCTCTGAAACAGAGCATGGAAAAATCCATGTCAAACTCTCCATCTCTCAACAATTCCAACACCGCATTCGGCAGTGCACCGCCAGTGAAGAATTTCCAACCGATGCCAACACGACCTCCAAACAGTCTTCCGTCGCCCGCATTGACTCAATTGGGGTCTTGGGAGACAAGTACGTATCGATTTCAGTTGGAGACCCAGAGTGTGCCCAAATGAAACAAGACGATTGGATTCGCACGGTCGAGGCTTTGGACATCATCAGTTACACCAAAAAAGTGACCGGCATTCTCAACAACACCGACGACATTTCGAACAAAGTCAACAACATCCTTGGATCGAATGAGGAAATTGAAGCCGCCTCTCTGGCAAACTCCCTCAAAGATTTGGAAGCCATCACCAAGGAAATCAAAGACGGCAATGGTCTCATTCATACCCTCATCTATGACAAAGAACTGACCAACCGCATCAATTCCATCATGCGCAAATTGGACAATTCAGCCACCAATCTGGACGACGCCATCGCCAACGTCAAAACTGGTGACGGACTGGCGCATGAACTCATCTACGGCAAAAATGGAGAGTCCTTGGCCAAACAACTCCAAGCAGTCTCTGGAGCGTTGGAAAAACTGGTGACAGACATTCAAACAGAGGAAGGCTTAATCACGGCTCTCATCTATGACGACAGCAAAAAACACATCTTGGACGATTTGGCTGAAACGGCAACGTTGCTAAAAGAAACCAGCAACACTCTTCAAAACGGCAATGGAACCGCTGCGCTGTTGATGCGGGACCCCGCTCTCTATGAAGACTTGCGATCGTTGGTCGGTGGTGCCCAACGAAACAAGTTGCTGCGCTCTTACATTCGAATGACCGTTGAACAAAATGAAATCGAAGAAGCCACGCCCTTTACGCTCCCCAACACTGAAGACTCCCAGTAAACACATTCTACAACGCTGAGCCATTATGTACGTCATTCGTCACCTCCTTCACCCACAACGACAAAGCCTCATCAACCGATGGAAAAAGGCATCCTCTGCTGAACGCAGCTTGATTGTGGGGTTTTCAATTTCTGGCGCATTGTTTTGGTTGGGATTGGCTGGACTCATGTTCTTCTTCATCCACACGTTTCACGATGTGGAAATTGTTGGTACCATCGTGCTGCGCAAACTAATTGAGTTGCTGTTGCTGAGTACCTTTGGCTTACTCTGCTTTTCCAATGTGGTGACGGCACTCTCCAATTATTATCTGTCGGACGACTTGGAATTGTTGTTGTCGTTGCCCATTTCCAAGGTCAATTTCTTCTTTGCGCGATTCATTGAAACCTTTGCGCAGTCAAGTTGGATGGTATTGTCCTTGGCCATTCCAATTTTCATTTCCTACGGGATTGTCTACGGTCAAGGATTGGAATATTACGCACTGTTGGCTGTCGTCATGAGCGCTTTCTCCATCATTCCAACTGCTTTGGGCGTAGGACTGGCCAGTGTGCTGGTCTCGGTTTTTCCGGCACGACGCATCCGTGAAGCATTGGTTTTGGTGAGCATCTTGGTGCTGGTGGTGGTCTTCATTTTAATTCGGGTATTGAGACCGGAGCAGCTTGCCAATGCCGACAACTTTGAAAGTGTCGCTGCTTATATGGCACAACTTCAAACACCGATGCCCATTTTGACGCCACCGAGTTGGGCTTCTGATTTGCTAATCGCATCCTTGTTTGGACGCCCCTTTCCATGGTTGGATTTGGCGTTGTTGGTCAGCGCTACGATTGGAGCCACCGCCATTTCTCGTTGGACCACCAATGCCCTCTATGACGACGGGCGTGCAAAAGCCCAAGAAGCCCGCGTCGCAAGAATGGCAGGATCACCACTGCTGGATTCACTGATCAACATCTGGACTTTCCCACTGCCTTCCAAAGCCAAAGCCATCGTCGCCAAAGATGTCAAAACATTTGTGCGGGATCCCTCTCAGTGGACCCAATTGTTCTTGGTTGGATCAATCGTGATCATCGCCATTGTATCCGTTGCCAACCTTCCGGTCGACAGTTTCCGTGGACCGTGGATGCAAACGTGGTTGAATGGACTCTCCTTTCTGATTTTGGCGTTGGTGGGTTTTGTGATGGCGGCATTGGCTGCCCGTTTTCAGTTCGCTGCAGTGTCCAATGAAGGGCGCGGGTTTTGGGTAATGAGAACCGGTCCGGTCACCGCCAAAGAATTCTTGTGGGCGAAAGCCTATCCCGGAATCTTGCCGATGATTCTGGTGGGAGAAACATTGGCAGTTTCCTCGATCACCATTTTGGATGCCGAGTCTGCCATGCTTTGGGTTGGAATCGGTACAGCCGCGGCACTCTCCTTTGGTTTGTCTGGCATCGCAGTTGGCATGGGTGCCATTTATCCAGACTTTAAAACC
>CBFICN010000308.1:0-3812 GCA_965661045.1 uncultured Myxococcota bacterium
GGGAAACGCAAAATGTTTCAACTGTTTGTCGAGCACTGTTTTGGCACCCAAGGTGGCAATCTGATCCAGTCGTGCATCAATCTGTGTTTGTCGACGCGTATACAATTCAGGTGTCCCAAAATCAACTGGCGCACTCAACACAGGCGAAGGGAGTGTGCGATCGACCGGTGCAAACAAAATGTCCAACAACAAGAGAGAAAAGAGTGCATTCCACGGGGTGTTTTCGGCACGTATGGCAGTTCGCCCATTGTCTTGTAGATGTAGAAGAACTGCTTGCTCTACGGTGTGAGTGTGATAGGTTTGACGACTGTTGACTTTGGTCGTTTTCCAACTCAGTGTACGAACTTTATCAGGCCCTTTGACAAGCATCGGCGGGAAAGATTGTTTGAGTCTTTTGGAAATGAACCGCCCAGTTTGAGACAGTAGAATTTTGTGAAGCAACGAAGAAGAGTCATAAAAGGCTGTTTTCAAGAGTGCCCGACCTTCATCTCCTCGGTCAAGTGCGTATAGGGACAGAGCAAGACGAATCTGAATGGACGACTGTAAATGTTTGGAAAAGGGCAGGACTGCCGACAACCTTTCAACATAGGATTTGGTCATGGGAGAAGGAGGGGAAAACAGTAGGGTACCAATCCAGAAACGCAGACCAGAAAACCGAAATTCTACCGCTGAACGACGGTAGAGTAAAGGAGTTTGAATCGGGGGCTGTTTGTTTTGTGAGTAGGACAAGGCTCTGTATTGCCTATACTCTCGCCTGTCTGTACGCGTTCGATGAATTAGGCTACTTTGGGTTGTTGTATAGGGAACATAACGCAACGGGATGCCTTCGGTTTCAGCGAGTAGGATTTGTTGCAGTCCCAGTTGGTGAGAATGAGTGTAATGCAGACAGACGTTTTCAAAGAAAGTTCGATGTTGTAAAAGGAACAGACTGACGTTTCTTGGTAAGGGCTTAGCGGAGGCAAGGATACGTTCAATACAACCTTCTTTGTTACCACTGGTACTAAGTGATAAAACTTTACATAACTTATTAAGTTGAACTCTCAATAAGAACCGAAGATACTTTTCATTTGATAAGTATTGTGTACAGTCCACCAAAAAAGAACGCTCTATCAGCTCATTTATCGCCTGTTGTTCTTGTTCATGGTTCTGAAACCAGTCCTTCTTGCTCTCATCAACGTACTCAATTTGCGTTCTTTGAAACACTTTGGGTTTTCGATGAAATAATCGACTGTATAGCCACCTTGACGATGCCGACAGAGAATTCCACTGTTTACAAACGTGATGCTCTCCGATGCTCAACAACGGTTTGTTGTCAGATTTGAATCTTTGGAGGGCGGCATGTAACTGTGTGTCAAGCATACTCTCACAGAACCGATTGCTACTTTGGTGTCAACTGTACTCACTGGTCAAACTGTTCGATAGACAACTTCTCACTCAGAAACTCTCTAGGGTATTGAGAAAACTTTGAACACCTTGACTGAAAGACTTGACATGAGAGAGAAAAAACTAGAAAAGAGACGCCGAAGCATCTCTTTAAAGTGGGGGTGGAGGGACTTGAACCCTCACTCACGTAAAGTGAACGGGATTTTGAATCCAGCGCGTCTACCGATTCCGCCACACCCCCTTTTTACCAGCAAAGTCTGACGTTTCATACTTATCTAATATTTCCATATTGTGCAAGAAAAATGTTATGCTTTTTTGTACTTTTGAAACGGGACAGTTCATATGCTTCGAAGAATTTGGTTGTTTTCAACCGGTATTTTGATGGCCTGCAACACAGGTAAAGTCACCCTTAGCACGATAACTGAAGGGTTTGATGCCCGTTTTGTATCCCAAGTGTATACCTGGGAATGTCAAAATGAAGAAGGCAACGGCGATGCCATCAATGTATTTCCGGGAACATATGGGCATGAGGTTGCTCTGTATTATGCCCCAGGAAACTTAGATGACCTATTGTTGAATGAGGGCTGTCAATATGGTTTGGATATTCTTCCTCAAACAGCGGGAGAGGGAGCATCTTCAATCGAGGGGCTCGTTGGGTACCCAACTTGGATGTCGGATGGCGCTGATGGTTACCTAGAAGGGGGCTTCGGTTACTGGTTTCAAGATGTGATGACCAATGAGCACACCTGTTTGGATCCGAGTTTGATTTTAAGTACCCCTATACAGTTGCAAAATGCTTTGGGTCTTTCAGGGGTGAGCGTTGAACAATACTCTGAGGTGCCGTCGGTTGACTTCGAGGAGGGGGTGTCCTCGTTGGCGTTTGGTCAAGAAACCCAGATAGTGTGGAATGAGACTCAGTGGCCAAGAACGTGGGTGCACCTTCGAAGTACAAAAGACGGAGAGGCTGTTGAGATGTTGACATGTCCAATAAACGATGGCAACTCATTTTCTGTGGACAGTTCTGTTTGGGCATATTTCACCGAAGCCCTTGAGGTAGACAACGTTGAACTTTTTGTTGGGTTTGAGCATAGAGATGTTCAACGCAGTGATGATGGGTCCATTGTGGAAGTGTTGAATCGTGTAATCGCGGTTCCCCACGAAAATTAGGCCTCGGTACAGGAGATTTGATGTCACAACGTCCCTTGGTCCTGGTCATTGATGAAGACCCACAGTCATATCACGCTGTACGGAGTGCTCTGGGCTCACATTCAGTAGAGGTTGTCTGGTTTGTTTCATCGGATGGACTCCCAGCGTTCAACCGAAAAGTGTCGATTGTTCTGTATGGTGTTTCTCAACACACGGATTATGAAATTGCTTATGATGTGCATACACGTTTCGAAGACGCTCCGTTCTTTATTGTTGCTGATCAGCGACTGGTAGATGCTTTTGAAGCCAGAAATGCTGGGGCTGTTGGAACTTTTGTAAAGCCATTACGGGTTGTTCATTTACATCAACGCCTCATAGAGTTGTTGCCCCAACAAGGTTCTGAGGTACAAGGGCAATTGGATGACGTATACAGTCCACCTTCCGATCATCGACAGGCAAAACTGTTGTCTTTTCTACCCTCCACACCGGTACAAGATGATTTAGAAGCAATAGTCCAAGAACTGTTGCCCCTCGTGGTAGAGCAAGTTCTACGCATTCAACTCTCTGCAAACACCCAAGTTCGACAACAATTGGACAACGTTGTTCGCGAACTGATCCGTGAAGAATTGGACAGTTTGAAAAGAACCTGAAGGATGGTCTCCAACCTTGCCAAGCGCCCAAAAAATGTTAGGGATTGGGCATTCAATCGGCACAAGGAGACCACATGTCTATACCCAAATATTTTGATTCGTCGGCCGCTTATGACAAATATTATGCAGCATGGGAGGAAGCGGGCTGCTTTACGGCAGACCCTGAAGCTCCAGGGGAACCTTATTCAATCGTCATTCCACCACCGAACGTGACAGGGTCTTTGCACATGGGGCACGCCCTAAACAACACTCTACAAGATGTATTGATTCGATACAAAAGAATGGACGGCTTCAATACAGTATGGGTACCGGGGACTGATCACGCTGGTATCGCCACTCAATGGATTGTAGAAAAGCAACTTCGTGCAGAGGGGCTCGATAGACGTGAAATGGGGCGAGAAGCATTCTTAGAGCGCGTGTGGAAGTGGAAGGCACATTCTGGTGGCACCATAATTCATCAGCTTCGTCGATTGGGTGTGTCCTGTGATTGGTCACGTGAACGCTTTACCATGGATGAAGGGCTTTCTAAGGCAGTCCGTGAAGTGTTTGTACGCTATTACGAGGATGGTATTATCTATCGCGCACAGAGAGTGATTAACTGGGACCCATACGCTCAAACGGCTCTGTCCAATC
>CBFICN010000309.1:0-3790 GCA_965661045.1 uncultured Myxococcota bacterium
GGGTCCACATTGGGTGCTCCGTTGTTTTTTGGTGGGTTTGTTCGTTAAAATCTTGTGCGGGTTGATAGTAGACAGAGTGTACTGTTCTTGACTCCTGTAGAACACTGTATATTTACAGCGCTTCGAGAAGCAAAGTGGTTTTGGTTTTGATTGACATCATTCCATTCATCGACATTTCGGTAGACACAAATCCATCGATGTTGTCTAGCATACCTTCGTTGACGTTGAATGTAGAATCAAACTCGCCATTCAAGGCCATTGAAGGTGTGTTTTCCATTCCGGCAATGTCTCCCATGCCCATTCCACTCATGTCTCCCATGCCCATCATGTCACCCATTCCACCCATGTTGGATAGGTCTCCTATACCATCACCAGCATTACCACCACTGGTACCGTTTCCATCTCCAGTTTTGAGACTGGTGTGTAGGTTGACGACACCATTGGTGATGCTTGAAGTGTTGGTGGCAATGGTCATGTTGGCAACCGAGGTGGAAAAGGCTGTCTCGCCCCCAATGTCTCCTTCCGGTAGTTTGAGCATTTCTAAAAATTGCGTGGGAAGCAAATCGATTTTACTGCTGTCCTCTTTCACTTGTACGCTTTGTTTTGACATTTTGATTTTCTCTACGGAGTAGTCCGCGTCCAGTGACCCTGTTTTGGGGTCAAACTTGGCATGCATCGTCATTTTTTCGCCACCAGTTTGTGCGCTGGCACTGCCTCCATCGGCATTGACGGTTGCGCTCACCAACATGCTGTTTCCTTTGTCGTCTACCACAATCTGAATCGTCTCCTGGAAGGCAAAGTTTCCTTTGTTGTCTATTTTGACAGGCACTACAAGCGCATCTTTCGGCAATTCTTGAATGGTACTGATGACTGTACCAGCTTTGTTGCGCACGGTAAACTGTTCTATGAAGACAACTCCCTGGGCAGTACCGTTTGGTTGAACAGACTCTACTTGAATGCCAAAGATTGAATCCAATGTGAATTGCATGTTGAGATTGACGCCCATTCCAGAAATGGCAATGTCGTCCACCGACTGGGTTTTAAAACGGTGAATGTCGTTCACTGTCCATTGATATTGCAGTGTTTCACCAAAGGCTGTGTTCATGGTCAGTAGGGTAAACAGAATCGATAGAATAAATCGCATCATTGGAGGCTCCAAGTCATGGGTGTTTGCTCACCAGTATACACCTCTACTCGGAAGAGTATTTCTATGCGTCGTTGGAAATAGTTTTGTCTTTTCGACAAATGTGTACAGTGGGCTATTTGAATAGTATTCTGCAGATGCTTGTCACAAACAGTCTATGGGTCCATATGTCTTTACAGTATGTGGTCACTGTACAGTCAATCTTCTGACGCAGCTTAGACCTCTCGAGAATCCACCGCGGCATCCATTTCTTTGCGCCAGACAAATCCCATTGAAAACAACAAAAAAGCATTCAGTGCAACGGCCGCCCAATCGGCCCATTCTGGACTGGTAAATAGACCGATGGTCATCAAACTGTATGCAAATGCAATGGGCAGAAAACGGATTTCCATTAAAATACCGTAAGACAGCAACATTGTGCTCCAAACGATGAAACGCAAGAGCCAGGCTTCAGAGGGCGTCATATCGATGGTCCACGCACAGAGGTCGGCGATGGTGTGAAAGAGCGGCTCTGCCAAGAGCATGCCAAATGTGCGTCGATTCACATCGGTGGAGGATAGAGAATCTTTTGCCCACACTCCAATTAACAACATCCAACTCAACATCCCAGTGCTTTGCATGAAGAGATGTCCATAATTGTAGTCTATTCCGGTAACCAAACTCCAAACAGGAAACGCTGCCCAGCCGAGAATGGTGAGGATGATGACAAAAGCCCGGGTTCGAATTCCAATGGTGTCAGACTGTTCAATATCCATTTGGCGCAGGCGTTCTGCTTCTGTTTTGGCAATCTCTTTTTGGGCTTCAATTTGTGTCCCAAGATCGGTTGGAAATTCACGAAATTCATAGACCAAAAGGGCCGCCGTTTCAGGTCTGTTGGCCCGAAGTTCCCATTCACACAGGGCCCGCAGCATTTTTTCATAGCGACCAAAGTCGCGTTCACTCAAAAAGGCATTGTTTACTTGTTTGAGACCAAATCGAACGGCGACAAAGTGTTCGTAGAGCAAAGTCCGTGAAGGGCGTTCCTGTTTCATTTTTTCTTCAAAGCCTTCCATTTCTGTGTGTACACTGTCGATGATTTTTTGCATATCGAGAGAGCGAAGCAACACTTGAATGTCTTGTTGCAACTCTTCTACACCGTTGTGTCGATCAGATGGGTCAATCGCCATGGCCCGTTTGATGATTTGCTGTAGGCGTGTGGGAGTGTGGGTGAAGGTGGGAACAAATGTTGCGCAGTGATCTGCCAATTGGTCGATGGAAACACCCGCGTGGGG
This sequence comes from uncultured Myxococcota bacterium, assembly GCA_965661045.1. Classification (GTDB taxonomy): domain Bacteria; phylum Myxococcota_A; class UBA796; order UBA796; family UBA796; genus CAJWHX01. The sequence continues at coordinate 2,416 of CBFICN010000309.1, forward strand.
TGGTTTGCCTTCGGTCATCTCGTATAAAGTGGCCCCCAGTAGATAGATGTCACTTTGAATAGACAGGGGGGCTCCCGAGATCATTTCTGGGGCGATGTAGGTAGGGGTACCGGCGATGCCCTTTGAGGTGTCGGTGGTGGGTATCCAAGATTGATATCGATCGTCAATGGCCAGCGCAATTCCCCAATCCAGCAAATAGACCTCGTCATAATTACCGAGCATCACATTTTCAGGTTTGATGTCCCGATGGATGATGCCTTTGTCATGGGCGTAATGGACTGCTGAACACACATCTTCAAAGATCCCCAAGTGCCATTGGAGGCGTTCCAAATCGGTCTTGGCATTGGGGATGTTTTCTGGATGCTCAATGTAGGATTGCCAAGTTTCTCCGGACACGCGTTTCATCAAGATCATTGGCTGGTTGTCCGCATTTTTCTCGATGGTGTAGATTGGAATGATGTTTGGATGTTCCAGTAAGCCGGTGATCCACGCTTCTTGGAGCAGGCGCCTGACGATAAATTTGGTTCCACGTTCAGGGCGGACTTCTTTGATGGCCACCTCGCGTCCAGTGCTCGCTTGAATTCCAGAAATGACCCGTCCCATGCCTCCCTCACCCAAAATGCGCCCTCTTGAGAGAAGCGGAGAGTGGTGATCATAGGAGGGGGGTGTCCAGTCCTCTGTTGACGGTTGGATTAGGGTTTCGGCGGGTACCCCCATCCAAGAAGACACCAAGGTGTCTTTGGGAGAGGGCTGAGTAAACGATGTGGTTGGGGTGAGAGTCTCAACGGCGATAGAGTCTGCTTGCGAGAACAGTGTCTGCTGAGCAAACAAGGTTTCTTTTTCAGCGGTGTGGATGCCATCGAGCAAGTTGATGGTTTGTTGCCAGTGTACAAGGGTTTCTTTGGAAACACCAGTCTGTAATGCCGCATCGTCAAAGGTCATGCCGGCGTATTCTATCAAAGAGAGGGCGTGACGTTTGAAAGCATCGCTGTGGGAGTGGTCCATAAAGTGTCCAAAAGTCTTCAGAGAGTAAGGTGATACAGGGTGTATATTCTTTGTATCCTCAACAGAACCACTGTTACACGGTGTAATTATTCATCGGCCGCGGCTTCGTTGGTTGAATCTGAATTTTCAGTGGCCTCAGCGTTGTCTTTGGTTGTGCCATTTAGGGCATCTTGTACACTTTTTTCAATGCTTTCCTTGCTCTCATCGACCGCTTTCTGGATGCCTTCTTTCATTTTGTTGGTTGCTTCTTCTGTGACTTGATTGGCTTTGTCCATGGCCCGTTGCTTGGTCTCATCGGCTTTGGCTTTGATGGTGTGGTTGGTGTTGTCCCGTAGAGTATTGACCTCTTGTTGGACCTCTTCTGGAAGAT
>CBFICN010000310.1:0-3760 GCA_965661045.1 uncultured Myxococcota bacterium
AGATGGAGTTGTGCATGCTGTCGTGTGCAGTGATAAACAGTCCAGTGAACAACCAGCAATTGAGGACAACCCAGCCAACCAGCAGTAGAATATTGGTACTGTTAAAGAACAAGACAGACAGGACGATGCTCAATGGTGTTAGACTCAACAACAGCACTGCCCACAGCAGACCAGTAATTTTTTGGTTTGGAATGGTATACATTACTAGAGATATAGTGCAGTTTGAGATATAAGCGACAACGAAGACTCAAGAAAACTACCATTGAGGACATGTATGAATCAGATTCTTCTAAAAAAGAACGCGTGGATGGTCACCACAGACATTGTGATGGGGGGCTTGTCGACACTGTCAGTCGTTGAAAAAGAGGAAGGACTGACCTTTCGTGGGGAGATTGTTCATAGAAACAACGGTGGTTTTGTATCTTCAAGGCTCATTGATGGAGAAGTGTGTTGTCCTCAAAATTCGAACGGCATTAAGATCATTTGGTCAGGTGATGACCGCGGATATCGCTTAATTTTGCACGAGCGAAATCGAGTGGCGAGAGAGTATTTTTCTGTTGATTTGGACAAACCAGTTCAGCATATTGCTTGGGAAGACTTTCGGTACCAAAGAAGGACCTTGTCAGACCCTGATAGGAAGATTCGTCCGGAAGATATTGCTTCGGTGGGTTTGCTTCTGTCGAATACGGCGGAAGGACGTGTTCAGTTTGATCTTGCGTGTCTAGAATGGTGGGTGGAATGATTTGGACCCTGGTTGGTTTGTTGTGGGCCGCACAGCCCAATCTGTCAGATGTGCCAGACTCAGAAACTCTAACGGTCATTGAAGAATCCCGTCACCCCAAGGTACAAAGGGTTGTCAACCGAAGCACCAGAAGGATTCAGTGGCGCAGGTTGATGGGCAGCGTGGTGTTGGTGTCATACAAAGGCGAATTGATTTATTTGGATACGCGTGGGTGGCAGAACAAAAAAGAACGCACAAAAATGTCTGTCGACACAATCTTTCGGATGTACTCTTTGTCCAAGCCTGTAACGTCGGTTGCCGTATTGCAATTGGTCGAGCAAGGGAAAGTCGAATTGGACGCGCCGATTGGAACCTATATTTCTGAATTGGCGTCGTTGAAAGTGTATGGCGCATTAGGTTATACCGAACCTGAACGAACCCCGAGAGTGTCCGACTTACTCCGACACACATCCGGCTTTTCGTATGGCATCTTTGGGATTGGTCCTGTTGATGCCCTGTACAACCTCAACCATCCACTGATGGCTGAAACCTCAACAGAATTTGTAGAGAGACTGGCGGAGTTGCCCTTGGCGTTTGATCCCGGAACGCAGTGGCGGTATGGCGTCTCAACGGACGTGCTGGGTGTGTTGATTGAGCGGGTGACGGGACAGTCCTTGGGAGAGTATTTGTCATCGGCTATTTTTGAGCCATTGGGGATGATGGACACGGGTTTTGTTGTTTCAGAAGACCAAGTGGAGCGTTTTGGTCCAATGTACACTCGGTTTGGTGTTGAACTCGAACCGGTGAATGGTTCACCTTTCTTGGAACCCAGGTTTGAATCGGGTGGGGGTGGATTGGTATCCACTCTTTCGGATTACAACCGTTTTGCCCAAATGCTCATGGCGGATGGCACATTCAATGGTCATCAAATCTTGTCACCCGATTCTGTACGTTTGATGCAGGAGAATCAGTTGCCTTCTGGTGTGCGTTCGATCAACGGAGACGGGTTTGGGCACGGTTTTCAAGTACAGGTTGAGCCGAACCGTCAGTCTCCGTCAGGAGAATATACGTGGGACGGCATCGGGTCTACCCACTTTTGGGCGTCTCCAGAGCACGATTTGTACGTGATTGCATTGGCACAGTACATGCCCTTTGTACCTGTCTTGAAGTACAGTTTGCGTCCGAGAATTTACAAGGCACTCGACATAGAATGGGAGAGATGAGAACTGTCAGAGGCGATTACGGCGTCATCCATTCTCTTACCCAGTTGTCAGCTTCGTCTTTGAGCCATTGACAGCGTCGGTGGGGATTGCCCAAGACCAGCAATTCCAGTTGCTCTATTTGACAGAGCAATACCGTGAAGTGCTTTGGAGCGTTGGCAATCGTGGCACTGTAGTCCGATGTGGGCTGTACTGTACCAGGTGCAAGGTCGGTGGCGTAATCTTCTGCTCGATTCAGTCCGAGTTGTTGCCAGTGTAGAAAACGTGGATGGTCATTACTCGATTGAATTAACTGGCCAGTTGTGTAGAGTTGTAATTGCGTACGCGCTTTGGGTAGGTAGCAATGGACGGTTATCGATGAGCCACCTTTGATGGCCGCACATTTACTGGAACGGATATCCGTAAACAACACCAGTTTGTCTCCGTCAACCGAACGCAGAACCATCGTTCTTGCCTGTGGGTACGGTTGATTTGGGTGGACTGTCACCACGGTTGGGGTGCGTAAAGCGCTGCGACGCCGATTGCGCTCATGTTTCAGTGCAGCAAGCAACGTGTCAAAGTTTTCGTGTTGAGTAAAGTCAGTCATCGTACTATGTTTAGCCGATGGTTGGAACGAGAGTATCTCCATGTGGAAATTTATGCGCCATGGCTGTGGACTGTTGTTGCTGTGTTTTGCGACAGTGCAATTGCACGATCCCGATCCTCTGATTTGGGTAATTGCCTATGGCGTGGCGGCTGCATCAGTTGTGTGGCCGGATATATACCTTGGATGGCTTCGAATATCGTTCGGTGTACTGTATCTGTGGGCTGCGATCTGGTTGTTTCCGGAGACCTATTATGGTGTTGGTGACATGGTGGTCGATAGACCGGAGATCGAGCAGGCAAGGGAATCCTTGGGTATGATGATGGCAGGATTGTTGATACTGGGCAGTGTGTGGTTGAACCACAAAGAACTCAACAATTTGGCTCAAATGAGTGGAGAGCAGGATGAACAATAACAAAGAACAGAAATCATTGACACGACGACGGTTGCTACAGAGTGGATTGGCTCTGGGTTTGGTTGGGTGCGTGAAGAAACCCAGATTTTGTGAAGAACCAGCGATTGTCCAAGATGGAGACTTTCGAACCGTTGAGGATGAGGAGTGTTTATCAACAGCGAGCAACATTGAAGGACCATTTTATACCATCAATGCTCCAGAGCGTAGCAATTTCCGTCAATGGGGCGATGAAGGTGTCGAGGTGACGATATCCGGACGGGTTGTGACGACTGACTGTACGACGACTTTGACGGAGGCCGTGTTGGAATTTTGGCACGCCGATCCCAGTGGGGAGTACGACAATGAATCTGAAGATATGCGCTATCGAGGTGCCATTCGAGTGGGTGAATCTGGAAACTATCGTTTGGAGACCTTGTTGCCAGGACGCTACCTCAACGGAAGTCAGTATCGACCCCATCACATCCATGTCAAAGTGTGGGACAGAAATGGAAATGAGCGACTCACGACACAGTTGTATTTTGAAGGGGATGCGTACTTAGACTGCGACGGCTTTGGCAATACATCGTTGATTGTGCCCTTCGAGGGAACATTGGATTCGGAGATTGTGGCCACAAATATCGATTTTATTGTTTGACGGTGTCCAAAACAAATACAGTCATACCAAAAATGCAGTGGAACGATAAACGTCCCACTGCATCGTGATTGTGAATGCGAAAATTAGTGCGTCAGACTTATTGTACTGGTGTCAACTGAGCAGACGTTCCATCTTCGAAGTGTGCCAACAATGAAGGTGCGCCATCGGCATCGTTCACTGCGTACAC
>CBFICN010000311.1:0-3755 GCA_965661045.1 uncultured Myxococcota bacterium
AGGTGGGGGATTGAGTGGACATCATCGCTAGAACGTGAGTCGTAAATTCCCCTTCTTCATCCAAACCTATAAGCGTTTGCAACACACAGATCATTCTTGCCAATCTCGAAATGGATACAGTACTTTGATGAAGTGTTTGAATAAAGACATCCAAATACTCTACAACAGCGATATTTTGACCATACTTTTGTTGAACCTCCCTGATTAAATCCACACAATTCTGAACTTTCGACCCCAATAGTTCATGTGGTAAAGACACAGGATACATCATCGTAATCGCACATGTTAAGTCTGATTCACTCGACATATTTGCTTTCTCTTTGGATGGTACAATTGATCTGTAAAACAGTACAATCTACGGTATTTATATCGAAAGTGTCCTCTATCACATTCTTTGATTGATGCACATCCACATTCATCCAAAATGTGACAAATGTTGGAACATATACCCAATATAAACAATCTAAATGATTAGAGACACAAGACTCAACATCGGATGACTCAAAACAAACCGAAACAAATACCATTGACACAGAATATAGTTTTGATACAATCATCGAAATAACATCCGACAAAGGAACACAAATGAGCACAATTGATTTGGATACAAAACTCGGTGGCATATTTGGCGTTGTGGCAATGATTGCCATTGGTTCAGAAGTCTACTTGGGAGGGTTTTCAGTCGCCTCTTGTGTTGCAGGAGTAAAGGATGCTTCGGGAACACTGGTTTCCTTGATGGTCTTCTTGGTCGCGGTAAAAACTTTGGTCAGTGAACGCCCAAAAAACTTTACTGAAGATATCACAAACCGATTGGATGTCTTTGAAATGGAATACTTGCCTCTGATATTTAAAGTTTCAGGATACAAGATTCGAAAAGAAAACTACTATACACAAGGATTCTGTATATTAAAAGACATCTCCAAATTCTCTACATTATTGGGACCGATGCAAAAGGGAACCGAAGAATATACCAAACACGCCTCCTATTCTTCAAGACAAACGACTCAATTCATTCAATTGCCAGATTGTTCGAGAATGGTTGACTGTGATGAGTTCTTTAAAATTGAAATTAACTTTAAAAAAGACATTCAATATATTGAAAACCTACAACAAACCATGAAAGCAGAAATCGGTTCTCGGTTTCAATACACGGTTTCAGCAACCACAGACACGTTGACCGTAGAAGTACCGAAGATAGAAAGTCGAGACGCTATAGACCAACTCTTTTCCATGCTTGGATTTGTGGTTCGTCTATTTCAGATTGGCAATACTGGTTCGGAAAGTAAAGCAAAATAGGAGACTCTTGTGAATGGTTCAGCATACATCAAAAATAGACAGGAACTTTGGGCGTTAAGGCACCATCTCCCACAAAGAGGTGGACCTAAGAACACCGATCCAACTGCACTGGGATACCTTCAAAGCCTGAAGGACAATCTATATGTTCCCCTGTCCGCACAAACAACTACTGAGTTTGAAAAGGGAGATGGTGGAGAGTTGCGAGGTGCAACTTGCAATATGCAGGCTTTGCATTCTTCCTCCGCATTGGGTGCCAATATTTTTGAATACTGGCGAAATCAAAGTGTCAACAATCTCAAACAATTGGCCAAAGCACTCAAAATCCCCCAAACCGATATTCAGGGGTTCGCATTTGAAGAAAAGGTAGCGCACGCTGCCAGTCATCATGCCGACTTTCCAAAATCACCCAATATTGACGTTGTAATTCAGTACGAACGTTCAATTATCGGAGTCGAATGCAAGTTTTCAGAACCCTATTCCGGCAACCACTCTGGGCTCAAAGAAGCGTATTTGAAACACCCTGAACTCTGGGATGACATACCAAGCATCAAAGCACTGGCTCAAAAAATCAATCCAATCGATGCAGAGTACAAGTTTCTACACGCTGCTCAATTAATCAAACACATCTTGGGTCTCAAGCATCATGTTTCCAACAAAGAAGGAACTCAAAAAGAGTTTTGGTTGGCATATTTGTGGTATGATGTCCCCACAGCGAGTGGTGCACAACACCGTGAAGAAATTGAGCGATTTGGAAAAGTTGTCGAACAAGATGGGATTCGCTTTCACCCAATTTCGTATCAAGACCTCATTCACAACATGTACCATTATGGATTGCGCCAGCAGCATGGTGCTTATGTGGACTATTTGGCAGAGCGTTATCTGTAAGATGATTGTTCAACAATCGTCAAATCACTCTCTTAAAGTTCAATAAGGAATAAACCATGGCGACTCAAAAATCTTGTAAAAAAGGTCATATTGTAAAACGTTGTACAGTTTGTGAAAATATAGGGTGTCAAAATATGAACTGTACCGAAACCATGAAGAAAAGTGGTGGACGTTGCAATAAATGTGGCTCAACCAGTTCAAAGCATAAAACATTTAAGGGATAGTCAACAAATACTGTACAATCACCCCGGTCGAACGACCCTTCCCAACAGTGCAATCAAAGCCATCACCAGCACTGCACTGACAAGTGACCACCCCACAGAGGGCAACACCGTCATCCGAAAAACAAAGCGCAACAGTCCCCACGTACAAAGCCACGCGAGACCACTGCCCAGCACACCGGAAATCCCCCCTGTCAACAACATCTCGATAGACACCATTCGAGATATCTCGTGTTGCGTCGAGCCAAGTACCGACAGCAATTGAAACTGTTTTCGACGACGTTCCAATGAAGCCTGCAAACTAGAAACCATGATGATGCCACCCATCAACATCGAAAATCCACCCATCGTTTGAATCGCCAGCGCAATGCTGTCGAGCATCACGGCAACGCGTTCGACAATGTTTCGCAAGGACACCACTGTGACGTTGGGTATGGATTTTGACAATCCCATTTGAACGGCTTCTTCACCTTCTGCCGACAGTTGCGCAGCCGCCAGTCGAAACTGTGGTGCTTCGGCCAGTGTCTCTCCTTTGGCAACAAGAAAGAAATTCATCTGCATGGTTTCCCAATGGATGCGACGCGTGGCGGTCACCACAAACTCAATCGGAATTCCCTGGATATCAAAGGTGATCGCATCCCCCACTGTGACACCAAGCCTTTGAGCATACCGAGTCTCCAAACAGAGGGCATTGTCTGGGCTTGAGTCGTCGAAGGTGCCTTCTAAAATGGTCTCTGGGTCTACAGGAACATCATAGGATAGGCGTTGTTCTCGGGTATATGCCCAGCGCTGTGTATCGGGTTGGGTCTCGATAATTTCTGAAACGGGTACGCCCTTGATGTTGGCAATTCGCCCCATCACAACTGGCGCAGATTGAAGGTGACGAACACCGTTTTCTTCGAGCAACAGCTTGGCTTCAGTCCACTGCTCGGGCTGAATGTCCACAAAGAAATTGGTTGGCGCGGATGTTAGTGACACATTGCGAATTTGATTGGTAATCGCTTGCTGCATCAATCCAATCGAAGTGATCACCATCACACCCAAAGTCAAGGCAACAATGGCCGTCCTCAATCCAAAAGCGCTGGATGCAAAGTTTCGAATGGCGTGGCGCACAGTCCAACTGTGTACGCGTCGAGTCAAAAGCAATTGCTGAACGCCCATCACCAGTGCATAGACTGACCCAATGATCAGGATCAACCCAATCAAGGCACCCGCTGCCCACACTGGGTTTTGAAGCTGAGAGTACAACGTCACAAACAATACCACAACGTACAGACCATACCAGTACCAAGACAACGATCGATGCGTTCCTGTCCCTTCTTGCAACGCCACACTGGCTGGAATTTGAGTGGT
>CBFICN010000312.1:0-3748 GCA_965661045.1 uncultured Myxococcota bacterium
ACCTTCGTGAACGTCTACCTTGCACACGCCACAAGATCCTTTACCACCACAAGCCGAGGGGATGAAAATCTTTTGTGCCGCCAAGGTATTCAACAATGTACTCCCAGCAGGTGTACTAATTGTTCGAGTGTCTTGATTTGGTTCTTCGATGACCAGTTGAACGTCTGCAGACGACACCAAGAACTTCTTGGCTGTCAACACGACGCCCACCAATGCCACAACCACCGTCGTGAACATTCCCACACTGATTGCCAGTGCGGTGGTTAATTCTGCTGCTAAAATCATTTCCATGAGGTTCTCCCTATGATGGGGTTGTTTTCAATTGCGATTACAGTTGGATTCCACCAAAAGCCATAAAGCCGATTGCCATCAGTCCAGTAACCATGAAGGTCATACCGAGACCACGCAAACCAGCGGGTACTTGAGAGTAGCGCATTTTTTCACGCAATGCTGCAAGTGCGACGATTGCCAAAGCCCACCCAGTTCCAGAGCCAAGTCCATAGACAACACTTTCAACAAAGTTGTAGTCACGTTCGACCATGAACAGCGATCCACCCAAAATGGCGCAGTTTACAGCAATCAGTGGTAAGAATACCCCCAACGCGTTGTACAGGGCGGGGACATATTTGTCGAGTGTCATTTCAACAATCTGAACAGCAGCTGCGATGGTGCCAATGAATGCAAGAAACGACAGAAACGAAAGGTCCACACCCGCAATCAAAGCGTCCTCTTTCAAAATGAAGGTGTACAACAGATTGTTGAGTGGGCAAGTGATGCCCAATACAAATACAACAGCGGCACCCAGACCAATGGCTGTGTCTACCTTTTTGGATACGGCGAGGAATGTACACATCCCCAAGAAAAATGCGAGTGCCATATTTTCGATGAATACGGCTTTTACAAACAAACTAATCAATCCTTCCATGATTTACTCCGCTTCAATCTGATCGGTTTTCCAAGTACGAAGAGCCCAGATTCCCAAACCGATGAGGAAGAAGGCTGACGGAGAAAGCAACATAAGCCCATTGGGTGTATACCATCCGCCTTCTGTCACCTTTGCGAACAATTGAACACCGAACAGAGAGCCGCTGCCAAATAGTTCACGAAAGAAGGCGACAAGAATTAAAACCAATGAATAGCCAAGACCATTACCAATACCGTCAAATGCTGACGCAACTGGTCCATTTTGCATTGCGAAGGCTTCTGCGCGACCCATCACGATACAGTTTGTGATGATGAGACCCACAAAGACAGAAAGTTGTTTGGATATGTCAAACAGGTAGGCTTTCAAAATCTGGTCGGTCATGATCACAAGTGACGCGATGATGGTGAGTTGAACAATGATACGAATGCTCGCAGGGATGTACTGGCGAATCGCGGATACAGCCATGTTTGAGCAGGTGAGAACCGCAGTCAAAGCGATGCTCATTACAACAGCAGTTTCCATTTTTGTTGTGACAGCCAGTGCTGAACAAATTCCCAGAACTTGTAGCGCGATGGGATTGTTGTTGAACAAAGGATCCAACAAAATTTCTTTGTTATTTTGAGACATTGCTTAGCTACCTTTGGAAAGAGTTTTAACGTAAGGACCGTATCCGTGCTCTCCCAACCAGAAGTTGAGAAGGGACTCGACGCCATTGGCTGTCAATGTTGCCCCACTGAGACCATCCAATTTCCCATCTGTCTTTACACCACTTGGTGCTACACCTTTGACAACATCAATGTGTGGCTCGCCTTTGTTGTACGCTTGCTCACCAACCCATTGCTTCTTCCATTTTGGGTTGTCAACTTCTCCACCGAGACCAGGTGTTTCACCGTGTTGGTAGAACGTTAGACCATTGATTGTTGCGCCATCTTTACTGAGTGCCAAGAATCCATACAGTGTAGACCAAAGGCCTTTACCTTCTACATTGAGAATGATGCGTTCAACCGATCCTTCTTTGTAGACTGTAAATACTTCTTTGTATTTCGGTAAACAAGATATCTTTGCGATGTTGTCCGATGAAGACAGTTCTTCGCATTTGCCCTTGTTCTCACTTCGGTACTTCTCTACCATGCTGTTGTCGGCAATTTTACCAGACTTCAGGTCTACGTAACCAAGTTCAACGCGGTCTTTTGATTCAGGGTTGAAAAAGGCATCGACATCTTCAGGGGTGACTACCAACTGTCCATCTGCAGATGCTGTTTTTAAACCAGATACAGAGATGACATTCTTTTTCAAGTCCAATTCTGCATTGGCAACTTGTCTGTCTTTTAGAGACAAGGCTGCAGAAGATACAAATACGGAACAGACCACACACACAGCCGTGGCGAATCCCAAGATGTACCCATTACTTCTTTGTGCCATACAAATATTCTCCTTTCATTCGTATTGTATAAAGAGGCGGCCCAATACACCGCCCAATAATGTAGTGTTCAGATTATGCGGCGCTTCGTGCCAAACGACGGTTGATGTTGGCTTGTACCACAAAGTGATCTGCCAATGGTGCAAACATGTTCATGAACAAGATCGCCAGCATCATTCCTTCAGGGTAGGCTGGGTTGACACAGCGAATCAATACCACCAATATGCCAATGAAGATCCCATAAGTCCACTTTCCTTTGTCTGTGAACGGACTGGAAACGGGGTCAGTTGCCATGAATACAGTACCGATGGCCCAACCACCAGTCACCATGTGCCAGTGAAATGGAACATCCAAAATGGTTTGAGCACCGTCATTTGCACCCACTTGGTTCAAGATGAGAGACATGATGACCGTACCGACGACGACACCGGCCATGGTTCTCCAAGAGGCAATTTTGGAGGCAATCAAAATTACAGCACCAATCAAACAAGCCAGAGCACTGGTTTCACCCATGGACCCGGGAACCAAACCATAGAATGCGGTGGTCCAGTCGATGCTGCCAAACGCAAAGTTGAATCCACCAACCGCAGAATCATCCGCAAACATTGCCAAGTATGTTGCACCCGAGTTTGCATCCGGCAAACCTGCTTTTCCAGCAACGGCAGCCACGTTCTTTGTGTCAAATGGCAACCATGGAGCCATTCCAGAAATGCCAGTGGGGTAGGCAAAGAATAGGAATGCACGTGCGGTCAATGCTGGGTTGAGAATGTTCATTCCAACACCCCCAAAGATTTCCTTCCCAATTACGACACCGAACAAGATTCCCAAAGCCACTTGCCACAACGGTATTGTTGGAGGACAAATCAAAGGGAACAATGCAGAAGTGACCAAAAATCCTTCCGTGACTGAGTGGCGTCGAATGATGCAGATTGCGACTTCCGCAATACCACCAACTGCAAGTGTGGTGATGTAGACAGGCAAGAAAAATATTGCACCCAGAACGAAGTTGCTCAAAGAAAACAAACTGACGCTTGCACCTTTGGCCGCATAGGCAAATCCAAGTGTCGTGTAGATTGTACTGTGCCAGTCAGCAAGTGGGGCAGCACCAGCGGCTGTTGCAACATTGGCTTGGTATCCAGTGTTGAACATTGCCATCAAGAAACAGGGGAGGAGTGCGACAACCACAGTGATCATCATGCGTTTTTGATCCAACGCATCTCGAATGTGGCTGGCTGCTTTGGTGACTAGACCTGGAGTAAACAGCAGAGTGTCGTGGGCTTCCCATGCAGGGTGAAACTTCTCAAGTTTGCCACCTTCCTCGAAGAGTGGGGCCACTTTGTCATGTTGGTCACGAATAAATTTCATGTCATTATCCCTCTTTGTAGATTTGATTCAAAACACGT
>CBFICN010000313.1:0-3737 GCA_965661045.1 uncultured Myxococcota bacterium
ACCAAGGTTTCCGACCAATACATCGAACCACCAGACGTAGAGTCGTAAATACGGAAAGTTAAATCATGCGTTCCCGTCATCGCAGCACCATTGGCATCCAATAGACGGCCTTGATGGGTAATTTGTAAAGGAACTGCGTTTGCAGTGTTCAAGAAAGAAGAAAGAAGCAAAGAGAGAATCATGGTTTACTCCGGAGAAAATACATAAATTGAGCCAGGTTGCCAAGTGTTGGTGGAGGTAGAGGTTTCCTCTCCTGCAACACCGGCTTCAGAAAAACAAGAAATCGACTGTACACCCGTTGGGTCGACGGCATAACCAGCAGAAGCACAAATACCACCCCCTGTCGCACCAGGCACGTCTGCACCAACTATGACCGAAACCGTGACAGGTGCTCCAAAATCCACACCGTCGTCTGGTGTTACGGTACACGCCCACACTTCACCATCGGCGATGTCTGTGGACCAAACAGTATCAGAGGTGTTGTTGGCACTGCTGCCGTCCACCGTCCAGTCATAGCTCAGTGCAACGGTGTCCCCATCCACATCGTTTCCTTGCGCAATACATGTCAAGTCATCCAAACCAGCCACAGGTGCCGTCGGGTCGATTAAAACATTAAATGCAGATGGTGGGGTATTCAAAATCGAGATGGTGCTGCTGGTTTGAGACGTGGTGGAACTGCCATCAGAAACGGTCAACACAACATACACATCATCATCTTTGTCGAAGTGGTATACCCCGTCCAAGGTGTCACTCCCACCTGAACCAGAGTTGCTTTGCACCAGCGCAAATCCAGAACCGTTGTCCACATACCAATCCCAGCTGTAGGTCAACGGGTCCCCTTCTGCATCGGTGGCTGTTGCCGTTGCGGTGATGATGTCATCCGTGTAGACCGCATTGGGAGATAAGCCCAAGGTATTGATGACGGGTGCAGTATTCCCAACGGTCACCGAAGCAGATACGGGTGTACCACTGGTGGTGCCATCATTCGGGGTCACCGTACAGGTCAACGTATCGTTAAACTGAAATGGTCCGTTCAACGTATCGGTGGTTGAAGACAAGGTATTTCCACCCATCGTCCATTGAAAGGATACTGAGACTGGATCACCGTCTGCATCACTTGTACTGTAGCTGCAGGTCAGATTGTCTTGAGTATTTGGACTGCTTGGAGAAATCGATACAGCGGTCACAATCGGCAATGCGTTGGAGATCAAAATCGTTTCTTCTCTAAATGGTCCGTTTGTGGTTCCATCACTTGGCGTGACCCGCACAGTCCAAGAATCGCCTTTGGTGGTTTCAGAAGAAGCCAACGTCGAGCCCGTTAATCCAGTACTCGACCCGTTCAGCAACCATTCAAAGCTGTACGTCACCGCACTCCCTTCTGGATCTACGGAACCACTGGCTGCGGCCACAAGATTGTCGGTGGTGTACGCTGGATTGGGACTGAGGGTTACATTTGGTTGCGTTGGGGCACCATTGATATTGATGGACAACAGTGCAGATGTGAACAAGCCCGTGGTATCCGTTACAGTTGCCGTGATTGAATGTTGACCACTGGACAGTGTGTTGTTTGTAAACTGGACATTCCCATTGGAGTCAGAACCGGCTGTTGAGAACACCCCATCAATCGATGACTCCCAGGACAGAGACAATTGCTCTGGTGGGTCATCGTTGTCGGCTATCGTCGCGGTAAAGGTCACATTGCTGTTTTCACCGTATGTCTCTCCGTCCAATGGAGCGGCAACTGTAACCGTAGGGGCGGAACCGACCGTATACAAGATGTCCGATACGCACTCACCACCTGCATCGTCGCTGACGATCATCGAAACGAGGTGGGTATTCTGACTGAGTCCATTGTAGGCAAAATTGACATTGCCCGACGCATTTGGTGTCACCACACCCATTGAGCCATCTTTGTCAGATGAAAACTCGACACTTAATTCACTGGGAGAGACATCGGGGTCACTGACGGTACCGGTAAATGTTACTGTGCTACCCACACGTCCAGCCGACCCTGTCGTCGGTGCCGTAAACTCACAACTGGGCGGTGTATTGGGGGCACCCACCATTACAATTACAGATTCTTTATTGGTTTTACCACTGGTATCCTCTACATGCAGTTCAATGATATGCTGTCCCTGACTCAAATTCGCATAGCCACTGATCTCACCATTCCCATTTGGGGTTGCATCGGCTGTTAATGTGCCATCAATAGAAGAAGTCCAGTATGCGGTCAGGTCACCACCATCATCTTCAGCATCCGACAACAAACCTTCAAACAACACCAGCTGGTCTGAGTAATACATACCATCCGCTTCTGGACTCGTAATGGTCGCAACGGGTATCTCAGTTTCCATCACCACAACCGAAATCTCTGCTTCAGCCCGAGCATTCGAAGGATCACGAACGGAGATTTTGATGGATGTCACGTCTGGAGACAGCTCCGCTTGACACTCAGATGTACCATCCTCAGCAGGAATCGTCTCTGGACACAAGATATCGGTTCCAGCATACCAGGTGACCAACAATTCATCTGCAGGATTGTCCACATCTGAGACTGAACCAACAAACAATGTTGTCGTACCCTCTGGAATCTCTGCGTCATCGGTATGTGAGGTGATTTGAGCTTCTGGATCTCGATTGACCACACCAAGATTTTTGTCTGAACCATCACAACCAATCAGCACCAGCCCAACTATGATACTCATTCCTTTCATAGTAATTTCATCCTTTTATTTATGGTTTGTCTCGGAGATCTCATATTTGTCCTGACAATGTAGATAATTGTATTTTTGAGTGGTCATATTGAAAGCAGATACCCGATACTATCTCCAGTTATCGATGGTGTTCACGACCTTATAAATGCACCGATGTAATTTCAGGCATCAAGGGGTTGTGCAAGATCCATTAAATTACAACCAATGAAATCACACCCAATATGAGTACAATCAAGATACTCGTACTGCTTTTCATGAGAACCACCCACCTTTCACGTGTATCAACTGATACACCTCTATTACCAACTGAAAGAGACTCAACGAAACCTTTAGAGAACCTGTAGATTTCATCCGACACATTAAGATCCAGAACACCCACCCTGTGGATCCATCACTCAAAACACAAACTGCTAAATCAATCCCATCACCCAAATCACAGACCAATCTCCAAATCACCCTAAAACTTCCAACAACTTCGTATTGTTCAAAGTTGGACAGTGGATTGGAGAACCACAAAGGAAGACACACTGCCTTTAGAGTCACACAGGACAGAGTCTGTCGCTGTCTTCTTTGATTGACTTTGAAAGTTCTCACTCACGTACACAGAGTACGCTTCGTTCGCACACTCTTCATCAATCTATGAATCCAACTGACATCATCTACCCGACACATTTGGACCCAGCGCAATCGAAATCCGGCACGATAAGATCCAGAACCCCATCCTGTAAATCCATCATCACAAAAAACAAACTGCTAAATCAACTTCACTACCGAAACACTAACCAGATATCCAAGTCATCGAAAAGCCAATTAAAAGTACCGAATGTCAAACCACCAAATTTTCAAAGTTGAGAGAGGATCTGAAGGGGCAAGAATCTCCGAAGGATATCAAGGTGAGGTGTACTCAAAAAATCAAACAGCTAAATCAACCCAACCAACGAGACACTATACAACGACCAAGTTATCGAACATCCCATTCCCCAAAAATATCAAGAAACAAAACAACCCATTTTCAAAGTTGAG
>CBFICN010000314.1:0-3725 GCA_965661045.1 uncultured Myxococcota bacterium
ACACAGAGCCGTCTGCGATGCAGTGGAACGCGGACTTGAAAACGTTTTTTGTGACGGTGCACCCCTATGACCACATTTTGATGCCGCCCAGTGATACAGCGCAGTCCTTTGTAGACGGTCGAGTAAAACTGGATTGGACGATCAATGATGTTTTTTCGATTGAAGCACACCATGTTGTGACCGCTGGAACGCCAATGTACCAAAGTCAGTTGCAAAGTGGCTTGGCAGACATGGGGCTGGATGTGGACGGTGGAATGTCGACGATGATGACGGGCGTCGGGTTGCAGGCACCCGAAGCTGTCACACTCTCTTGGCGGATGGAAGACAGCGATCTATTCTTGCAAGGTCGAACGGACAGGCTTTTTGCTCAAGCCAATGTTGGCAACAGCATCATTCGATTGGGCAGACAGGCCATCTCTTTTGGTCACGGAATGGTGTTCAATCCTATGGACTTGGTGCAACCCTTTTCTATCGCAACGATCGACAATGAGTACAAAGCCGGTATTGATGCGCTTCGTGTGGAAAGGTATTTTGGAATGACGGGGCAGATTACTGGCGTGTTGGCCTATTCCGGCTCATGGGATGTGGATGGATTGACGGCGGTGATCAACTCCAATGCCACAATTGGTTGGACGGACCTCTCTCTCTTTGGCGGCTTGATTCGCAGTGACCGTGTGCTGGGTACCGGCTTGGCCAGCAGCATTGGTGCGGTTGGGGTCCACAGTGATGTGACGTTGACGTTGCCAGAAAATTCGGAGAGTGCAGAGAATGCAGAGCAAGAAGACCCCTTTGTTCGTTTGACAACGGGGGCCTTTGTTCGCCCTTTTGACCGAAGCAGTCTCACGGTGGAGTATTATTTTCAGAGTCTAGGGACCAGCGATGCCGCCGATTATTTGTCCTTTGCCCAGTCTGAACGGTACGCTAGAGGGGAATTGTGGGTGATGGGTCAACACTATTTGTCCTTGGCATGGGCGCAAGAAGTGAGTGCATTGACCGCTGGAACGGTTGCAGTGATTGCCAATTTGGCTGATCTGTCCGCATTGGTTTCGCCATCGGTCAGTGTTTCAATTTCTGATGATGTTCAGTTGGTTGCCGGTGGCTATATTGGACTTGGTGAGCGACCCAGTCCCCTTGGGTTGGGAGAGTTTCTCATCGACCCCAACAGTCTGTCTGTGGCATCAGAATTTGGCATGATGCCCGGCTCAGGCTTTATACAACTAAAAAGTTACTTTTGAGACGTGTCTTGATTGAGTACGCGTTGAGGGGAGTCGGATGGTCCCCACATGGGAACACCATCGTGCAAGCGTGCAAATGGGGGGCGTTGCATCTCACCAAGCGCGCAGATTCGTGGGTGGTTATTGCGGATGGCTTCCGATACCCAAGTGCTGGCATCGAGTGTGCTCGAGCAACCGATGGTTGAGATTTTGTCACGCCATGGAGCCAGTAACGCTTGAAGCACCGCTGGTGTAGAGGTGGCATGAACAGTGGTCAATCGTGGCAGTGCACTGGGGGTAAAACTCTTGAGGGGTTGCAACAAAACACCCCAAGTGTCTTGTTCCGTCTGTTCAAGCCACACAGCGTTGGGTTTCTGTAGCGCCAGTCCGATGCGACGTCGAAATTCAGGTCCCAAAAATGGATCAACACTGCCCAAAGACCGTTCTTGTTGTAATCTTCGTAAAGCGTCAAACAATCGTTCCGAAAACAATTGGGCATTTCCAATACAGCAGACGGCCACCGGCGCCATGCAACCCCGGGTATCATAAGCCACAATGTCTTGTGCAACCTTTTCGGCATCTTCCAGAGAGTCTGATGAGACAGCAAGGGAGAATCGGTGCCCATAGGTCTGACAAAAGCCGTGGGGCGTATTTTGTTGAATCGTTCGGATGCTGTCATCGTCTCCAAATATCCACAGCCAGTCTACAGTTGGCAAGGTGCGATCTTCTTGTATGTACAGTGGAAGACCGCGTCGTTGAAACACCGATCCCCATTGCTCAATACTCGCGCTGAGACCCCGAGGTGCTTTCAATGTGACATGTGCACCGGATGCCAACGCCAAAGCAATCCATTCCAATCCAGCCGTACACACACCACGAGCCAAGACAATTCCAATGTGTGCAGGTTTGTATGGAGAGTCATCCAGCAATGTGTTGAATCCAATACCGTCAAGTTCCAACAGCGAATCTAGACTGTTGTGCCATCCCCATCGTGCATTGGCAGTTGATAACCCTTCGCTGATGGATTGGATTTGTTCAGTGGGCCACGAACGTAATTCTCGAATCGCGTGCATCACCGCTGAGATTTGTCGAGGGTTGTTGTGCTGTTGACCGATAATGGTTGCGTTCTCAGTAGGGACCGTTGTCTGCTTTTCGATGAAGAATCGATCCACTTCTTCCACCGACAGTGAACACCCACGTGCATCTGACTGGGGTAGTCGACCCAGCAGTTCCATCGACCCATCAGGGTGTATGATGCCTTGATCTCGAGTTTCAATCGCCACCACGGTTTGGTGATTGGCCAAGTCGACAAATTTCAGTTGCCCAACAGTGCCATTGGGCAACGCTTGACCCGTTTTGGGATCGACCGCCACCACCTTGAGCCATGGAGGTGAGAGGAAGCGTCCTTCCAATGGGTGAGACCACATCTGAGAACTCAGTTCGGTCATGCCATACTCTCCCACAATTTTGGCTGTCGGAAACAAGTGTCTCAATCGTGCGATGAGTTCAGTGCCTTCAATCTCTTGGGTTCGTCCTTTGAATCCACCGGTAATCAAAATCACTGAGCCTTCCATTAATTCGATTGGTGGGGTGTTCCTGTCGACATCTCGCAACAGAGAGGCCATGGCAAAAGCGGTGGCTGGTATAAATTGTGGTGTGTTGGCAGACCGCAATAGTGCAAAGGCTTCTTCTTTGAGAACCCCAAGTTCTGGGATGAAGCATTGATGCATAGTGGGTGCAAAGTATTTACACATGTGTCCTAGCGAGGAGTCTGCACTGTTCGAAACCAATGAGACACCATCGGTCGGAACTGAACCGATCAGCATATCTCTACCTAGTACAGACCCACAGTCGTAGACTTCAGTATCCAGCAAACTGTGACACCCTCTGGGACCAGTGGTCCCACTGGTTCTAAATCGGTGTCTTGCCAGCATGGGTGGAAAACAAGTGAGTGACAAGTCTCTGAATAGGGTGACTGGAACAGCTGGGATGTCTTGCCATCGAGTGGGTTTTTTATGGTTTAAGACCCAGTCCGACCATCGACCATATTCTGGGTTTCGTTCTACTTGGTCTGCCCACAAGTCCAGTGCCAATGCTTCAAAACTCGTTGTTTGAGAGTGGTCGGCAAGGTGAGAGGTTTTGGATGTTTTTTTCATCCATTCCAATATGCGTAGCTTGAGTTGTTGATTGTACATTGTGCTTTAGGACGTGCTATTGGCTTGATCCACCAGATTCCGAATGATGGCTGCAAACTCATCGACCAATTCTGAAGGAATGTCGTGTCCCAATTCGTCAAAGTAATGTCCTCGAGCTTGTGGAATTGAACGAACAACTGCTTTCGCTCCCGCAACGCACAACAAAGGATCTTTGCGTCCATGTATGACTGCAGTGGGTTGAGTAATGGTGCTGTAGAAGCGCTCTCGATCTCCTGTTGCCATGATGGCGGCAAATTGTCGTTTGAATCCATCTCTGTGATAGCCACGTTCATACAGTGCTCGACCGGCTTCTTTA